>NZ_AP022584.1:3048805-3353685 GCF_010731675.1 Mycobacterium marseillense
TCGTGGTCCGCGGGCCGCAGCTGGCCCTCCCACGCTTTCTTGTACTGCTATTCGACGGTGATGCCCATCGACCGGGCGGTGCCGGCGATGATCTTGGCGGCCGCGTCGATGTCGTTGGCGTTCAGGTCGGCCTTCTTGGTCTCGGCGATCTCCTTGACCTGGTCCCAGCTGACCTTGGCGACCTTGGTCTTGTGCGGCTCGGCCGAGCCCTTGCCGACGCCGGCGGCCTTGAGCAACAGCTTGGCGGCGGGCGGGGTCTTGAGCGCGAACGTGAAGCTGCGGTCCTCGTAAACCGTGATCTCGACCGGGATGACCTGGCCGCGCTGGTTCTCCGTGGCGGCGTTGTACGCCTTGCAGAACTCCATGATGTTGACGCCGTGCTGACCGAGCGCGGGCCCGACCGGCGGCGCCGGGTTGGCCTGCCCCGCCTGGATCTGAAGCTTGATCAGCCCGACGACTTTCTTCTTCGGGGCCATGAGATGTTGTTCGTTCCTTCCTGGTTTGTGCCCGGCGGGTGCGCCGGTTTAGAGCTTGGAGACTTGGCTGAAGGTCAGTTCGACCGGGGTTTCGCGGCCGAAGATCGACACCAGCACCTTGAGTTTCTGCTGCTCGCCATTGACCTCGCTGATCGTGGCCGGCAGCGTCGCGAACGGCCCGTCCATGACCGTCACCGATTCGCCGACCTCGTAGTCGACCTCGATGGCCGGGCGTTCCAGCCCGCCGGCCTCGGCGGCGGTGGCGGTGGTCGCCGCACCCTTGGCGGCCTTCTTCGTCGCGCCGCGCGGCAGCAGGAACTTCACCACGTCGTCGAGCGTCAGGGCCGACGGGCGCGAGGTCGCCCCGACGAACCCGGTGACGCCGGGGGTGTTGCGCACCGCGGCCCAGGAGTCGTCGGTCAGGTCCATGCGCACCAGGATGTAGCCCGGCAGCACCTTGCGATTGACCTGCTTGCGCTGGCCGTTCTTGATCTCGGTGACCTCTTCGGTGGGCACCTCGACCTGGAAGATGTAGTCGCCGACGTCGAGGTTCTGCACACGCGTTTCGAGGTTGGCTTTGACCTTGTTCTCGTATCCCGCGTAGGAGTGGATGACGTACCAGTCGCCGGGCTTGCTGCGCAGTTCCGCCTTGAGCGCGACGGCCGGGTCGACATCTTCGGCCGGCTCGTCGGCGTCGTCCGCGCTCGCCTCGGTGGCCTCAGAATCCGCGGAGGTCGCCGTGTCGTCCGAAGCCTCCAAAGCCTCGGAAGCCTCCGAAACCTCGGGGGCCTCCGCGGTCTCTTTCAGGTCGACCGCGTCACCCGCGGACGGGTCACCGTCGAAGGTAGTCACGGTGTGAATCCTCTCTGTCACTTTTACAGCGCGTCACTTCGAAAGCGGCGTCGCTCGCTCAGCCGAACACCAACAGCACCAGCTTGGTCAGGCCGAAATCCGCCAGGCCGACCAGCGCCACCATGAAGGCCAGGAAGGCCAGCACGACGGAGGTGTACGTGAGCATCTGCTTGCGGTTGGGCCAGATGACCTTCCGCATCTCGGCAACGACCTGCTTGAGGTAGTTGTAGACGAACACGAACGGGTTGGCCCGGCTGTCCGCGGATTTCTTCGGCTTGGCGGCCTTCTTGGCTTTGGCGCCCTTTTTGGCCTTGTCCTTGCCGGAGGCCTCGATTTCGTCCGGCGACTCGGCGTCGGCGTCCTCGCCGGCGTCGGCCGCCTTCTGGCGGGACCGCTTACCGGTCGGGCGCTGTGGCCGCGTCACCACCGCCGTCCGGACACCGCTCGCGCGGCCGTCCGTCGTGTCAGTGCCGTCGCTTGCGGCGTCGTTGGCAACGTCGCCTTCGTCGCTCACCGCGCGCTCCTTTGTTTGCTGGTACCCCGAGAGCCGTCTCACCTCGGTGGCGGCGCACCTTCCAGTGTCCACCATGGCACATTCTTAGTGTCCGGTTCCTCCTCAGGCCCTCGGGCCCGCATCGTCACCAGACGCTCGTCGGCCGGTGTCCCGTCCGTCTTCAGCAGGGGCGACAGGACTTGAACCTGCAACCTGCGGTTTTGGAGACCGCTGCTCTGCCAGTTGAGCTACGCCCCTTCGCGGTTGGCAGGCCAACCTGCGCTTACCTACCGGGGCTTACATGACACGCGCGCCTTCCGATCGCTCGACTCACGGAAAGCGCGCTGGTGCTGGGAAAACCCCGAGGTCCGAGTGTACATCGCGGCGCGAGTCAGATACTAATTACGCCGTTCTGACGACCTGGCCGGAGTCCGGGTCCCAGCGCAGGTTCGCGGAGTTGTCGGCGTACTGGCCCATCAGCGTCGTGTAAGCCTCCAGGACGACCTCGTCCTGCTCGTTGGTGCAGATGTTCTTGGTGACGACGATGTCGGCGCCGAAACGCTCGTCCACCGACATGATGTCCATGCGGGCCCACAGCTTGTCGCCGGCCTTGATCGGTTTGGAGAACACGAACCGCTGGTCGACCTGGACGATCACCAGCGTCTCCATGCCGATGTCGACGTGCCGGAAGAAATCCAGCTGCACCAGCTTGGCGAAGATGGTCCCGAACGTGAGCGGCGCGATGATCGCTTCGTGGCCGAGTTCGGCGGCAGCGTCTTCCTCGAAGTGGGCCGGGTGCCGGTTCTTGATGGCCAGGGCGAACTGGCGCAGTTGTTCCCGGCCGACGACGAAGTAGTCCGGGTAGCGCCAGATCATCCCCCTGATGTCTGTCTTGAGCGCCACGGGCTACGCCAGGGTTGCGGACGCGATGGCCCTGCCGAAGATCTTCTTGCCGCCGGTGGTGGCCGTGAGCGCGATGGTCACGGACTTGGTCTCGGGATCGGCGGACTTGACCCGGCCGCTGAAGACCAGCTCGGCGCCCTTCCCGTCGTTGGGCACCGGCACGACGGCGGTGAACCGCACGTTGTACTCGGTCACCGCGCCGGGGTCGCCGATCCATGCCGTGACGTAGCCGCCGCCGATGCCCATGGTCAGCATGCCGTGCGCGATCGCGGTGTCGAGGCCGACGACCTTGGCCATCTCGTCGTCCCAGTGGATCGGGTTCAGGTCGCCCGAGACGCCCGCGTAGTTCACCAGATCCTGGCGGGTCAGCGGGTAGGTCTTCTCGGGAAGTTGGTCGCCCACCTTCACGGAGCTGAACTCACGCAGTGGCATCAGAAAATCCCTCTTCTCCATCCTCGCCGGCACGGCCCGCCAGGGTCGTGTAGGTCTCTTGCACGACGTCACCGGCTTCGTTGGTGATGACATTCTTGGTGACGATGATCTGGGTGCCGTGCGACACACGCACCGACTCCACATAAACGTCGCAGTAGAGCTTGTCCCCGGCCACAAGCGGGGCGAAGTACTTCAGCACCTGGTCGACCTGCACGACCTGTGCGTCCTGGACGGCGACGTTGGCGTACTTGAAGAAGGCCGTCTGCGCGGTGTAACCGAAGACGGAGACGAAGGTGAGGGGCGCCGGCAGCCCCGGGTAGCCGAGGTCGGCGGCCGCCTTCTCCTCGAAGTACGCCGGGTCGTCGTGTTTGACGGCGACCGCGTACTCGCGGATCTTCTCCCGCTCCACCTCGTAATGATCGGGGTAGCGGTAGTGCATCCCGACGATGCTCTCGGTTAACGGCACGATTCTTAAACTACCTAGTCAATCGGAATAAACGCTGGCGGGCCGGCCGCTAGCGTGTCTCCCGATGCGCCTGGTGCTTACCGCAGTTGGGGCAGAACTTCTTCAGCTCCAGTCGGTCCGGGTCGTTCCGGCGGTTTTTCTTGGTGATGTAGTTGCGGTGCTTGCACACCTCGCATGCCAAGGTGATCTTCGGCCGTACGTCGGTACTGGACGCCATGACGGTTCTCTCTCGATTCTTGAAAAGATCTGTGCTGTTCTGTTGTAGCGATGGCCGGACTCGAACCGGCGACCTAACGATTATGAGTCGTTCGCTCTAACCGACTGAGCTACATCGCCTCTGCCCACCCCTTGCGGGGTCGGGGCCGCCACGCCTGCTCGGCGTCCGCCGAGCCCCCTAACGGAATCGAACCGTTGACCTTTTCCTTACCATGGAAACGCTCTACCGACTGAGCTAAGGGGGCCGTTCACCCGAAGCGATCAGTCGCGCGGGCCTAAAAGAGGGTACAACCTGGCTCGCAGCGGCACCAAACCACGAGTACCGATGGACAACCGCGCGCGGTGGTTACGCGAAATGCCAGGCTGATCCGCGGGTTGACGTAACCGCCGCGCGGCTCACCCGGTCTCGCTGGAGTGCCGAGGTCGCCACGCGTTGAGGTCGCTGAACTCGTCGTACTCGTCGTCCTCTTCGGCGGAAGCGCCCTCACGAAGCAGGGTGCGCAGTCCGAGATTGACTGCCTCGCGCGCGTCGGCGACATGGAAGCGCCGGATCGCCTCGTCGACCAGATCGAGGTCGACCTCGATTTCGACCTTCTTCCTCATGCGCCAACCATACCCACTGGAAACGGCCCTAACCCGGTGCTCAGACGGGGTGTCGCGCCGTTGTTGGACGCCGCAATCTCAGTGGTGGCGGACTACCCGCGGCCCGCCGCGATCGGAGTCCTAGTCTGATCACGTGTCCGATGATCGGCTCTACTTTCGTCAACTGCTCTCCGGTCGCGATTTCGCCGCCGACGACATGTTGGCGTCGCAGATGCGCAACTTCGCGTACCTGATCGGCGACCGGCAAACCGGTGATTGCGTGGTCGTCGACCCGGCCTACGCCGCCGGCGATCTCCTGGACGCCCTCGAGGCCGACGGCATGCACCTGTCCGGGGTGCTGGTGACCCACCACCACCCCGACCACGTGGGCGGATCGATGATGGGCTTCTCGCTGCAGGGCCTGGCCGAACTGCTGGAACGGGCCCCGGTGCCGGTGCACGTCAATACCCATGAGGCGCTGTGGGTTTCGCGGGTCACCGGGATCGGCCTCGGCGACCTGACGGCGCACGAGAACCACGACAAGGTCAGCATCGGCGACATCGAGATCGAGTTGCTGCACACCCCCGGTCACACCCCGGGCAGCCAGTGCTTTCTGCTCGACGGCCGCCTCGTCGCGGGTGACACGTTGTTCTTGGAGGGTTGCGGTCGCACCGACTTCCCCGGTGGCGATTCCGACGAGATGTACCGCAGCCTGCAGCGGCTCGCCACCCTGCCCGGCGACCCGACGGTGTTTCCGGGGCATTGGTATTCGGCCGAGCCCAGCGCCTCGCTGTCGGACGTCAAGCGGTCCAACTATGTGTACCGCGCCGCAGACCTTGACCAATGGCGAATGCTGATGGGTGGCTGAGCGTCGGGCGATCGCTCGATGGTGACCATTCGGCGCCCGGCCCTGTGATATAAGCGGAGGGTGGATTCCATGGGTTGGATCCAGGACAGCTGGCATGGGGTCACGCACGTCGGGTCCAGCACCTGGATTGCGTGGGCGGCGTGGGCGGCGATCGCCCTCGCGGTCGTCACACTGGCCTTCACCAACAGCCAGATCACCCGCAATCGCCGCGCGGCGGCCGAGCAAACCCGCCCCCATGTCGGGGTGTTCATGGAGCCGCACTCCGCCGACTGGCACGTGATCGAGCTCGTGGTCCGCAATTTCGGCCAGACCGCGGCCTACGACATCGAGTTCTCGTTCGTCAATCCGCCGACGGTGGCCGAATACGAAAGCGCCACCGACGGCTACGCCGACGTCGTCGAGCTGCGGCTGCCCCGGGAGCTGCCGGTGCTGGCGCCCGGTCAGGAATGGCGGCTGGTGTGGGACTCCGCGCTCGACCGCGCCGAGATCGGCAGCGGCATCGAATCGCGCTTCACCGGGACCGTCAGCTACTACGATCGCCCCGATCGGCCGCGCGGCCGGCGGTTCTGGCAGCGCGAGCGTTCTCCCCTGCGCACCGACGTGGTGCTGGACTGGGATGCGCTGCCGCCCGTCCAGCGCATCGAGTTGATGACCACGCACGACCTGGCGAAGCGGGAAAAGGAGAAGCTGGAGCTGCTGCGCGGCCTGCTGACCTATTTCCACTACGCCAGCAAGGAGACCCGGCCCGAGGTTTTCCGCAGCGAGATCGAACGGATCAACGCCGCGGTGCGGGAGACCCAAGACCGCTGGCGCACCCGCCAACTCGACGAACCGACCGATGTCAGCCTGCGCTGGAGCAACGCCGAAGACGATCTGGGCAGACACCACAACCAGTCCGCCTGACGGCGAGGAGCAGGAGCACCCATGACCGCCCCGGTCCACTACAGCACCAAGGGCTCCGTCGCCGTCATCAAGATGGACGACGGCAAGGTCAACGCGCTGGGCCCGATCATGCAGCAGGCCTTGGGCGACGCGATCGACCAGGCCGAGCGCGACAACGCCGGCGCGCTGGTGATCACCGGCAATGAGCGGGTGTTCAGCGGCGGCTTCGACCTGAAGATCCTCACCTCCGGCGAGGTGCAGCCCGCGATCGACATGCTGCGAGGCGGGTTCGAGCTGGCCTACCGGCTCCTGTCGTTCCCGAAGCCGGTGGTGATGGCGTGCACGGGGCATGCCATCGCGATGGGGGCGTTCCTGCTGTCGTCGGGCGATCACCGGGTGGCCGCCCACGCCTACAACATCCAGGCCAACGAGGTCGCGATCGGCATGGTCATCCCCTACGCCGCGCTGGAGATCATGAAGCTGCGCCTGACGCCGTCGGGGTATCAGCAGGCCGCGGGGCTGGCGAAGACGTTCTTCGGTGAAACCGCCCTTGCCGCAGGCTTTATCGACGAGATCGTGCTGCCGGAGATGGTGCTGGACCGCGCGGAGGAAGCCGCCACCGAATTCGCCGGCCTGAATCAGCGCGCGCATGCCGCCACCAAACTGCGCGCCCGCGCCGACGCCCTGGCCGCCATCCGCGCCGGAATCGACGGGATCGAAGCCGAATTCGGCGTGTAGCCCGCGGAGGGCGCCTGGCCGAGGTGGTTTCGGGGCCCGCTGCCGGGGAAGTCCTCGCTTGTGACCACAGATCGCATCGCGGATCCCTGGGGGACGCGCACCCCGTATGAACCCGGCACCGGTTGGCCGGAGCGAGTCGACACCTACCTGGCCGATGGCATCACCGCCGAGTCGGTGGATCGCTGGGTGCAATCGGCGGCGGTGCTGCACTCCAACGGCGACGGTTTGGACATCGCCGTCAAGGACGGCCGGATCGTGGGCGTGCGCGGGCGCGCCGTCGACCGGGTCAACCACGGGCGCCTCGACCCCAAGGATCTGTTCGGCTGGCAGGCCAACGCCTCCGCGGACCGGCTCACCACCCCGATGATCAGGGAGCACGGCACGTTGAAGCCGTGCGACTGGGACACCGCCATGGGGCGGATCGTCGACCGCAGCAAGCAACTGCTCGACAGCTACGGCCCCAGCTCGATCGGCTTCTACACGTCCGGACAGTTGTTTCTGGAGGCCTACTACACGCAGGGCGCCATCGCGCACGGGGCGATCGGCACCAACCACGTCGACGGCAACACCCGGCTGTGCACCGCGACGGCGGCCGAGGCGCTGAAGGAATCGTTCGGCTGCGACGGGCAGCCCGGGTCCTACACCGACGTCGACCATGCCGACGTCATCGCGTTGTTCGGGCACAACGTCGCCGAGACGCAGACGGTGCTGTGGGCGCGGATGCTGGACCGGCTGGACGGCGGCTCGCCGCCGGCCATCGTCTGCGTCGACCCGCGGCTGACACCCGTCGCCCGCCGCGCCACCGTCCACCTGGCGCCGGTGCCGGGCACCAACGTCGCGTTGATGAACGGCCTGCTGCACGAGATCATCGCCAACGGCTGGATCGATGAGGACTACATCGATTCGCACACAGTCGGTTTCGACGAGCTGCGCAGTCGGGTCGCCGAATTCGGACCCGAGCGGGTCGCCGAGATCTGCGGCGTGGCGGCCGAGGACATCCGCCACGCCGCGCGGCTGCTGGGCACGGCGGAGCGGTTGCTGTCCACCGTGCTGCAGGGCTTCTACCAGTCGCACCAGGCCACCGCGGCGGCCGTGCAGGTCAACAACATTCACCTGGTGCGCGGCATGCTGGGCAAGCCCGGCTGCGGTGTGCTGCAGATGAACGGGCAGCCGACCGCGGAGAACACCCGCGAATGCGGTGCCGACGGGGATCTGGCCGGTTTCCGCAACTGGTCCAACGATTCCCACGTCACCGAGTTGGCGGAATTGTGGAACCTCGAGCCCCTGCAGATCCCCCACTACGGCCCGCCCACGCACGCCATGCAGATGTTCCGCTTCGCCGAGGAGGGGACTCTGCGGATGTTGTGGGTCACCGCCACCAACCCTCTGGTGTCGCTGCCGGAGTTGGCCCGCATCCGCGACATCTTCTCCCAGGAGCGGCTGTTCCTGGTCGTCCAGGACATCTTCCTGACCGAAACCGCCGCCTTGGCCGACGTGGTGTTGCCCGCCGCGGCGTGGGCCGAGAAGACCGGCACCTTCACCAATGCCGACCGCACCGTGCACCTGTCCGAAAAGGCGGTCGAGCCACCGGGTTCCGCACGCTCGGACCTCGACATCTTCCTGGACTACGCGCGCCGGATGGACTTCCGTGACAAGGACGGCCAACCGTTCCCGCCCTGGACCGATGCCGAGTCGGCGTTCGAGGCGTGGAAGAAATGCAGCGCGGGGAGGCCGTGCGACTACACCGGTCTGAGCTACGAGAAGCTGCGCGGCGGCAGCGGCATCCAATGGCCCTGCAACACAGAACATCCCGACGGCACCGAACGCCTCTACGCCGACGCGAAGTTCTGGGCGAAACCCGACTACTGCGAGGCATACGGCAAAGACCTGATCACGGGCGCCCCGCTGCAGCCCGATGAATACCGCTCGATGAACCCCTACGGCAGGGCGATCATCAAGGCGGCCGAATACGTTCCTCCGCACGAGCGGACCAGCCCGGATTTCCCGTTCGCGCTGATCACCGGGCGCACCGTCTACCACTTCCACACCCGCACGAAAACAGCACGGGCACAGCAACTCCAGCAGGCCGCGCCCGAGGTGTGGGTCGAGGTCTCGGCCGGCGATGCGCGCCGGCTGGGCATCGCCGACGGCGAGATGGTCGAGGTGCGCACGCCGCGCGGCTGCATCAGGTGCGCGGCGCGCGTCTGCGGCATCCGCGATGGCGTGTTGTTCGTGCCCTTCCACTACGGCTACTGGGACGTCGGGGAGCAGGGGGCGGGCACCGGCCATCACCGGGCCGGCAACGAACTCACGCTGACCGATTGGGACCCGGTGTCCAAGCAGCCGATCTACAAGACGGCCGCCGCCCGGCTGCGCAAGGCTCACGCCAGGCACGCGGAGCGAAACGGGTCGGTGCCCGCGGGCGCGGCGCCGGCGACGACCGGTGTGACCGAAGCGCTTTCGGCGGGGAGCCGGCCATGAAACTCAAGCTGGCGATCCGCGAACTCCACCGCTCCGAACGCAAGCTGGCCCACGAACTCAATGTGGTCGCCGCGCGACACCACAGCGACCAGGACATCAGCCACCTGGCGCAGGACCTGGCCGGCTGGTCACGCCATCACCTCGCCGAACTGGCACGCCACGGCCGCCACTACGGCCTGCGCCTGTCCTCCGACCCCCGCACCGGCGCGGTCACCGGTTTCCTGCAATCGCGGCTCGGCGGCCTGCTGCGGCACCGGCCCGAGCCGGGGTTGATGCTGCTCGCCGACCTGCGCCGGATTCACCGGCTGGCGGCGGGGGTGTCGCTGGATTGGGAGCTGTTGGCCCAGGGTGCGCAGGCGGCCAAGGATGCCGAACTGCTGAGCCTGGCCTCGCGCTGCCATCCCGAGACGCTGCGCCAGATGCGCTGGGCCAACGCGATGCTCAAAGAGCTTTCGCCGCAGGTGTTGATGAACTGAAACGGCGAACGCGGTGGCCGCCATCAGCGGTCACCGCGTTCTCTCGCCTCCTCGTCGCCAGTCTGGCACGTGCGCGACGAGCCGTCACTTCACCTGGCGGGACGGCGGCTTACCGGAACCGGTCCAGATAAGCCGGCCAGTCCCACGTCGACAGGAACGCCTGCGCCGCGGCATAGCCGCTCTCGTACAGCTCTTCGAGGCGGCCCTTGGAGACGTCGAAATCGAGCACCCCGACGTCGGTGGATTCGACCGCGATGGCGCGGGCCGCGACCCACGGCCGGCTGAGATGGGTCTGGTCGTGGCCGGCCAGCATGGTGGTGACCAGGCTTTCCAGCAGTGCGGTCTGGTCGAGGAAGCGCAAGGGTTTCAGGGCCGGCATCACCGCCCCGATGCCCTCGGTGAGCCTGGGCAGGACGGTGACCCCGAACGTGGGCCAGCGCGGCGCCCTGCCGTCGGGCCGGTCGAAGGTGTCGATGGGGAAATTCGACAGCACGCCGCCGTCGACGAGGGTGGACGTCGTGCCGTCGGCGCCGGTCAGCTTGACGGGGCGATAGAAGAACGGGATCGCCATCGAGGCGCGCACCGCGTCGGCCACCGGCTGCTCGTCGGGATCCAGTCCGTAGAGCCGCCGATAGTCCCACGGGAACCGCACCAGCTGGGCCGCGGTCAGATCGGCGACGGTCACCACCAGCTTGTCGCGCCGCCCCTCGAGCAGGCGGTCGTCGTCGAGGTGCAGATCGCCGAAGCGGGTGACCCCGAAGTTCTTCAGCTCGCTGCGAATCCACTCATACGCCACGTCGCCGCGGTACATGCTCGAATCGGTGACCAGCCCCCAGGCCGCGCCGAGATAGGGCACGGGCCCGGCGTCGCGCCACTTACGCAGGGGGACCGAGAAGGCGAGCTCCTTGACCTGCGCGCCGGTCAGCTGCCCGTCGCTGGATCCGGCCGCCAGGATCGCCGCGACCACCGAACCGGCCGAGACCCCGGACACCCGCTTGATCGAATACCCGGCATCCATCAGCGCGACGATGGCGCCCACCAGACCGATGAACTTGACGCCTCCGCCGGAGAGCACCAGATCGACGGCCTTCGGCTGGCGTGTCTGAGCTGCCATCTACTGCTCCGACGAAACCCATTGGTAGGGAAGGAATTTCCCGTCGAAGGTGACCACGACGCGGTCACCCGAGGGGTGGGGCTTCTTCTGCAGAGCGACGCTGAAGTTGATCGCGCTCATGATCCCGTCGCCGAACTGTTCGGCGATCAGCTCCTTGAGGGCGCCCCCGTACACCTGCAGGGCTTCGTAGAAGCGGTAGACGGTCGGGTCGGTGGGCACCGCGCTGGGCAGGCCTCCCCGCATGGGCGCGGCGGCCAGCACCGGCACCGCCGACTCGTCGAGGCCGAGCATCCCGGCCAGGATCGCGGCCTGCTCGACCGGAATCGGGTGCTGCCCGAGCAACGCCGCCGTGGTCCACACCACCGGCCTGTCGATGGCGTCGGCCAGCTGTTGCCACGTCAGCCCCTTGGCCAGGCGCGCGACGACGATCTGTTCGGTGAGTTCGGTTCTCGTCATGGGTCCCAGCATGCACGCCGGCCGCCGGGGCCGCGCCTCAGCCCGGTTTGGTCGCGGTGACCAGCCGCGTGGCGAACCACGGGCCGCCGTACCACATCCGCCAGCCGAGGTTGCGCCGCCGCACGCTGCGCCAGCCCAGTTCGCGCAGCCGCTCGGCGTGCTGACGCGTCTCCCAGAGGTCCGCGATCGCGAGCCGGCCGCCCGGCCGCAGCACGCGTGCGGCTTCGTCGAGCGCCTGCCGTCGGCCCGCGTGGCCGCCGATGTTGTGGATGGCCAGGTTGCTCACGATCACGTCGACGCTCTCGTCGGGCAGCGGGAGCGCGGTCATGTCGGCGGTGTGCACCTCGATGCGGTCTGCGACGCCTTCGGCGACCGCGTTGGCCAGCGTGGCCTGCTGCGAGTTGTCCGTCTGGTCCGCCTGCCACAGGTCGACACCGATCGCACGGCCTCGCGGCAACCGCTTGGCCGCCGCCAGCAGCACCGCGCCCCGCCCACAGCCGAGGTCGAGCACCGTCTCGTCGCCGGTGAGCCGCAGATCGCTCAGAACGCGGTCCCACACAACGAATTTCCCGGACCGCGTCGCGTAGATGTACAGCAGTGCGTTTCCCGCGATGCCGGCGCTCGACACCGCGGCCAGGGCCGCCCTGAGCCGCTTGCCGCGCGCCCAGCCGATGCCCGCCCACACGGCCAGGGCGGCGGCTTGCGCGCCGATGCCTATCGCCTGGGTTCGTGCCGAGAATCTATGAAAAGAGCCGTCGACTCCGTAATCGCCCTGATGGTCATGCACGCCCCACAGCTTACGACTCAGCAAGTCGCCGAAGGTTTTTCATGCCCCCTCACCACCGGCCGTGATGCACCACCTCGGAGAACGGCCGGCGATTCGGCGTGCGGATCGGGCGCAGCGGACGGTCGGCGGGGTAGCCCACCCCGAGCAGGAAGGCCACCAGGTGATCGTCGGGCACGCCCAGGATGGCGCGCGCTTTCTCCTGGTCGCCCACCGACGAGTGGCCGGTCCCGATTCCCAGGTCGGTGGCCGCGATCATCATCGCCATGGTGGCCTGGCCGATGTCGTAGTTGTCGGTGACCACCCGGCGTTCATCGGGCGGCACCGGCGCCACGATCGCGATCGCGGCCGGCGCCGCGGCGATGTGGCCGGCACCCCGCCAGACCGTGGCCAGCTCCTGCAGCTGGGTGCGGTCGGTGACGATGACGAAGTCCCAGGGCTGGCGGTTTTTGGCCGACGGCGCCCGCCAGCCGGCTTCGGCGATCCGGTTGAGGTCCTCCTCGGCGATCTCGCGCGCCTGGTACTCGCGCACGTTGCGCCGCGCGCAGATCGCGTCCCACGCATCCATCACGTTCCCTCCCGCTAGCCGTTTCCCCAAGTATCGACGAAGCTCTCCGCCTCGGCCGCCGAAGTTTGCGTGCGGGGAAATCGGGAAGGCCGTGGTGAACCAACCGGGCGGGCCGCTCGTGAACAACTGAATGCCCCCAAGTCAGAAAGGCGGGTAGCCGCCGTGGCAGAGAACCTGACGCCGCATTTCGAAGAGGTACAGGCCCACTACGACCTGTCAGATGACTTCTTCCGGTTGTTCCTCGACCCCACCATGACCTACAGCTGCGCGTACTGGGACCGCGGCCGAGATATCACCCTGGAAGAGGCGCAGCTGCGCAAGATGGATCTCTCGCTGGGCAAGCTGGGCCTGCGCCCGGGGATGACGCTGCTGGACGTGGGCTGCGGCTGGGGCGGCACGGCGCTGCGCGCGATCGAGAAGTACGACGTCAACGTCATCGGGCTGACCCTGTCGGAACACCAGGCCACGCACGTCCAGAAGCTTTTCGACGCGCTCGACACCCAACGCAGCCGGCGGGTCCTACTGCACGGCTGGGAGGAGTTCGACGAGCCGGTGGACCGGATCGTCTCCATCGGCGCCTTCGAGCACTTCGGGTACGACCGCTATGACGATTTCTTCGCGATGGCTCACCGCGTCCTGCCCGACGACGGGGTGATGTTGCTGCACACGATCACCATGCTGCCCCCGCAGCAGATCGTCGAGCGCGGACTGCCGATGACCGAGGAGCAGACGAGCTTCAACGAATTCATCGCCACCGAGATCTTCCCCGGCGGCCAGTTGCCGGCCATCGAGATCGTCGAGTTCCACGCGTCGAAGATGGGTTTCAACCTCAAACGCCGGCAGTCGCTGCAGCTGCACTACGCCCGGACCCTCGACCACTGGGCCGAGGCGCTGCAGGCCCACCACAGCGAGGCCGTCGCGATCCAGTCCGAAGAGGTCTATCAGCGCTACATGCGCTACCTGACCGGCTGCGCCGACGCGTTCCGCACCGGCTACATCGACATCAACCAGTTCACGCTGGCGAAGTAGGCGCCCCGTCCCGGGCGCCGGGGTTTATCGTGACAGCGCAATGCCGCTTCATCTGCACCGCGCCGAGCGCACCGATCTGTTGGCCGACGGTCTCGGCGCTCTGCTGGCCGATCCGCCGGCCGACCCGTTCGCCACCGACCTCGTCGTCGTCCCGGCGCGCGGGGTGGAGCGCTGGCTCAGCCAGCGGCTGTCGCACGTGCTCGGTCGCGCCGGCGGCGGCGGTGACGGGGTCTGCGCGGGGGTGGCCTTCCGCAGCCCCGGCTCGCTGATCGCCGAAATCGCCGGCACCGCCGACGACGATCCGTGGTCGCCCGACGCCATGGCGTGGCCGCTCCTGGAGGCGATCGACTGCTCGCTGGACGAACCGTGGTGCCGCACGCTGGCGACCCATGTCGGTCACTTCCACACCGGCGCGGAGGCCGAGCTGCGCCGGGGCCGTCGGTACGAGGTGGCGCGCCGGCTGGCCGGTCTGTTCGCCTCCTACGCCCGGCAGCGTCCGCAACTGCTGATCGACTGGCTGGACGGCGAATTGGGCGACCTCGACGAGGACCTGCGCTGGCAACCGGAGCTGTGGCGGGCGCTGGTCTCGCGGGTCGCGGCCGATCCACCGCACGTCCGCCACGGCAAGACCCTCGCGCGGCTGGCCGAGGCGCCCAGCGACCTACCCGCGCGGCTGTCGCTGTTCGGGCACACCCGGTTGTCGTGCACCGACTCCGAACTGCTGGCCGCGCTGGCCCTCCACCACGAGTTGCACCTGTGGCTGCCGCACCCCAGCGACCGGCTCTGGCGCGCGCTGGCCGGCACGCGCGGGGCGATCCCGCGCCGCGAGGACATCAGCCATCGCGCCGTGGGCCACCCGCTGCTCGCCACCCTGGGACGGGACCTGCGCGAGCTGCAGCGTGGCCTGCCGGCGGATCCGCAGACCGACGAGTACCTGCCCTCCGGGGCGCCCCCGGACACGCTGCTCGGCTGGGTGCAGTCCGACATCGCCGCCAACGCGGTCCGGCCGCAGGGCCGCGCGCTGGCCGACGACGACCGGTCGGTGCAGATCCACAACTGCCACGGCCCCGCCCGCCAGGTCGATGTGTTGCGCGAGGTGTTGCTCGGCCTGTTGGCCGACGACCCGACGCTCGAACCGCGCGACATCCTGGTGATGTGCCCGGACATCGAAACCTACGCACCGCTGATCGTGGCCGACTTCGGCCTCGGCGACGTGGTGCAGGGCGCGCACCCCGCACACCAGCTCCGGGTGCGGCTGGCGGATCGGTCACTGATCCAGACCAACCCGCTGCTGCAGGTGGCCGCCCAACTCCTGGGGCTCGCCGGCGGCAGGGTGACGGCCACCGAGGTGCTCAACCTGGCCCAGGCCGCGCCGGTGCGCGCCCGGTTCGGCTTCACCGACGACGATTTGGAGGCGCTCACCCGCTGGGTGCGCCAAGCCAACATCCGGTGGGGATTGGACCAGGAGCATCGGCGGCCCTACCACGTCGACTTCGTGCACAACACATGGCGTTTCGGCATCGACCGGATACTGGCCGGCATCGCGATGTCCGACGACTCGAACGCGTGGATCGACACCACGCTGCCGCTCGACGACGTGAGCAGCAATCGCGTCCCGCTGGCCGGCCAGTTCGCCGAATTCGTGGAGCGGCTGCGGCACGTGGTCGACTCCCTCAGTGGCACACGGACATTGACCGAGTGGCTGGACACCCTCGCCGGCGCCATCACGCTGTTGACGCGGGTGCAGGATGCCGAGGAGTGGCAGACCGGTCAGGTGCAGCGGGAGTTCGCCGCGGTCCTGGCGCAGGCCGGGTCAGGGGGCGACACGGTGCTGCGGCTGCCCGACATTCGCGCGCTGCTGAGCCGGCACCTCGCCGGGCGCCCGACGCGGGCCAACTTCCGCACCGGCACGCTGACGGTCTGCACGATGGTCCCGATGCGCTCGGTCCCCCACCGGGTGGTGTGCCTGGTCGGCCTCGACGACGGGTTGTTCCCGCGTCTCGGTGTCGTCGACGGGGACGACGCGCTGGCCCGGCGCCCGATGACCGGGGAACGCGACATCCGTTCCGAGGACCGGCAATTGCTGCTCGACGCGATCGGCGCCGCCACCGAGAAACTGGTGATCACCTACACCGGCGCCAACGAGTATTCGGGGCAGCCGCGGCCGCCCGCGGTGCCGCTGGCCGAGTTGCTGGACACCCTCGACATGACCACGCCGACCACGGTGCGCCACCGGATCGTCGTCGAGCATCCGTTGCAGCCGTTCGACATTCGCAACGTCATCCCCGGCGAACTGGTGCCGGGGGCGCCGTTCAGTTTCGACCCCACGGTGCTGCGCGCGGCGCGCGCGGCGAGCGGCGAACACACCGAACAACCCACGTTCATCGCGGCGCCGCTGCCGCCCCCGCCGGCCGACGACGTCAACCTCGCCGACCTCGTCGGCTTCTTCAAAGACCCGGTGAAGGGCTTCTTCCGCGCCCTGGACTTCACGCTGCCCTACGACGTCGACGGCGTCCAGGACGCCATGCCGGTCGACATCAACAGCCTCGAGGAGTGGACCGTCGGCGACCGGATGCTGGGCGACATCCTGCGCGGGATGAGCCCCGATGACGCGCGGCAGGCCGAGTGGCGCCGCGGCACACTGCCCCCGGGCCAACTGGGCTGGCGCAAGGTCACGGAGATTCGCGACCAGGCCGCGGCGCTGGCGCTCGAGGCGCTTCGGCATCGCCGCGACCACCAACTGGCCGCCGCCTATGACGTCGACATCGACCTGGGCGCCGGGCGCCGGCTCACCGGGACGGTGTCCCCCGTCTATGCCGACGCCCTGGTGTCGGTCACCTATTCGAGGCTGGACGGCAAGCACCTGCTCGAATCGTGGATTCCGTTGCTGGCGTTGATCGCTCACGACCCCGGCCGCGACTGGTCGGCGGCGTGCATCGGCCGCATGCGCCGGGGCACCAGCATCCGGGCCGAAGGGCTGGGACCGCCGGCTGGTGATCCCGTCGAGGTGCTGCGCGAGCTGGTGACGATCTACGACGCGGGTCGCCGGGAGCCGATTCCGTTGCCCATCAAGACGTCCTACGCGTGGGCAGCCGCCCGGTACGGCGGCGACGACCCGGCGGCCGAGGCGCGGCGCCGGTGGAAGTCCGGCGACCGCTTCCCCGGCGAGGACCAGGCGCCGGCGCACGTGCGGGCGTGGGGGCGCGGCGCGCCGCTGGACGACCTGATGCAACCGGTGCGGCCCGGCGAGGAATGCGACGGCGAGGACAACCGGCTCGGCGCGTATGCGTCCCGGCTATGGCTGCCCATGCTGCGCGCCGAGCGGAAGCTCACCTGATGGAACGTTTCGACCTGTTGGGCCCGCTGCCGGCCGAGCGCTCCACGACCGTGCTGGAGGCCAGCGCGGGCACCGGCAAGACGTTCGCGCTGGCCGGCCTGGTGACGCGGTATCTCGCCGACGGCGCGGCGAGCCTGGAACAGATGTTGCTCATCACGTTCGGCCGCGCCGCCAGCCAGGAGCTGCGCGAGCGTGTCCGCTGCCAAATCGTCGACGCCGTACGCGCTTTCGCCGACCCGTCGACGGTCGGCGACAACCAGTTGGTGGCCTACCTGCTGGACGGCACCGACGAGCAGCGCGCGGCGCGCCAACAGCGCCTGCGCGACGCGCTGGCCGGCTTCGACGCGGCGACCATCGCCACCACCCACCAGTTCTGCCAGCTGGTGCTGCGTTCACTCGGCGTGGCCGGCGACACGGCCGCGAGCGTAACCCTGCTCGACAGCCTCGACGACCTGGTGACCGAGATCGTCGACGACCTGTACCTGGCGCACTTCGGGCAGGAACGCGACGACCCGGCGCTGCACTACTCCGAGGCGCTGCGGCTGGCCCGCGAGGTGGTCAACAACCCGTCGACCCAGCTACGGCCGCGCGACCCGGACCCGGATTCGCGGGCCGCCATCTGCCTGCGGTTCGCCAATGACGTTCTGGCCGAGCTGGATACGCGCAAACGCCGGCTGGGCGTGCTCGGCTACGACGACCTGCTGACCCGGCTGGCCGACGCGCTGGCCACCGACAACTCCCCCGCCCGGCTGCGCATGCATCAGCGCTGGCCGATCGTCATGGTCGACGAATTCCAGGACACCGACCCGGTGCAATGGCAGGTGATCGACCGCGCGTTCAGCGGACGCTCCACGGTGATCCTGATCGGCGACCCCAAACAGGCGATCTACGCGTTCCGCGGGGGCGACATCGTGACCTACCTGCGGGCGGCCGAGACGGCGGGCCGGCGCAAGACGCTGGACACCAACTGGCGCAGCGATTCCGCGCTGGTGGCGCGGCTGCAGGTGGTGCTGCGCGGCGCCCAGCTCGGTGACCCCGCGATCGTGGTGAACGACGTCGACGCGCATCACCGCGGCCATCGGCTCGCCGGCGCGCCCCACAACGACCCGTTCCGGCTGCGCGTCGTGGCGCGAACCACCCTGGGGCGCCGCGGCATTCAGAACCTGCCCATCGACGAGCTGCGCGAGCACATCGGCGCCGATCTCGCCGCCGACATCCGCGCCCTGCTCGCCGCCGGCGCCACCTTCGACGGTAAACCGCTGCAGGCCCGCGACATCGCCGTCATCGTGGAACGGCACCGGGACGCGCACGCTTGCTTTTCGGCGCTGTGCGCCGCGGGCGTTCCGGCGGTCTACACCGGCAACACCGACGTGTTCACCTCCGAGGCAGCCGAGGATTGGTTGTGCCTGCTGGAGGCCTTCGACCAACCGCACCGGCCCGGCATGGTGCGCGCCGCCGCGGCGACGATGTTCTTCGGTGAGACCGCCCAAACGCTGGCGGCCGGTGGCGACGCGCTGACGGATCGGATCGCGAAAACGCTGCGCGAGTGGGCCGGTCACGCCCGCGAACGTGGCGTCGCCGCCATCTTCGAGGCCGCCCAGCTGCTCGGGATGCGGGACCGCGTGCTCGGCTGGCAGGGCGGCGAGCGACACATGACCGACCTGGCGCACGTCACTCAGCTGCTGCAGGACGTCGCGCACCGCGAGCACTACAGCCTGCCGGCGCTGCGTGACTGGCTGCGCCGGCAACGCGACGAGCGCAGCGGCGCGCCCGAACGCAACCGCCGCCTCGACAGCGACGCCGCCGCCGTCCAGATCATGACCGTGTTTGTCAGCAAGGGACTGCAATACCCGATCGTGTACCTGCCGTTCGCCTTCAACCGCAACACCCAGGACAGCGACGTGGTGCTGTTCCACGACGAGGACGGCGCGCGTTGTCTGCACGTCGGCGGCAGGGACAGCCCCGACTTCAAAACCGTTGAGCGGCTGGGCCGTAAA
Organism: Mycobacterium marseillense; assembly: GCF_010731675.1. NCBI lineage: Bacteria > Bacillati > Actinomycetota > Actinomycetes > Mycobacteriales > Mycobacteriaceae > Mycobacterium > Mycobacterium marseillense. The sequence continues at coordinate 3,067,956 of NZ_AP022584.1, forward strand.
GAGGATGCCAGCGACGACAGCAGGCTGACCTACGTCGCGTTGACCAGGGCGCAGACCCAGGTGGTGGCGTGGTGGTCACCGGCGTACTACGAGCCCAACGGCGGCCTGTCGCGGCTGCTGCGCGGTCGCCGGCCCGGCGATCCCGTCGTTCCGGACCGCTGCGAGCCCGCGAAGGTCTCCGACGACGACGCCCTGGCCCGGTTGCGCGAGTGGGAGGCCGCCGGCGGGCCGGTCATCGAGGACGCGGTGGTGGCGCCCGCCCCGGCGCTGCCGCCCGCGCCGGTGCCCCGGAACCTGGACAGCCGCCACTTCCACCGCGCCATCGACACCACTTGGCGGCGCACCTCCTATTCGGGCCTGATCAGGGTGGCCCAGGCCGACGGCGTCAGCAGCGAACCCGACGTCGCCGGGATCGACGACGAGGTCGGCGACATCCCGTTGGCCTCACTGGTCGCCGGGCCGGACGTGCCCTCGCCGATGGCGGACCTTCCGGCGGGCGCGACCTTCGGCTCCCTGGTCCATGCCGTGCTGGAGACCGCCGACCCGTTCGCCGCGGATCTGGCCGCCGAGCTGGAGGCACACATCCGGGAGCATTCGGGGTGGTGGCCGGTCGACGTCGCCCCCGCGGAGCTGGCCGCGGCCATGGTGCCGATGCACGACACGCCGCTGGGCGCCCTGGCGGGCGGGCTGACGCTGCGCCACATCGGGCTCTCGGATCGGTTGCGGGAACTGGACTTCGAGCTTCCGCTGGCCGGCGGTGATCGCCCGGCGGCGGGACCGGAAGCCCGCCTGGCAGATCTGGCGCCGCTGCTGCGCGAGCACCTGCCAGCCGACGATCCGCTGGCGTCGTATGCCGACCGGCTGTCGGACCGGGCGCTCGGTGATCAATCGTTGCGCGGGTACCTCACCGGGTCGATCGACGCGGTGCTGCGCATTCCCGACGGTCCCGGACACCGCTACGTCGTGGTGGACTACAAGACCAACCGGCTCGGGGATCCGGAACGGCCGCTGACGGCCGCCGACTACGACCGCCCGCGGATGGCGGAGGCGATGCTGCACTCGGACTATCCGCTGCAGGCGTTGCTGTACTGCGCGGTGCTGCACCGGTTCTTACGGTGGCGGGTAGGCGATTACGACCCGGCCCGCCACCTCGGCGGCGTCCTCTACCTGTTCGTGCGCGGCATGTGCGGCGCGGACACCCCGGTGCTCGACGGGCACCCGTGCGGCGTCTTCAGTTGGCGCCCGCCGCCAGCGTTGATCACCGACCTGTCGGACCTGCTCGACGCCCGGGGGGTGCCGGTATGAGGGGGGAGATGACGGCTGGGGTCGCGTTCGCGACCGGATTGCTGCGCACCTTCAGTGAGGCCGGTGTCTTCGAGGCCGCGGATATCCATGTGGCGCAACGACTCACCACGCTCACCGGTGAGTCCGACGAGCGGGTGGCCCTGGCGGTCGCGCTGGTCGTGCGCGCGCTGCGGAGTGGTTCGGTGTGCGTCGATCTCCGCACCGCACCCGCGCAGGTCGGCGAGGCCGTCCTGCCGTGGCCCGGCGCCGACGACTGGCTGGCGGCGGTGCGGGCGAGCACCCTGCTCGGGCCGCCATCGGTGCTGCGGTTCTTCGGGGATCTGCTGTACTTCGACCGGTACTGGCTCGAGGAGGAGCAGGTGTGCACCGACCTGCTCGCCCTGTCGGCTCCGCCGATCGTCGTCGAACCATCCAGCTACGAAAGGCTTTTCGAGCCCGGATACGAAGAGCAGCGCGCGGCCGCCGAAATCGCGGTATCGCAGGCGGTGACGGTGCTGACCGGCGGCCCCGGCACCGGCAAGACCACCACGATCGCGCGGCTGCTAGCCCTGCTCGTCGAGCACACCGAGCTGGCCGGGCTGCCGCCGCCCCGGATCGCCCTGGCGGCACCGACCGGCAAGGCGGCGGCGCGGCTGGCCGAGGCGGTGGCCACGGGAGCCCAGCGGCTCGACGCGGTGGACCGGGCCCGGCTGGCCGGGCTGCCGGGCACCACCCTGCACCGGCTGCTGGGTCCGCGGCCGGATACGTCGGTGCGGTTCAAGCACAATCGCACCAACCGGCTGCCGCACGACGTCGTCGTGGTCGACGAGACGTCGATGGTGTCGTTGACCATGATGGCCCGTCTTGCCGAGGCGGTCAGGCCGGACTCCCGGCTGATTCTGGTCGGCGACCCGGACCAGTTGGCGTCGGTGGAGGCGGGCGCCGTGCTGGCCGACCTGGTGGACGGCCTGGCCGACCGCGACGACGTGCGGGTCGCCGCCCTGCGCACCCCGCACCGATACGGCACGTCGATCGGCGCACTGGCCGCCGCGATCCGGGACGGCGACGCGGACCGCGTGGTGGAGTTGCTGGCGGCCGGCGGGGAGCACATCGAATGGGTGGACTCCGGGCGCCCGGCCGACCGGCTGCGCGAGGTACTCGTCGCGCACGCGCTGCGGCTGCGGTCGGCGGCGCTGCTGGGCGCGGCCGACGAGGCGTTGGCGACCCTGGACGAACACCGGCTGCTGTGCGCGCACCGCGCGGGTCCGTACGGGGCGACGCACTGGAACACGCTGGTGCAGAAGTGGATTGCCGAAGCGACGGGGCAGCCCGCCTGGTCGCAGTGGTACGCCGGGCGTCCGCTGCTGGTGACGGCCAACGACTACGGGCTGCGGCTCTACAACGGTGACACCGGCGTGGCGGTGGCCGGCGTGGACGGGCTGCGAGCGGTCATCGCCGGCGCGAGCGGACCGCTAGACTTCGCGACCAGCCGCCTCGGCGAGGTGGAAACGATGCACGCCATGACCATCCACAAAAGTCAGGGCAGCCAGGCCGACGAGGTGACCGTGTTGATACCGCCGGAGGATTCGCGACTGCTGACGCGGGAGCTGTTCTACACGGCCGTGACCCGGGCGCAGACCAGGGTGCGGGTGGTCGGTCCCGAGGCCTCGGTGCGCGCGGCGATCGAGCGACGGGCGATGCGGGCCACCGGATTGCGGCAGCGGCTGCGGGCCGACGCCGCCGCGACGTGACGGCCGACGGGGACGGCACCGACGGTCCCGGCCCGACATCCCAACCCGTCTCGCGGCGGGGCCCGGTCGTGCGGCTCGCCGTGTTCGCCGCCTTTCTCGCGGTGGTGTTCTATCTGGTGGCCGTCGCACACGTCATCGACATCGAGGAGATCCGGCGGGTGGTGTCGGCCACCGGGCCGGCGGCACCGCTGACGTACGTCGTGGTCTCGGCGGTGGCCGGGTCGCTGTTCGTGCCGGGCTCGATTCTGGCCGCGGGCAGCGGGTTGCTGTTCGGGCCGCTACTGGGCGTGTTTGTGACGCTGGGCGCGACGGTGGGCACCGCGATCGTGGCGAGTTTCGTCGGCCGCCGGGCCGGCCGCGACAGCGCCCGGGCGCTGCTGGGCGCGCAGCGCGCCGACCGCATCGATGCCCTGATCGGGCGGCGGGGCCTGTGGGCGGTGGTCGGGCAGCGGTTCGTCCCCGGCATCTCGGATGCGCTGGCCTCGTACGCGTTCGGTGCGTTCGGAGTCCCGTTGTGGCAGATGGCCGTTGGCGCGTTCATCGGTTCGGTGCCGCGGGCCTTCGTCTACACCGCGCTGGGCGCCTCGATCGGCAACCGGTCATCGCCGCTGGCCTACGCGGCGATCGCGGTGTGGTGCGTGAGCGCCATCGTCGGCGCATTCGCCGCGCACCGGGGGTACCGGAAATGGCGCGGGCACGCCGGGCAAGGCGCGGAAAACTCTTCGCCCGAGTCGGGTTTCGAAGCGCACTAGTGAATCTTGGTCGCTGGTAGGCACAAGATTCGAAAGCGGGCTTCGGGCGGCCGAAACTTGTCGGTGGCGGCTGCGATGATGACGTCATGTCTTCGATCGCATCTGCTGACGCCGAGGTGGTGACTGCGAGCGACCGCCTTGAGGTGTTGTTCGAGGAGTTGGCGGAGTTGGCCGGTCAGCGCAATGCGATTGATGGGCGCATCGTGCAGATCGTCGCCGAGATCGATCGCGACCAATTGTGCGGTGTGACGGGTGCGCGGTCGGTGCCGGCGTTGGTGGCCTGGAAGTTGGGCTGCTCGTCGGGCAATGCCCACACGATCAGCACCATCGCTGGCCGGCTGGAGGAGTTTCCCCGCTGCGCGGCAGGCATGCGCGAGGGTCGGCTGTCGGCCGATCAGGTCGGGGTGATCGCCGCACACGCGGGCCAGGGATCTGATGACCATTACGCCCAGCTGGCCGCGGTCGCCACGGTCAATCAGCTGCGCACCGCGGTCAAGCTGGAACCGCGTCCTGACCCCGAACCCCGGCCCGAGCGTGAGCGTTCGTTCACCACGACCACCACCGAGGCGGGCAGCTGTTATCGGATCACACTTCCGCACCACGATGCGGCGAAATTCGACGCCGCGTTGGCCTCGCATCGTGATGCGCTGATCGCCGAGTGGAAGCACGATCACGACCGGGGCCAGGGCGCTTCAGACCAGGTGCCGCCGTTGCCTGGCACGGCCGAGGCGTTCATGCGCCTGATCGAGGCGGGCTGGGATGCCGAGGCCACCCGCCGCCCCCACGGGCAGCACACCACCGTGGTGGCCCACCTCGACATCGAGCGGCGCGTTGCCGCCCTGCATCTGGGTCCGCTGCTGCCCGACGCCGAACGCCGCTACCTGACCTGTGATGCCACCTGTGAAGTCTGGTTCGAGCGCCACGGCGAGCCCATCGGCGCCGGCCGGGCAACCCGGGTGATCAGCCGGCGGCTGCGCCGCGCCCTCGAGCACCGCGACCGCATGTGCGCGATACCCGGGTGTGGCGCCACCCGCGGTCTGCACGCCCACCACATCCGGCACTGGGAAGACGGCGGCCCCACCGAGTTGGCCAACCTGGTCCTGGTCTGCCCCTATCACCACCGGCTGCACCACCGGGGCGAGATCACCATCACCGGACCCGCTGACGCTCTGGTGGTCACCGACGAGGACGGCCGAATCCTGAGCCCGGGATCACTGGCACGCCCACCCACGGGGCCCCCGCCCGCGGTGGCGCCCTGCCCCGGCCCGACCGGCGAACGCGCCCACTGGTGGTGGTATGACCCCTTCCAACCCCAACCACCACCGACAACCAACTGGCCCCGGCGTCCGGGGCGCTCACTATCGCCACCGCGTCAAATCTCAAATATCTTGGGACATAACACAGTTCGTTCAAGCTACCCGGCTGCCCACCGCGTTGTGGACATCGGGGCCGACGGCCAATCACGCACCAGTTAGTTCACGCGACCGGTTGATCTGTGGCGTCAAGAAGGACGTCACCCGGCAATAATTGACTGACCAACGGCTAAAAGCCAAGTACCACAAGGGATTTAACGTTGCCAGCTTGATGGCGACCGGTCGCTAGCCCGCGGTCCGCTGCGCCGCCACGAACAGGTTCCCCGGCACGTTGTCCTGGACCTCCTTGGCCGCCGCGCGCCCATAGCCGGCCATCAACTCGTCGGACGGTGTCACCGTCACATCCCAGCCATGACGGCCGAACCACGCGCCGACGTCCTCGCGCTCCTCGAAGTACCACAGCTCGTCGGTCCTGGGCACCTGCCGGTCGGGATCGACCTCGGCCATCAGCGCCTGGATCCGGTCCATCCGCTCCCGTCGCCTCGCGCGAAGCTGCGGGTCGAGGAACTTGGGCCCCAGCGCCTCCACGGCCACCCGGCTGCCGGGGACGGTAAGCCCCTGCACCCGCTCGAAGAGCAACTCCTGCGCCGCGGCCGGCAGATACGGCATCAACCCCTCGGCCGACCACACACTGGGCGCGCCGGCATCAAAACCCGCCTGCCGCAACGCTTCCGGCCAATCCTGGCGCAGGTCCACCGCGACGGGGACGCGGTGACAGGCGGGCTGCGCGCCGTGTTCGGCGAGCGTCGACGCCTTGAAGTCCAGCACCCGGGGCTGGTCGAGCTCGTAGACCGTTGTCCCCGCCGGCCAGCGCAACCGCCACGACCGCGCGTCCAGGCCGGCCGCCAGGATGACCGCCTGCCGGATGTCGGCGCCGGCCGCGTCGAGGAAGAACTTGTCGAAAAACGCCGTGCGCGAGGCCATGTAACCCACCATCGCCTGCATCTGCAGCGGCAAACTCGGCTCGGCTTCGACGACGGCGTCAGGTAGTTGCCCCGCCGAATGCCAGTTCCACACGCCGTCACCGGCGGCATCGAGGAAGACCTGCGCGAACGGATCGCTGATCAACGGGTTCTCGCCGCGGGTCTCCGCGGCGCGGGCGGCGGCCACGCCCAGCGCGGTCGCCCCCACGCTCTCGGTGATCTCCCAGCTGTCGTTGTCGGTCCTGGCCACGCGCCCGTCCTTCCCACTTCGCTAGCACGGCTACCTACCCGACCCTACGCGCGGCGGATGAGTGGGAGCTGTCCCCGAGCCGGGTATTGAAGTTAACTTGTCGGCGAGCCCATCGGCAGGGGCGAATCCGAAGGATCGTTGATACATGCGAGTTGACGGGCGCGACATCCCCGTTTCCGGCAGCCTGCTGCAGCCATTGACCCGGCGGACCAACGACGTCTTGCGGCTGTTCTTGGCCTCGCTCTTTTTGGCGCTGGTGATCACGGGATCGGTGATCACCCGCCCGCAGTGGATCGCGCTGGAGAAGTCGGTCTCGCAGATCGTCGGCGTCCTGTCGCCCACCCAATCCGATGTGGTGTACCTGGTGTACGGGCTGGCGATCGTGGCGCTGCCGTTCATGATCCTGATCGGCCTGATCGTGGCCGGGCAGTGGAAACTGCTGGGCGCTTACGCGACCGCGGGCCTGAGCGCGATCGTGCTCTTGTCGATCAGCGGCACCGGCCTATCGGCGCCCCGGTGGCACTTCGACTTCCACGACCGGCTGAGCACGCTGCCGGCGCAGTTGCTCGACGACCCACGGTGGATCGGGATGCTCGCGGCGGTGCTGACGGTTTCGGGTCCCTGGCTGCCGGCGCGCTGGCGGCACTGGTGGTGGGCGTTGCTGCTGGCCTTCGTGCCCATCCACCTCGTCATCAGCGCGATCGTTCCGGCGCGTTCGCTGGTGGGTCTGGCGGTCGGGTGGGTCATCGGCGCGCTGGTGGTGCTGGTCGTGGGCACCCCCGCGCTCGAGGTGCCGCTGGACGCCGCGGTGCGCGCGCTGGGCAAGGCCGGCTTCGTCGTCTCGCGGCTCACCGTGGTTCGCCCGGCCGGGCGTGGCCCGCTCATTCTTTCGGCCGATGGCGACGATCCCGGCCGGACGGCGCTGGTCGAGTTGTACGGCCCGCATCAACGCAGCGGCGGCGCGCTGCGCCAGCTGTGGGGAAAGCTGAAGCTGCGCGACACCGAGACCGCTCCCCTGGTGACATCCATGCGCCGCGCGGTGGAGCATCGCGCGTTGATGGCGATCGCCATCGGTGACGCCGGCCTGGCCAACACCGCGACGGTCGCCCTTGCACCCCTGGACCGGGGATGGATGCTGCACTCGCACAATCCCGCTCGCGGCACTCCCATCGACCGCTGCGCGACGGCGACGCCCGTTGTCCGGCTGTGGGAAGCGCTGCGGATCCTCAACGACCGCCAGATCGCCCACGGCGACCTGCGCAGCCAGCACATCACGGTCGACGACGGCGCGGTGTTGTTCGGCAGCTTCGGCAGCGCCGAGTACGGCGCAACCGACGCCCAGCTTCAGTCCGACATCGCGCAGCTGCTGGTGACCACGTCGGCGTTGTATGACCCGAAGTCCGCGGTGCGCGCCGCGATCGACGTGTTCGGCGCGGACACCATTTTGTCGGCATCCCGCCGGCTCACCAAAGTCGCTGTGCCGAGGTTCATTCGGCGCTCCGTGCCGGACTCCGGCACCGTCATCTCCGGCGCGCGGGCTGAGGTGAAGCGCCAGACCGGCGCCGATCAGATCAAGCCGCAAACCATCACGCGATTCACCCGCAGCCAGATGATCCAGCTGGTGCTCTTCGGTGCGCTGGTCTATGTCGCATACCCGTTCATCAGCACGGCGCCGACGTTCTTCTCGGAGCTGAAGACGGCGAACTGGTCGTGGGCGCTGGTGGGGTTGCTGGTGTCTGCGCTGACCTACGTCGGTGCGGCCGCGGCGCTATGGGCCTGCGCCGACGGCATGGTGAACTTCTGGACGCTGTCAATCGCGCAGGTGGCCAACACTTTTGCCGCGACCACCACACCCGCCGGGGTCGGCGGCCTGGCGTTGTCGACGCGGTTTTTGCAGAAGAGCGGCCTATCGGCGATGCGGGCGACCGCGGCGGTGGCGCTGCAGCAGTCGGTACAGGTGATCGCGCACCTCGCGCTGCTGGTCGTGTTCAGCGCCGCCGCGGGCGCCTCGATGAACCTCTCGCATTTCGTGCCGAGCGCGACCTTGCTTTACCTGATCGCGGGTGTGGCGCTGGGCATCGTCGGCACCTTCCTGTTCGTGCCCACGCTGCGCCGGTGGCTGTCCACCGAGGTGCGTCCGAAGCTGAACGAGGTCATCGGCGACCTGGTGAAGCTCGCCCGCGAGCCGCGGCGCCTGGCCCTGATCCTGCTGGGGTGTGCGGGCACCACGCTCGGCGCGGCGCTCGCGCTGTGGGCCAGCATCGAAGCCTTCGGCGGGGGCACGACGTTCGTTGCGGTCACCGTGGTCACGATGGTCGGTGGCACGCTGGCCTCCGCCGCCCCGACCCCCGGCGGCGTTGGTGCCGTCGAGGCGGCGCTGATCGGTGGCCTGGCCGCCTTCGGCGTGCCGGCCGCAATCGGTGTGCCATCGGTGCTGCTGTACCGGATGCTCACCTGCTGGCTGCCGGTCTTCGTCGGATGGCCGGTGATGCGCTGGTTGACCAGCAACGAGATGATCTGAGGTGTCCCGCTCAGGAGTTGTTGGCGGATTCGGCCTGCGTGACTACGAGAACGGTTGACCTGCACACACTTTGGCCGGCCGTGGTGGTCAGATACACCAGGTGGTAGTCCTCGGGCACCGACTGCGCCACCGTGATCAGGACGGCCGCCGCGGCCGAGCCCCCGTCGCCGAATCGGCCGGGTGTGGGCGCCACGGTGATCCCGGCATCGGAGGACGTGCCGGAGATCGTGTAGCCGTCGGGGCCGTCGGTCATGCGTTGCGCGTCGAGGGTAACCGTGCCCGTGTGCCCGGGCGCGATCGTCACGACGGGTTGAGCAACATTGGCGGTCAACCCCGAACTGCCCGCCCCAAACGACGGCGGCGCGTCAGTTTCGGCTGTGCCCCAACGCTTGTCGGGGTAGGCGGCGAGGGAGAACGCCAGCGTTCCGCCGGTGGTGATGATCGACTCCGGCAGTGACGTGTGCTCGGTGGGCCGGCCGTCGATCTTCAGGCCGCTGATGTAGCTGAGGTGGTGCGGCCCCGACGCGCCGGGGGCGGAGATCCGGAGGGACTTGTCGGCGGGCAGTGCGATGTCGACGCGATCGAAAAGCGGTGCGCCCACGGTGAGGATCGGCGTGCCCGGGGTGGCCGGGTACAGGCCCAGCGCCGCCCACACGTACCAGGCGGCCAGGGCGCCCAGGTCGTCGTTGCCCGGTTCTCCATCGGCCGTCGGCGCGAAGAGTCCCCGCACCCGATCGACCGTGCGCTGGGTCTTCCACGGCTGGCCGATGTAGTTGTACAGCCACGGCACACCGAAACTCGGCTCGTTGCCCGCCCACAGGTAGGGCTGGTTGGGGCCGACGTTGAGCTTCTCGGTGAAGCGATCGAGCCGGCCGGCCACGGCCGCGCGGCCGCCCAGCGCGGTCACCAGGCCCGCCACGTTGTGCGGCACCGACCAGACGTACTGCTCGGCATTGCCCTCGTCGTACCCGACTTGGCCGAAGTTGTCCGGGGACACCACGACCGCGGGGCCGGGGCGAAAGAACCCGCTCCAGCTGCGGGGCACCACGGATCGGGTGCTGGGATTGAACAGGTTCTGCCAATACTGCGACCGATTTTGGAAATCGGCGGCGGTCGCGGCGTCCCCGAGGGAGTCGGCGAATCGGGAGATGGCGAAGTCATCGATCGACCACTCCAGCGTGATCGAGGCGTCGGCGATCCAGCCGTTGCGGCCGAATTCCAGGGTGAAGGGCGCGTAACCGAACCGCAGGTAGGTCTCGATGCCCGGCCGCTCCACGTAACCGGCCAGTCCCACCCCACCCTTGGTCGCCCCGTCCACCATGTAGCGCAACGCGGCGCGCACGTCGAAGTCCTTGGCGCCGAACGTGTTCAGGCCGACGATGAACGGCACCACGCTGTCCCCGGTCATCTCGCCGGTCGCGGCGTTGGCGAACGCCCAGCGCGGCAGCGAACCACTCTGCTCCGCGTCGTTCACCAGCGATTGGGCCATGTCGCTGGCCCGGTCCGGAAACAGCAACGCCTGCAATGCCGCCACGCACCGGTAGGTGTCCCAGTCGGAGAAGTTGGCGTACTGGGTGTGGCCCGCGGCCACGGTGCGGATAGCGCCGTCGAATCCGACGTAGCGCCCGTCGGCATCGTTGAACGTGTTGGGGTGCAACAGGGATCGGTACAGCGCGGTGTAGAAGGTCGTCAGATCATCGCCATTCCTGCCGGCCACCGTGATACGGGACAGAGCGGCGTTCCACTCCCTCGAGGCCGCAGCGCGCACCTCGTCGAAGCCCGCCCCGTCCTCGGCCGCCAGGTTCGCCCGCGCCCCCTCGATGCCGACGTAGGAGATCGCGGTCCGCACCTCGAGCACCGCGCCGGCCGGAAACTCCACGTAGCCGCCGCTGTAGGGCGCGTTCGCGCTGCGGGCCCCGGCGTAGACCGTGGCGCCGTCCCACGTCCCGTACGCGGTGAAGGGCCGGCTGAACTTCATGGCGAAATACACGGTGTAGGCGTTCGGCTTGTCGCAGAACCCACCGCTGGTGGCCCACCCGGTGATGGTGCTGTTGTCCTCCCCGATCTGGATGGTCGCGCGGGAGTTGCCCGCCAGCGACGAGCCCGAGCGCACCTGCAGCAGGGCGGGGCGGCCGTTGTGCGGGTAGCTGAAACGCCCGACGCCCGTGTGCGCGGTGGCGGTCAGCTCCGCCTTCACCCCGGTCTCGGGAAACCGCACGGTGTAATAACCGGGCACACCCTGCTCGGTGTCGTCGTGGGCGATCGTCTCCCAGGCGTTCCAGGGTTGCGGGCCGACGCCGCCGGTGACCGGCAGCATCGAGATGTCGCCGAACGCAGCGCATCCCACCGAGGCGTGGGTCATGCTGAAGCCGGTCGAGCGCGGGTTGTCGTAGTTGTACCCGGCGTAGTTGCCGACGGTGTCCGGCGAGTACTGCACCATCCCGAACGGCACGGTGGCGCCGGGGAAGTTGTTGATCTCGCCGACCGTCTCACCGCCCGTCCCGGTGCCGATGAGTGTCGCGACGTGATCGACCGGATTCGCCACGAAAACGGGCGGGCCGTCATACCCCTTCGGCGGGGCCGCGGCGATAAAGGTCATGAACACGGCCGACGCCGCGATGACCGCAATCAGCGCCCTTCGTGACCGCATAGAAGTCTCTTACTCCGATAACGGCCGCGTAGCGGTGCATTGCGGGGGCGTTTTCGCCAGGAAATTGGATAACGATCGCCGGCCGGCCGGGATGACAGCAAAAAGCCAGCAGATTCCTCAGCCAGGGGCGGTCTCTGTGCCGCAGCTCAACGCCGATGGTCTGGACGGCGACCAGGGTCCGTTGATGGACGCCACCAGCGTCATCGACGACCGGACCACCATCACGGCGGAACGGTAGGCCCCGGCGCCGTGGGGCCCTACGGTAAACGCATGACAGAGCAGTCCTATGCGGTCGACGCCGGGCATCCACCGTCGGCGCTGTTGCGTCTCATCAACCCGGTGATGGGGTTGTTGCTCCGCAGTCCCTTCGCCGGTGCCGCGCGCAAGCAATTCATGGTGTTGAGATTCACCGGGCGCAAGACGGGCCGACCCTATTCAATTCCGTTGAGCGCGCACCTGATTGACGATCAACTCTACGCGCTGACCGGCGCGCCGTGGAAGCAGAACTTCCGCGACGGCGGTCCCGTCGACGTGGTGTACGACGGTACGACGACCGCGATGCGCGGCGAGCTCATCCGCGACCGGGCCGTCGTGTCCGAACTCTTGGTGCGCGCCGCGGAGTCTTATGGCGTGGCGCGCGCGCAGCGCGTGATCGGCCTGAAGTTCCGCGATCACCGCATACCGACCCGCGACGAGTTCGCCGAAGCGGTCGACCGCCTGCACCTGGGGGCGGTCCGGCTCAGTCCGGCCGGCTAACCGCTCAGACGGCGGGTCCGTCGGGCCGACCATCGCCGCCGGGCCCACGCAGGTGCGCCCCGCGCAGGCGCTGGTCGAATCGCGAACGCGCCGTGATGACTTCCTTGCCCAGCGCCGTGAAGTCCTCGGCGATGCGTTGGGCGAGCACCCCGAGTTTCGTATTTCCCGTTTGGGACAGCGTCTTGAGCATGGTGAACGCGGCGTCCTCGTCGATGCCGTAGATCAGCATCAGCATCCCCTTGGTGCGGTCGATGACGCCGCGGCGCCCGGCGATCTCGGCGACCTTGGCGCTGATGGAATCCTCGCGGGCGCGGGTGGGCGCCGGTGTGACTTCGATGTAGAAGCCGTGCGTCCCGATGACCTTGTCGTTGTCGTCGCAGAATCGATCGCCCACCACGATGACGTGGTGGATGAGGCCGCGGGTATCCACGATGCGATGCCGCGTGCTGAACGCCTGGCGACGCCTGATCATGTCGTTGATGCCGTCCGCCACCTGGGGGCGGTCGGCCGGATGTTTGTGCGACAGCACCAGCTCGGTCGTGGGGGTCACGGTGCCGGGCTCATAGCCGTGCATGCGCTGGACCTGCTCGGACCATACCCAGCGCTGGCCCTCGAAGTAGAAGCGGAACCAGCCCGCGCACTGCGGGACGGCGCCGGCCAAACCGCGCTCGATCGCTGCGGCCTGGCTGTCTAATTCCCAAGCCACGGTGAGTGTTTCGCGTCGAGAGCCATCGGGCTGGGGGCGGCCTGCAGCGGCGATCTCCAGTGGATCGCTGATGCCCGGGCGGGAAGGCTGGCACTGCGCACGCAGGAGTGAGGTACCCCCATGGCCGTGAGGTTACAGTTTCTGACCGGTGGTCACCGCGGAATCAGAAAATTTCCGGAAGAGTAAGTTTCGGCGCTCACTCGGATGATCCCGCGCCGGCGGCCGCCCGGGTCCGGATGACGGCGGGTTGTTCGAAGCCGGCGTCGACCACGGCGCGCCGCACCGCCTCGCCGACCGGCCCCGTGCGCTCGATCGGCACCAGCGCGATCACACAACCGCCGAATCCGCCGCCGGTCATCCGCGCCCCCAACGCCCCCGCGCGCACCGCGGCATCGGCGATCAGGTCGATGCGTTCGGTGGTGATGTCGAAGTCCTCGCGCATGGAGGCGTGCGAGGCGGTGAAGATCCGCCCGGCCTCGACGTAGTTCGAACCATCCAGTGCCGTAACGCAATCGAGGACCCGCTGGTTTTCGGTGAGCACGTGGCGGGCGCGGCGGGCGTCGACGGGGTCCCGCACGGCGGCCAGGTTGGCGGGGCCGCGGTCGCCGACCTCGCGCAGCGACGACGCCCCAAGATCGGCGGCGGCGCGCTCGCATGACAGGCGCCGCGCCGCATAGTCGCCGCCGGCGTGGCTGTGGCGCTCCCGGGAGTCGATCAGCAGCAGGGCGACGCCGGCCGCCTCAGGGTCGAAAGCCACCGGCGTGACGGCCAGGTCGGCGAAGTCGATCAGCACCGCGCTGCGCGGCCGGCCATACAGCGAGGCGAGCTGGTCGAGCAAACCCGTTGGGGCACCGACGTATTCGTTTTCGGCCCGCTGGGCGAGCCGGGCCTGTTCCGTGCGGTCGATGTGCACGCCCGTGGCCGCGGCGATCGCCCCCAGGGCCGCGCATTCCAGAGCCGCCGAGGACGACAGGCCCGAGCCCATTTCCAGGTCGCTGGTGATCGACATGGTGCCGCCGGGCACCGGGTGGGCGGCCTGGCGCAGCGCCCACATGACCCCGGCCACATACGCCGCCCAGCCGGTCACCTCCCCCGGAGCGGTGCCGATCGCGATGCGCGCCGGGGCGTCCGCGCGGTCGCTGGTCACGGTGATCGCGTCGCCGGGACCGGGCGTGAAGGTCGCCACCGTGCGCTGCGGCAAGGCGATCGGCAGCGAGAAACCCAGGTTGTAGTCGGTGTGCTCGCCGATCAGGTTGATCCGCCCCGGTGCGGCGTAGCGCACCGTCACTGCAGCTCCCGTAACCGCTGGGCCACGCTTTCGGGGGTGACGTCGCCGATGAAGGCGTCCATTGCCGATTCGGAGGCCGCCAGGTACTTGAGCTTGGTGGCGCTGCGCCGGATGGACATCAACTCGACGTGGAAGTACCCGTCCGCCTGGATTCCGGCCCCGGAATACTGGTGCAGCGCCGAAATGTAGGGCAACGGTGTGGAATACATCCGGTCGAAGCGCCGCAGCACGTCGAGGTAGACGGCGACGAATCCGTCCAGCTCGTCCTCGTCGAGGCCGACCACGTTGGGCACGAACCGGTTCGGGTAGATGTGCACCTCGACCGGCCAGCGCGCCGCGAACGGCACGAACGCGGTGAAGGACTCGTTGCGTGCGACGATACGGCCACCGTCGGCGACCTCGCGCTCCAGCAGATCGGCGAACAGGTTGCTGTCGTGCTTGTTTCGGTGTGCGCGTGCCTGCTCCAGCATGGCGGCCGTCCGCGGCGTCAGATAGGGGTAGCCGTAGATCTGACCGTGCGGATGGGTCAGGGTGACCCCGATCTCCTCACCGCGGTTCTCGAAGCAGAACACCTGCTCGATGCCCGGCGCGGCCATCAGGTCGGCCGTGCGGTGCCGCCACGCGTCGACCACCAGCCGCGCGTGTGCCGGCGTCAACTCGGCGAAGGAGCCGGTGTGGTCGGCGGAAAAGCAGATCACCTCGCAGCGGCCGGGCGCCGGGGCGGACACGAAGCCGTCGGTGTCGTCGAGGTCGGGAAGAGGCGTCGCGGCGCCGGACAGGCTGGGAAAGCGGTTCTCGAACACGACGACGTCGTAGTCGGGGGCGGGCACCTCGCTGGTCAACCCGGTCGGTCCCGGGCACAAAGGGCAGGCCTCCGGCGGCGGTTTGTAGGTGCGGTCCTGGCGCAGCGCCGCGATGATCACCCACTGCCCGGTGGTGCGGTCGAACCGCAATTGCGACTGTTCGGTCGTGCGCGGCGGCAGCGGCCGGCGGTCCTCGACGGGTGCCGGACGATGCCCGGGCAGCGAGAAGAACAGCAGGTCACGGCCGTCAGCCAGCTTCGCTCGCGTCGGCGCGGTCACGATGTCGAACACTAGCTTGGTCGCCGCCACCCAGTTCGGGTAACCATGGGGGGTACGCGCAAGAGAGGCGGTCACCGGAATAAGCGTCCTGTACGAACGCGCCCGCAACTGGGTGATCGGCTCCGATCCTGGCTTGCTGCGGCTGCGGATGGCGACTCGGACAACGGCCGCGCTGGGCCTTTCGCTGCTGGTCTTGTTCGTCCTCACCAGGGCGACGGGGCAACCCCTGACGGTCGCGCTGCTGGGTGTCGTCATCACCATGGTCGCGTCGCGGTCCGTCAATGAGCCCGACCCGCGCCAGCAGCGAATCACCATGGCGCTGTTGCCCGTCCCGGCCGCGGTGGCCATCACCGCCGCCGCGCTGCTGGCCCCCCACGTGATCGCCAGCGATGCCGTCTTCGTGGTGATCGTGTTCACCGCGGCCTACATCCGCCGCTTCGGGGCGCGCGGCAGGGCGCTGGGGATGGTCGCGTTCATGTCGTACTTCTTCACGCTGTATCTGCGGGCCCGGGTCGCGGAACTGCCCTGGATGATCGGCGCGGTCGCGGTGGGCACGGTGTGCACGTACGTAATGACCACCTACGTGCTGCCGGACCGGCCCGAGCGGGTGCTGCGCGCCACCATCCGGGCGCTGCGGGCGCGGATGGCGATCGTCATCGACACCACCGCCGAAGCGGTGCAAACGGGCCGCCTCGACGAACGGCGGCGCCGCCGGATGCGCGCGCGCACCACCCGGCTCAACGAGACCGCCCTGCTGGTCCAGAGCCAGATCGAGGACAAAGCCGATCCTGGCGCGTTGTGGCCCGGCGTCACCGCACACCAGCTGGTCCCGTGGTTGCTGGACGCCGAGTTGGCCATCGAATGGGTTGCCACCGCCGGCCGGCGGGCGGCCGCGGTCGCCGGTGCGGCCCCGGAATCCCTGCCCATCGCCACCCGGGTCGCGCTCGTCGACGCACTCTCCGAGCTGGCGCGCGCGATCCGCCTGCCCGAACCCGAGGGGTTACGCAGGGCCGCCGACCGCGCGCAGCGGCTGCTGGACGAGCGGGCCGGCGCGGCCGCGGCCGACGATGACCCCGGCGCCACCGCGGTCCGCCGCCTCGCGCTGGCCATCATCAACGCCGCGGGGGCGACGGCCGACGTGCGCGCGATCGTCGACCGGATGGCCGCCGGCGCCCCCCTCGACGACACCGACAGCGAGCGCCCACCGGCGGCCGAGCGCGCGGTACCGGACGAGACCGCACCGGAGGAGACCGCCGACGAAGGCCACCCCGCCGGGTTGCTGCCGACCACCCGGCAAGCCATCCAGGTCTGTATCGCGGCCTCGCTGGCCATTGTCACCGGGGAGCTGGTCTCGCCGGCCCGCTGGTACTGGGCGGTGATCGCGGCGTTCGTGATCTTCGCCGGCACCAACTCCTGGGGCGAAACCTTGACCAAGGGCTGGCAGCGCCTGCTCGGCACCCTGCTCGGCGTGCCCGCCGGCGTGCTGGTGGCAACGCTGTTGACCGGCCACGAATTCGCCGCGCTCGCCGGCATTTTCGTGTGCCTGTTCTGCGCCTTCTACTTCATGACGGTGACCTACAGCCTGATGACGTTCTGGATCACCACGATGCTGGCGCTGCTGTACGGCTTGCTCGGCCAGTTCTCCTTCGCCGTGTTGATGCTGCGGATCGAGGAGACCGCGATCGGCGCCGTCATCGGGGCGACGGTCGCGGTCGTGGTGTTGCCGACGAACACCAGAACCGCGATCCGGACCGACACCCGCGCCTTCCTGACGAGCCTGTCGGCGCTGATCGACGCCAGCGCCGCGGCCATGCTCGGCGACGACGAGGAGGGCACCAGCCCGTCCGAGCAGGCGCGTCAGGTCGATCGGGATCTGCAGCAGTTCCGGGTCACCGCCAAGCCGCTCCTGGCGGGTGTCTCCGGGCTCGCCGGCCGGCGCAGCATTCGCCGCGCCCTGGGGATCTTCGCCGCCTGCGACCAATACGGCCGCAGCCTGGCGCGCAGCAGCGAGCAGTATCAGGACCCGGCCGGGTCACCGCCGCCCGCCGCGCAGCGGGCCGAGGCGTTTTCGGCGGCCGCCGCCCAGACGCGACGCAACATCGAGGCGTTGCAGGAGGCCATCGAGGGTGGTCACGCGCCGAGGCTGGTCTCGGCGGCCGATCAACTCGACGCCGCGGAAACCCTGGCGCGCCAACAGGACAGCGACGGCCACGGCGACGAGTCACAACACGACATCCGCCAATTCCTCACCGCGGTGCACGCCCTTCGCCAGATCGAGCGGGCCGTGATCACCGCGGCCACCAACCTCGGTGGACGCGAAAGCGTCCCGACGGCCGCGACGCCCGGCTGACACCTCGCTTTGCTACCGATCACGCAAGCACCCGGCTACCATCGTGCTAACCGCCGCGGTCCGTAGCCACAGCCGAGGAGAAATCCCATGGCCACACCGAACCTTCCGCCGGGCTTTGATTTCACCGATCCCGACATCTACGCCCACCGGTTGCCGGTGCAGGAGTTCGCCGAACTGCGCGCCACCGAACCGATCTGGTGGAACGAACAGGCGCCGGATCAGGGCGGGTTCGGCGACGGCGGCTACTGGGTGGTGACCAAGCACCGCGACATTCGCGACGTCTCGCTGCGCAGCGACGTGTTCTCGTCGGCCACCAAGTCGATCGTGCCGCGTTACCGGGAAGACTTGGCGGCCGGGCAGATTGAGGCGGGCCGGGCGTCGATGATCATGATGGACGACCCCGAGCACAGCCGGTTGCGCAAGATCGTGTCGCGGGCCTTCACGCCCCGCGCGGTCGAGCGGCTGCGCGCCGAACTGTCCGAGCGGGCCCGCCGCATCGTCACCGAGGCCGCGGCGGCGGGCTCGGGCGACTTCGTCCGCCAGGTCGCCTGCGAGTTGCCGTTGCAGGCAATCTCCGCGCTGCTCGGGGTCCCGCACGAGGACTACGACAAGCTGTTCGACTGGACCAACAACATGATCGGCAGCGACGACCCGGAGTTCGCCGGCAACGACGCGCTGACCTCGGCGGGCGAATTGATGTGGTACGCCATGCAATTGGCGGCGCACAAGGCCGAGGAGCCCTCCGACGACATCGTCACCACGCTGATCCAGGCCGATGCGGAAGGACAGCGCCTGTCGGAGGCCGAGTTCGGCATGTTCGTGGTCACGCTGGCCGTCGCGGGAAACGAGACCACACGCAACTCGATCACGCAGGGAATGATGGCCTTCACCGACTATCCGGGCCAATGGGAGTTGTTCAAGGCACGGCGACCCAATACCGCGGCCGACGAGATAATCCGTTGGGCCACACCGATCACCGCGTTTCAGCGCACCGCGCGCGAGGACACCGAGATCGGCGGTGTGGCCATCGCCGAGGGCCAGCGGGTGGTGCTGTTCTACCGCTCGGCCAACTTCGACGAAGAGGTCTTCGACGACCCGTTCACCTTCGACGTCCTGCGCAGCCCCAACCCGCACCTCGGTTTCGGCGGCACCGGAGCGCACTACTGCATCGGCGCCAATCTGGCCCGCATGACGATCGATTTGATGTTCAACGCGCTCGCCGATCGGCTGCCCGACCTCGCCCCGGTGGGAAACCCGGAGCGCCTGCGGTCATCGTTCATCAACGGCATCAAGCACTGGCACGTCGATTACCAAGGCGACCGCGCTCCGCAGGCCCACTAGCCGGCGGCTTGCATGCGGCACGGGCGCCCATGTGACCTGGAGCGTCGAGCCGCTCGACGCGACCTCCACTCGCGTCGTGCACGGGTTTGGGCACGCTTCCCACGCCACCCGGTGGGGCGCATCGTCGCCTTCGCGTTCGTGCACCTACTCAGTGGTGCGGAAAAGGATCGGAAGCACACTAGAACCGAGCTGCGTTATCTCAAACGGCTCATTGAAGACCCACGCAGCTAGGGCCGAGGCAGCTGAGCAGGCCCCGATAGCCTGTCCAGCACAACGCAGTCCGCAGCGCGCGCGCCACCGCAATCCAACTCAGAGGTCGCGATCAGTTCGACGATGCGACTTTCGAGCGTCCGCAATTGCGCGAGTTTTGCGCGCACCGCGGTCAGATGGAGGAGCGCCAAGTCACGGGCCTCGAAGCAGGAACGGTCACGATCGTGGGTGAGTTCGACGAGACTGCGGACATGCTCGACCGAGAAATCAAGGTCGCGGCAGCGTCGAATGAACGTCACCCGCCGCACATCGTCCTCTTCATAGCGACGCTGACCTCCAACCCGTCGTGGGTTGGGCAGAAGACCGATCTGTTCGTAATAGCGAATTGTCGGTGCCGTCGTCCCGGTTGCCTCGGCAAGCTCGCCAATCCTGAGAGCCATGCATTCATGGTCTCGCGTGCGGCCTTGACCCTCAACCCACTTGAAGTCCGATCCTTGAATGGTGTCCGAACACTACGTCGCCTGCACACTGACCGCGTCCGGTCGCGCGGCCCGGATTGCGTGGATAGGACTGCTCAACGCGACAGCGCTGGACACCTATCAGCGCGACGGTCGCCGCATCCGGCTCAAATACCGGCCGACCGCAGCCGCCCAGGCACGGGAGCTGGTTCGCCACGAGCGGGAGTGCTGCCCGTCTCTCCAGTTCAGCATCGAGGAGGACGACGACGCGGTCGTTGTGATCATCGACGCCCCAGCCGATTTCGGCGCCGACGCCGATGATCTGTTCGCGCCCCGCACGCGACCGCGAGGCCAACCGTGATCGATGTCATGCGCGAGAGCGACGGCGACGTGCTGGGGCTGCGGGCGACGAACAAGCTGACGATGAGCGATTACCGCGACGTGCTCGTGCCCGCGGTGCAAGCCTTGCTCGATCGATTCGGCACGTTGAAGGTGCTGTTCTTGATCGACGAGCCATTCGATGGATGGACCCTGCGCGCGGCATGGGTCAACACCCTCTTCGATATCAGGCACCGCAACGACTTTGTCAAGGTGGCCATGGTCGGTGCGCCGCGGTGGGAGCGATCGTGTGTCAATGTCGCCGCGTTACTGATGAGCGGCGAGTTGCGCACCTTCGACCGCGAACGCCTAGACGCCGCATGGGGGTGGGTGCGAGCGTAGAGGCCATCATGAGAATCGCCATCAGCGGTGCCGGCGTGGCCGGGGCGGCGCTCGCCCACTGGCTGCATCGGACCGGCCACACACCGACGCTGATCGAGCAGGCGCCCCAATTCCGCACCGGCGGCTACATGATCGACTTCTGGGGCGTGGGCTACCAGGTGGCCAAGCGGATGGGCATCGAGGGGCCGATCCGCGCCGCCGGATACGGGATGGAACGGCTCCGTTCGGTCGGCTCGCGCGGCGAGATCAAGGCGGACGTGGACGTCGACGTCTTCCGCCGCCTGCTCGGCGCCGACTTCACCAGCCTGCCGCGCGGCGACCTGGCCGCGGCGATCTACGCGACCATCGAGGACAAGGTCGAAACGGTCTTCGGCGAGAGCATCGCCTCCGTCGACGAGCGCGACGACGGGGTACGCCTCGGCTTCGGGCGCGGCGCCGCGCGCGATTTCGACCTGGTGATCGGTGCCGACGGGTTGCACTCCAACGTGCGCCGCCTGGTCTTCGGGCCCGAGCGCGACTTCGAGCGCTACCTGGGCTGCAAGGTGGCGGCCTGCGTGGTCGACGGTTACCGGCCGCGCGACGAACTCGCCTACGTCACCTACGCGGCGCCCGGGCGGCAATTGGCGCGGTTCGCGCTGCGCGCCGATCGCACCACGTTCTTGTTCATCTTCCGCGCCGACCACGACGACACCAATACGCCGCCGAAAGACCAGCTGCGCAACACGTTTCGTGACTGCGGCTGGGAAGCCCACGATATGCTGGCCGCGCTCGACGACGTTGATGACCTCTATTTCGACGTCGTCAGCCAGATCCACATGAACCGCTGGTCGCGGGGGCGGGTGCTGCTCATCGGGGACGCGGCCGGGTGCATTTCGCTGCTCGGCGGTGAGGGCACCGGCCTGGCGATCACCGAGGCCTACGTCCTGGCCGGCGAACTCGCGCGCGCCGGAGGCGACCATCGCCGCGCGTTCGACGCCTACGAGACGCGCCTGCGTCCCTTCATCGAGAGCAAGCAGGCCGGCGCGGCGCGGTTCATCGGATTCTTCGCCACCCGGACCGGATTCGGGCTGTGGTTCCGCAACCTGGCCCTGCGCACCATGAATTTCGCCCCGATGACAAGGCTTCTCGCCCGCGACGTGCGCGACGACTTCGAAGTGCCCGACTACGGCATATAACTACCGCGCCGCCACAATCTTACGACCGCCTCGCGGATAAGCAGGATTGCTTCGCCGGGCGCCTAAATCACAAGGGCAGCCGGCTGGTCTCCGCATCGCGGCGATCGGTGGAGATGAAGTCCTCGATCAGCTCCACCACCTGGTTCGGCGCTTCCACCTGCGCGAAATGGCCTACGTCAGGCAGGATTTCGAGCCTGGCGTCGGTACGAGCCTTATGCGCGGCGTACGCGTGGTCGACGGGAATGATGCCGTCGCGCTCTCCCCAGATCGCCATGACCGGCAAGTCCTCCCGCAGCGAGAGCCTGTTGAGCGCACTGACCGCCTGGCCTCGGTAGTCGACTACCGACCTCAGCGTTCGCAGGAAAGACTGCCGCGTCTCACCATCGGACAACGACGAGTAGGCGCTCCACAGCTCCGCCCCGCGCGGCGACTGGATGCCGGCGCTTCTCAACCAGGACCTGAGCTTGTTGCCGGCGGACAGCACGGGCGTCGGCGCGATAATCGGCAGCACCAGCTCCGCTCCGGGGGCCGAAAGCAGCCGCAGCACCCATCCCACATCGGGACCAAGCCCCCCGCTGCTGATCAAGATCAACCGCTTGGCGTAGTCGGGGTGTTGATAGACGAACTGCATCGCGACCCCACCGCCGAGCGAGTGACCGACCACGGTGGCCTGGCTGACACCGAATTGGTCGAGCAAATCCCGCAGCCACACGGCGAACGCGCCCAGCGAGTAGTCCGTGCGTGGCTTCGCCGACTCGCCGTGACCGAGCAGGTCGGGCGCGATGACCCGGAATTTCTTCGACAACGCCGGTATGACCGACCGCCAGGTATCCGAACTGCCCGCCATGCCGTGGATGAGCAGCAGCACCTCGCCGTCACCCTCGTCGCGGTAGGCGATGCGATCGCCATGTAGCTCGAGAAACTTCACGTCACCCATGGGGGCTGTGTACCCGCTTTGGTGCTGCTCACGACGCGGGGTCGGGGCAAATGCCCGCCGGTTGAGCAATGATCTAGTGCATGACCGAACCGGTTGCCGCCCGCGTGGCCGTCTACCTCGACTTCGACAACATCGTGATCTCCCGCTACGACCAGATCCACGGGCGGAATTCGTTTCAGAAGGACAAGGCCAAGGGCCTCGAACAGTATTCCGAGCGGCTGGACCGGGCGACGGTCGACGTGGGCGCCATCCTCGACTTCGCGTCGTCGTTCGGGACCCTGGTCCTCACCCGCGCCTACGCGGACTGGTCGGCGGATATCAACGCCGGGTACCGCGGGCAGCTGGTGGCCCGCGCGGTCGACCTGGTGCAGTTGTTCCCCGCGGCGGCTTACGGCAAGAACGGCGCCGACATCCGGCTGGCCGTCGACGCCGTCGAGGACATGTTCCGGCTGCCCGACCTGACCCACGTGGTGATCGTCGCCGGCGACTCCGACTACATCCCGCTGGCCCAGCGCTGTAAGAGGCTGGGCCGGTACGTGGTGGGCATCGGGGTGGCCGGCGCGTCGAGCCGGGCGCTGGCGGCCGCGTGCGAGGAGTTCGTCGTGTACGACGCGCTGCCGGGGGTTCCTCCGCTCGACCGCGAGCCCGCGCCGGCCGGCACCGACCCACCGAAGCGGCGCGGCGGGCGCACCAAGGCGGCGCAGGCCGAGGAGCCGGAGCCGCCCGACGCGCAGGCCGCTGCCACCGCGCTGCTGACGCGCGCGCTGCAGATCGGCCTGGAGAAAGACGATGTCGACTGGCTGCACAACTCCGCGGTGAAGGCCCAGATGCGGCGCATGGATCCGTCGTTCAGCGAAAGGTCTTTGGGTTTCCGGTCATTCAGTGATTTCCTGCGGTCACGCTCCGACGTCGTCGAGCTGGACGAGACGTCCACGACGCGGATGGTGCGGCTGCGCGCGCAGGATTGAGCGGCGCGGCCGCGTCGCGGCAATGCATTTTCTCTTTGGCGTATGGCGTTTGCCCGGTGCACCGGGAGATATCGTTGACAGCCACCTGTGGTGGCCATACATTGTCTGAAAGTCGTCCGCAGCTGGTGGGGGATCGATGAGGAGACCGTCATGACCGTCGGTGCCGCTCCCCCAAGCGTTTTCGATGCCGACCTGCCCACCCTGACCTACCGCGACGACGAAACACCCGCGGAGATCTACCCGCGCCTGCGCGAGGCGCAACGGCACGCGCCCGTCGCGCTGGGACCGCACGGCCCCGAGGTGCTCGGGTACCACATGGTCCGGTCCGTGCTGCGGGATACGCGGTTCCAGATCCCGCCCGGCCTGAATCTCCTTGTGCAGGGCATCACTTCGGGCCCGCTGTGGGACAAGGTGGTCAACAGCCTGTTGTGCCTCGAGGGCGACGAGCACCACCGGCTGCGGAGTCTGACCGCCAAGGCGTTCACGCCGAAGGCCACCCTGCGCCTGCACCACACCATGGTCGATGTGTTGAACGACCTGGTCGATCAGATCGCCGACGCCGGTCGCTGTGACGTGGTCACCGACATCGCGCGCCCGTACCCCGTCCCGATCATCTGCGCGCTGCTCGGCGCGCCCCGCGAGGACTGGCAACAGTTCTCCCGATGGGCGGACGACGTTTTCAAGGCCTTCAGTTTCACCGTCGACCTGACCGAGGTCGAGCCCGTCGTGATGCGCGCGTGGCGCCAGCTCGACGCCTACGTCGACGAGATGGTCGCCCGGCGCCGGCACAGCCTCACCGATGATCTGCTGTCCGACCTGATTCGCGCCGAGGACGAGGGCGACCGGCTCAACGCGGCCGAACTGCGCATGCTCGCCGGGGGGCTGCTGCTGGCGGGGACGGACACGACCCGCAACCAGGTCGCCGCGTCGGTGCACCTGCTGTGCGAGCACCGGGAGCAGTGGGAGCTGCTGCGCGGGCGGCCCGAGTTGGCGATGCGTGCCGTCGAGGAGACCATGCGCCACTCGCCGATCGTGTGCGGGACGCTGCGACTGGTGGCCGAGGACGCCGAGGTCGACGGTTACGTGTTCCCCGCCGGCACGATGGTCCTGCTCAACACCGGGGCGGCAAACCGCGATCCCACCGTCTACGACGACCCCGACCGCGTCGACATCACCCGCGAGGGCGCCCCGCCCATCCTGACGTTCGGCGGCGGCGCGCATTACTGCCTCGGCGCCAACCTGGCCAGGCGCGAGATCGCCGAGGCGCTGACCGTCTTGACCGGCCGCCTGCGCAACCCGCGCATCATCGGCCCGGCGCCGTGGAAGCCGATGGGAACCCTCAGCGGACCGCTGAGCCTGCCCCTGGAGTTCGACCGCTAGGCATCCGCTGGGCTGAGGGATCGCTGAGGGGATTCGAGTGTGAATCCACGGCTTTCACGGTGCACCCAGGGCGGCGACACGCCGAGCACGACCGCCGTAGCCGCACACCGAACGCCAAGGCTTCACACCGTCCGCCACGGCGGTTGGCAATCCGCCGAGTCGCGGGCGACCCGGGGCGGCTTTACGCTCCTTTGGTTACACAAAATTCACGGGGGTTTTCAATGCGTACAGCCTGGCGCGCGGCGCTGGCCTGCCTCGCGCTGTCGTCCTGTTCGGAAACCGTGTCGGCGCCCCCGCTGACCGCCACGACGTCGGCGTCGGCGTCGGCGTCGAAAACGACCACCCACGCGGCCGCGGGCCCCGCCCCGATCACGGGCCCGCTCGAGAAGGACTGGAAAAGCTACGGCGGCACGGCGTATTTCGGGTGCCCGCAGACCTTTTCGGCCGGCAAATCCGCGCTCGAGGACATCCGGCCGAAAATCTTCGACCCGAAGACGGGGCAATACGTCGCGCCGGCCATCCCCACCCTCGGCGCCGGCGAGAACCTCACCGGCGCCGTATGCGCGCTGACCGGCGCCGCCGCCGACTTGAAGGTCGTCTACGTGGTCACCACCGTCAAGCCGGCCCAGGCCCCGGCGCCCGAAATCTCAAGGACCACCGCGTATTCCTACGACTGGGCATCCGGCCACCAGGTCGCCGCGAAAGAACTGCAGCCGCCGGCTCCCGGCCTGACGTTGACCGCGCCGAAGGAATGGGGACTGGCGCCGACCGCGGCGGGCGTGGCGTGGGTGAACGCATTCACCGACGGGCACGCCACCGCGTCGCCGCCCCGCACCGTGCTCCTGTCCGGCGCCGACCTGACGACCATGTGGGACGACCCCCAGCCCGCCCGGGCATGGCAGGACGTGCTCGCGTTTCAGCGCAACACCGGCCCCGGCACTGCCCCGGGAGCCGAGCTGCGCCGCCCGACCGGGGAGGCGATCTATCAGGACAACGACGCGCAGTCGGTGGACGCCGAATTGGCCGACGGCCCAGACAAATTGGTGCAGCTCACCCACCGCGAGCCGCACAACCCCCCGGCGGTGTCAACGATGTTCTATGACCTCAACGCGAAGACGATCATCCGGCTCGGCGATGCGGATCGGATTCCCGGCGGCGGGCTGACCGCGGCTTTGTCCGACGGAAAACTGTTTGTCGACGGGCATAATTCGGCCGACTCCTCATTCGGCTTCGGAGTGTGGAACCTGCGCAGCCAACAGTGGGACTTCCTCAAGAGCCGCGACGATGCCAAGAAGCTGTCGATCTCCAAGCTGGCGTTCTTCGAAGACCACCTCTACCTCACCGGCACCGGCGGCACGTTCTCGGTAATCGCGCTGCCCAAAACGGATCCCGTCGCGCCCGGCTGGTCGACGCGCCCGTTCGAGCGGATATCCGGATGGACGCTGGTGTGCCGCGGCGAGACCGCGCCGTCGTCCAACGGCGAATGCAAGGAGATCGTCATGGTGCAAGACCAGGACGGCCACTACCCCGGGCCCTGGTTCTGAGTTTCGGCCGCGCGCTCAGATCCAGCCGAGCGCCTGCGGAACCATGTACGCAACCCCCGCATGCGCCACTGCTCGGGCAGCGCCCTGGCTTCCAGCGCCAGCAGCAGGCCCAGCACGATGGGCAGCAACAACTCGTTCATGACTTCGACGTCCACGGCCAGATTGACCAAGTCGACGCTGGCCAGCACCAGCACCGCGCCCACGATGTGCGCCAGCGAATAGGTGCTGTAGAACTTCGCGCTGGCGCGGTTGGGCCGCTCGTTGACCGTGTGCTTCCAGCCGAAACCTCCGCGAGTCTCCACGCGCCCGCGAGGGAGGGTGTTTTGGCGGGAGAGTGGCATTGGCGAGAAATGTGCTGCCATTCTCGAAAATGCGATAGGCCTTCTCGAATTGCGAGAGTACGTTGCCCAAGTATGCAAACGGTGCGTAGCTTCTGCCGCGTCTGCACCTCCGTCTGCGGCATCCTCGTCGACGTCGACGGCGACGAGGTGGTCCGCGTTCGCGGCGATCAGGACCATCCCTTCTCGCGCGGCTACACCTGCCCAAAGGGCCGCGCCCTGCCGCTGCTGCACCACCACCCGGACCGGCTCGAACGCCCGAGGATGCGGGTGGACGGCCGGCTGCGGGACACTACGTGGGACGCGTGCCTGGACGACCTGGGCACGCGACTGAAGGACATCATCGACCGGCATGGGCCCGAATCGGTCGCGTTCTACTTCTCCACCATGGAAAGCGCGGGCTTCCGCATGGCCGAGGCCCTGCACGCCGCGATCGGCACGCCGGCCAAGTTCAGCCCGCTGACCATCGACGGCACCGCCAAGCCCCTGGTCTCGGATCTGGTCGGCGGATTCATGGGGCTGTCCGGGCGGACCGACCTGGACAACGCCGACTTCCTGATGCTCGTCGGCGTCAATCCCGTTGTGTCGCACGGGCACGCGATCTCGATGCCCAACCCGACCGGCACCGTGCGTGAGATCGCGCGGCGCGGGCAGGTGTGGGTGATCGATCCGCGCCGCACCGAGACCGCCCGGCTGGCCACCGGCCATCTGGCGCCGCGTCCCAGCACCGACCACGCGGTGCTCGCCTATCTGGTACGCGAAATCCTGCGCGACGGAATGAAATCCGACGTGCCCATGCAGGGCATCGAAGAGTTGACGCGTGCGGTCGAGCCGTTCACGCTCGAACACACCGCGCAGCTGGCCGATGTCTCCGAGGCCGACCTGACGCGGTTGTGTGCCGGGGTGCGCGCCGCCCGGTGCGTGGCTGTCGAAACCGGCACCGGCGTCACGATGACCGCCGAGCGTGCCAACGTCACGCAGTGGCTCGCGTGGGTGCTGATGATCCTCACCGGCGCGATGAACCGGCCCGGCGGGACGTGGTTTCACCCCGGATTCGCCTACCAGCTCGAAACTTTCGGTGAGTTCTTGCCCGTCACGCCGATCGAGGGATCGTTCGGTCCGGGACCCCGCAGCCGCCCCGAGGCGCAGGCGTTCATCAACGAGTGGCCCTGCGCGGTGTTGCCCGACGAAATCGCCGCGGGCAACATCCGCGCCCTGATCAACGTCGGCGGCAGCCTGGTCACCAGCTTCCCCGAAACCGGCAAGCTGGTGCCGGCCCTGCAGAGCCTCGAGCTGTTCGCCACCACCGAGATCATCAACAACGAGACCACGGAGCTGGCCACCCACGTCCTGCCCACCAAGGACCCGCTGGAACGGCCCGACATCACCATCCACGACATCCTGAGTTCCCATGTATCGGTGCAATACAGCCCGGCCGTCGTCGATCCGGTCGGCGAACGGCGCTCGATGTGGTGGGTGTTCGCCGAACTCGGCCGCCGGCTGGGCTATGAGCTCGGCAGTCTCGGCGACCCCGACAGCAGCACCGACGACGACGTGCTGGCCGTCCTATTAGCCGGCGCCCGAACGAGATTCGACGAGGTGGCGGCCGTGGGGTGGGCCGAAGCCCCGCGCGAGCTGCCGGCGCCGTGGGTGGACGAGCACGTCGCGCGGATGGGCGGCTGGCGACTGGCGCCGCCGCTGCTGGTGGACCAACTCGCGGACCTGGAACCGCCCGCGCCGCTGGTGATGGTGCCGCGCCGGCAGCGCCGAAAGCTCAACGGGCAGCTCGATTTCCTCGGGGAAGCCCCCGAGATCCTCATCCATCCGCAGGACGGTGCGGATGCGGGCGTCGCCGACGGACAGAAGGTGACGGTCCGCAGCGCGAACGGCGAACTGACCGGCATCGCCAAAGTCGACGACTCCATTCGCCGCGGGGCGGTATCGATCCCGCACGGCCACCACGTGGCCAACGTCAACCACCTGACCAACAAGGACGACATCGACGTGGTCACCGGCATGGTGCGCTACTCGGGGATACCCGTCAGCCTGCACCCGGCCTGAAACATGCTGTCGCGGTAGGCAAAAGACACCCTCCCGGCCGATGGGTTGGAGGAGTCGAACCGAGAGGGTGCCTGGATTGGCGTTGATGGCCGAACGTCACTGTCCGGCGCGTTCGTCGCATTGGACGACGAAGCACAGCCGGTCGGCGAAAGCGATGGCATCGGCGATCTTCTCGGCCAGCTCGGCGGCGCGGGCCTTGCGGACACCGGCCAGGCCGGTCTGCGCGGAGAGGGCCGATTCGCGCGCTCTGGTCAGTGCGGTGCGGCACTCGCGGAGTACTGAGATGGTGGCGGGACTGGACATGTCACCCCCTAGAAATCGCGCTTCCCCAGCAGTACCCGCCGGCGCGCCCGCCACACCGGTGCGGTGCAAATTTTTACAACTAGTTTGTAGAAATTGCGCACGTGTCTCACAACAAGCGTCGGCGGCGCTGGTCGGCGGGCCGTTCGGTCGGGAACGTCGCTCGGCGTCGCGACGAGGCAGCGCGCCATGGCGCGGCGCCCAGCAAACAAATGATCAGGAGTTGCGGACGGCTTGTGGGCCTGCAACCGTGGGGCGGGACGACGCGGCCAGCCGCGCGGGATCCTGCACCGAAACAACGACGCGCATTGACCTGCAAAAACTGTTGGTGGCAGGTACAGGATTCGAACCTGTGAAGCTTTCGCGACGGATTTACAGTCCGCTCCCATTGGCCGCTCGGGCAACCTGCCGCCAGACAGGTTACAACGAGCGAGTAGACAAAGCACAAACGCCTATCACCGGATGAAGGGACGGAATGCATGGCGGACTCATCGTTCGACATCGTCAGCAAAGTGGATCGCCAGGAGGTCGACAACGCGCTCAACCAGGCCGCTAAGGAGCTGGCCACCCGCTTCGACTTCCGCGGTACCGACACCACCATCGCCTGGAAGGGCGATGAGGCTATCGAGCTGACGTCGTCCACCGAGGAACGCGTCAAGGCGGCCGTCGACGTCTTCAAGGAGAAGCTGATCCGCCGCGACATCTCCATGAAGGCCTTCGACGCCGGCGAGCCCCAGGCCTCCGGCAAGTCCTACAAGGTCAGCGGGACCCTCAAGCAGGGCATCAGCAGCGAGAACGCCAAGAAGATCACCAAGCTGATCCGCGACGACGGCCCCAAGTCCGTCAAGTCCCAGATCCAGGGCGACGAAATCCGGGTCACCAGCAAAAAGCGCGACGATCTGCAGGCCGTCCAAGCGATGCTGAAGCAGGCCGACCTGGATGTGGCGTTGCAGTTCGTCAACTACCGGTGATCGGCGGGGCCCGCGAGCGTAACGACACTGCGACTTTTGACGCGTTATCTCGCCATGGGGTTACGCTCACGGTCCTCAACGAGCGCCGCGGTGCGACGCGGTTTCGCGAGTTCCTAGCCCGACCAACCGGTGGGTCTCTACGCTAGTGACGAGTCCCACAATTTGAGCGAGGTTCACGATGACCGTGACTCCCCAGGAGGCCGCCGGCCACGGCGCGACCGAGGCCGACTACTTCGACGTCCTCATCGTCGGCGCCGGCATCTCCGGCATCGACGCCGCCTACCGGATCACCGAACGCAACCCGCAGCTGACGTACACCATGCTGGAGCGGCGCGAGCAGATCGGCGGGACGTGGGACCTGTTCCGCTACCCCGGGGTGCGCTCCGACAGCAGCATCTTCACGCTGTCCTTCCCGTTCGAGCCGTGGACCCGCGAAGAGGGCGTGGCCGACGGCGTGCACATCCGCGAGTACCTGGCCGCCACCGCGCGCAAGTACGGCATCGACCGCCACATCCGGTTCAGCAGCCACGTGCGCTCGGCGGACTGGGACTCCGCGACCGACACCTGGACGGTCACCGTCGAGCAGGACGGGGCGCGCAAGCTCTACCGCGCCCGCTTCCTGTTCTTCGGCAGCGGCTACTACAACTACGACGAGGGCTACACCCCCGACTTCCCGGGCATCGAGGAGTTCACGGGCACGGTGGTGCACCCCCAGCACTGGCCGGAGGACCTGGACTACGACGGCAAGAAGGTCGTGGTGATCGGCAGCGGGGCGACCGCGGTGACGCTGCTTCCGTCGCTCTCGGACCGCGCCGCCCGGGTGACCATGCTGCAGCGCTCACCCACCTATCTCATCTCGGCGTCGAAGTACGGCACGGTCGCCGCCGTCTCTCGAAAGATGCTGCCCCGCAAGCCCGCTCATCTCGTCGTCCGCATGTACAGCGCGCTGACCGAGGCGGTGTTCTTCGCGTTGTCCCGCAAGGCCCCGGGGTTCGTGCGGTGGCTGTTGCGGCGCAAGGCGATCAACAGCCTGCCGGCCGGCTATGACGTCGACACCCACTTCAAACCGCGGTACAACCCGTGGGACCAGCGGATGTGCCTGATCCCCGACGCCGACCTGTACGAGGCCATCAGCTCCGGGCGCGCCGACGTGGTCACCGACCACATCGACCATTTCGACGCGACCGGTATCGCTCTCAAATCCGGCGGGCACCTCGACGCCGACGTCATCGTCACCGCCACCGGCCTGCAACTGCAGGCACTCGGTGGGGCCACGATCAGCCTGGACGGCAACGAGATCAAGACCAGCGACCGCTTCGTCTACAAGGCGCACATGCTCGAAGACGTGCCGAACCTGTTCTGGTGTGTGGGCTATACCAACGCGTCGTGGACGCTGCGGGCCGACATCACCGCCCGCGCGACGGCAAAACTCATGGAGCACATGACTTCTCACGGCTACACGCGCGCCGCCCCGCACCGCGGCAACGAGCCGATGACCGAGAAGCCGTCATGGGACATCAACGCCGGCTACGTGCTGCGGTCGGTGCACGCGCTGCCCAAGTCGGGCACCAAGCGGCCGTGGAACGTGCGGCAGAACTATCTCGCCGACGCCATCGACTACCGCTTCGACCGCATCGAAGAGGCGATGGTGTTCGGGCGGACCGCCGACCGCGCCGCGCTCGCCGGATAGGTGCGCACGGGAGTTCGTGAACTGCTCCCAAATCTCAGATGTCGGCAATACGCTGATCGCCATGGCATCTGAGAAGCGCGAACCCAAAGTCGTTGTCCTCGGTGGGGGTTCCTGGGGCACCACCGTGGCCTCAATCTGCGCGCGCCGCGGACCGACACTGCAGTGGGTGCGCTCCGAGGAGACCGCCGCCGACATCAACGACAACCACCGCAACAGCCGCTACCTCGGCAACGACGTCGTGCTGAGCGACACCCTGCGCGCCACCACGGACTTCGCCGAGGCGGCGAACTCGGCCGACGTGGTCGTCATGGGCGTGCCCTCGCACGGCTTCCGCGGGGTGCTCACCGAGCTGGCCAGGGAACTGCGGCCGTGGGTGCCGGTGGTGTCACTGGTCAAAGGGCTCGAGCAGGGCACCAACATGCGGATGTCCCAGATCGTCGAGGAGGTGCTGCCCGGGCACCCCGCGGGCATCCTGGCCGGGCCGAACATCGCGCGCGAGGTGGCCGAGGGTTACGCCGCCGCCGCGGTGCTGGCCATGCCCGACCAGCATCTGGCGACCCGGCTGTCCGGGCTGTTCCGCACCCGGCGCTTCCGCGTGTACACCACCGACGACGTCATCGGCGCGGAAATGGCCGGGGCTCTGAAGAACGTGTTCGCCATCGCCGTGGGCATGGGGTACTCGCTGGGCATCGGCGAAAACACCCGCGCTCTGGTGATCGCCCGCGCGCTGCGGGAAATGACGAAGCTGGGCGTCGCGGTCGGCGGGGACCCCGACACCTTCCCGGGACTGGCCGGGCTGGGCGACCTGATCGTCACGTGCACCAGCCAGCGCAGCCGCAACCGGCACGTCGGTGAACAACTAGGGGCGGGCAAGCCGATCGATGAGATCATCGCCTCGATGAACCAGGTCGCCGAGGGCGTCAAGGCGGCCAGCGTGATCATGGAGTTTGCCAACGAGTTCGGCCTCACCATGCCGATCGCCCGCGAGGTCGACGCCGTGATCAACCACGGCTCCTCCGTCGAGGAGGCCTACCGGGGCCTGATCGCCGAGGTGCCGGGTCACGAGGTGCACGGCGCGGGCTTCTGACCTGGGCGCCTTTCGCTGGCCAAATTCAAATCTTTGCGTTCTCTATGGGCCGCGCACGTCCGCTTGACCCCCGTTTGCCAGCAAAATACCGTCAGACCAGGTAGTCAGCGATTTTCCGGCTGCGCTCCTGCGGGCCACCCGGGTGTAATCCGCTGCACGCCAACCCGTTACGAAGATGTAACTGGCCGCAAGAAGGGCGGATATCGGAACATCCCCCGCAAACTCCCAACGAGGGACGGGACCGATGCAAGACATTGAACGGGCGGGCGATCGGCTTCCCACCGCGTCGCGCGCCGACCGGTTGCGCGGCATCATCCGGCACGACCTGCCCTCCTCGCTGGTGGTTTTTCTGGTCGCGCTCCCGCTGTCGCTGGGAATCGCGATCGCCTCGGGCGCCCCGGTGCTCGCCGGCCTGATCGCCGCGGTCGTCGGGGGCATCGTCGTCGGCGCTCTGGGTGGCTCCCCGCTGCAAGTCAGCGGCCCGGCGGCCGGGCTGACCGTCGTCGTCGCCGGCCTGGTTTCCGAGTTCGGTTGGGGCATCACGTGTTTGATCACCGTCGCCGCCGGAACCCTGCAAGTGCTGCTGGGGCTCAGCCGCGTGGCGCGCGCCGCCCTGGCAATTTCGCCGGTCGTCGTGCACGCCATGCTGGCCGGCATCGGCATCACGATCGCCCTGCAGCAGGCGCACGTGTTGCTGGGCGGAAAATCCAAGAGCACCGCCTGGCACAACCTGATCGGCCTGCCCGGGCAGATCATCGGCGCGCACCGGCCGGGAGTGATCCTGGGCGTACTGGTGATCGTCATCCTGGTCGCCTGGCGGTGGATGCCCGCCAAGGCCCGCCGCATTCCGGGTCCCCTGGTCGCCATCATGGCGGTCACGGTGATCTCGGTCGTCTTCGGATTCCACGTGCGCCGGATCGACCTCGAGGGGTCACCGCTGGACGCGCTGCGGCTACCCGACCTTCCCCACGGCAACTGGGGCGCGTTCACCGTCGGGGTGATCACCGTCGCGCTCATTGCCAGCGTCGAGAGCCTGCTGTCAGCGGTGTCGGTCGACAGGATGCACAACGGGCCACGCACCGACTTCAACCGCGAGCTCGTGGGACAGGGCGCCGCCAACATCATCTCCGGGACCGTCGGCGGGCTGCCGATCACCGGGGTCATCGTCCGCAGCTCCACGAATGTCATCGCGGGCGCCAGATCCCGGGCGTCCTCGATCATGCACGGCGTCTGGATCCTGCTGTTCACGATTCCGTTCGCCGGCCTGGTCGAAGAGATCCCCACCGCCGCCCTTGCCGGACTGCTGATCGTCATCGGCGTCCAGCTGCTCAAGCCGGCCCACATCGAAACCGCAATGAAGAACGGCGATCTCGCCGTGTACGTGGTGACGGCCGTCAGCGTCATCTTCCTCAACCTGTTGCACGGCGTGTTGATCGGGCTGGCGCTGGCCATCGCACTGACCGGGTGGCGGGTGATCCGGGCCAAGATCGAGGCGGAGCCGGTTGACGACGAATGGCGGGTATCCATCGAGGGTGCGGCCTGCACCTTCCTGGCGCTACCGCGGCTGACGCGGATCCTGACAGCGCTTCCGCAGGGCGCGACCGTGACGGTCGCCATTGCGGTGCACTACCTCGATCACGCTGCGCACCAAACGATTACCGACTGGCAGCGACAGCACGAGGCGACGGGCGGGACGGTCCACATCCGGGGCGTAGTCGAGACGGGTCACCGGGGCGCGGACGAACAGTTGGTCGAGGCGCAAAGACCCGGGGCCGCCGCGTAATTGCGCCGGACGGTCAGTCGACGTCGATCCTGATGTGCAGCCGCTTGCCGCAGACTTCCGCCAGGCGCTGCAGCACGTCGACGCGCGGCACCTCGTCCCCGCTCTCCCACGCGGCCACGGCCTCCCGGGTGGTGCCGAGGGCCTGGGCCAGTTGGTCCTGGTTCATCCCGGCACCGGCGCGGGTCTCGAAGATCAGATCGGGCAGATTCAGCGCCAGCCCGGCTTCGTGAATATCGATCGAGTTAGAGTCCGACATCGCAATCACCGCTTCCATCAACGGAAAGCCCAAGGACTACAGCTAACTCCGATGTTACGTGCGGTTCGGCCGGTGTGCACGTGCCGTTTTGGCGCCGTTTCCTACCGCCCGGCCATCTGCTCGAGTCGGCGGATGCGATCCTCGATCGGCGGGTGCGTGGAAAACAGCGACCCGATCCGCTCGCCGGCCCGGAACGGGCTGGCGATCATCAGGTGTGCCTGACTGGCCAGCTGGGGCTCGGGCGGAAGCGGGGCCGCCTGCACCCCACCGGAGATCTTGCGCAGCGCCGACGCCAGGGCCAGCGGGTCACCGGTCAACACCGCGCCCGATTCGTCCGCCTGATATTCCCGCGACCGCGATACCGCCAGGCGCACGACCGTCGCCGCGATCGGACCGAGCAACGAAACCAGCAGCAGCGCAAAGGGATTCTCGCCGTCGCGGTTGTTACCACCGAACATGCCGGCGAACATCGCCATGTTGGCCAGCGCGGTGATCACCGACGCCATCGCCCCGGCGATGCACGAGATCAGGATGTCGCGGTTGTAGACATGCGACAGCTCATGACCCAGCACAGCGCGCAGCTCGCGCTCGGTCAGGATGCCCAAAATGCCCGTGGTGCAACACACCGCGGCGTTGCGCGGATTGCGGCCGGTCGCGAACGCGTTGGGCGCGTTGGTGTCGCTGATGTAGAGCCGGGGCATCGGCTGGTGCGCGGCGGTGGCCAGCTCACGAACGATCCGGTACATCGCGGGCGCCTGGAGCTCGGAGACCGGCTGCGCGTGCATCGCCCGCAGTGCCAACTTGTCGCTGTTGTAGTACGTGTAGACGTTCATGCCGATGGCGAACAGCACCGCCAAAAACATCGCGGTCTTGCCGAACAGCGAGCCCACGAACACGATCAACGCGGACATGCCGACCAACAGGGCGAAGGTCTTGAGCCTGTTGGTATGCGGATGCCAGGTCATCGCTGTCCTCCTCGCAACACTGTCGAACGCTCGTTCATTGTCGACTATTGAACGCCCGAGACGGCCGAAGGAGTTCCGTGACCGGCTAGCCGTGCCGGCTGATGGTGTAGTCGACCAGCGTCTGCAGCGCGTGCCGGCCGGGGACGTCGGGCAGCAGGGCCAGCTCCGCATGCGCCTGCGCCGCGTACTCGCGCAGCGACTGCTTGGCCTTGGCCATGCCCGCCGACGCCCGCAGCAGCGTCAGCGCCTCGGCCACCGCCGCGTCGTCGTCGATCGGCCCGACCAGCAGCTCGCGCAGCCGCGCCGCTTCGGGACCGGGTTCGCGCATTGCGTAGACCATCGGCAAGGTGTGCACACCCTCGCGCACGTCGGTGCCGGGCAGTTTGCCGGACTCGTGGGAGTCGCTGTCGATGTCGATGATGTCGTCGGAAATCTGGAAAGCGGTGCCCACGATGCCGCCGAGGCGGCTCAGCCGCTCCACCTGCTCGGGGTCGGCGCCCGAGAACATCGCGCCGAAGCGGCCCGCCGCGGCGATCAGGCACGCGGTCTTCTCGTACACCACCTTCAGGTAGTGCTCGATCGGATCCGCCCCTTCGGCCGCCCCCGTCAGGCCGCGGGTCTCGCGCATCTGGCCGGTCACCAGCTGGGCGAACGTCTCGGCGATGAGCCGAACCGCCTCGGGCCCCAGCCTCGACACCAGCCGCGAGGCGGTGGCGAACAGATAGTCCCCGGCCAGGATCGCGACGTTGTTGCCCCAGCGCACGTTGGCGGTGGGCGTCCCGCGACGCACCTCGGCCTCGTCCATCACGTCGTCGTGATACAGCGTCGCCAGGTGCACCAGCTCGATCACGGCGCCGGCGATCGTCACGTCCGCGGCGTCGGGGTCCGGCCCCAGCTGCGCCGACAGCACCGTGAACAGCGGCCGGAACCGCTTGCCGCCGGCCTTGAACAGGTGGGTCAGCGACTCGGTCATGATCTCGTCGGCGCTGCGCAGTTCGGTGTCCATGAGCTGCTCGATCCGCCCGACACCGTCGCGCACCGTCGCCGCGAAGGCCGCGTCGCCGAGATCAACGCCCGCCACCACCGTCGCCGGAGTATTCACGGCACCAAACATACTGGTGTGCATGAAGACGGGAGCGACCCGAGCCCACGTGGTGGTCATCGGCGCCGGACCTGCCGGTTCGGCGGCGGCGGCCTGGGCCGCGCGCGCGGGCCACGACGTCGTGATCATCGATTCGGCGAGCTTTCCCCGCGACAAGGCCTGCGGCGACGGCCTGACCCCGCGGGCGGTCGCCGAGTGCGAACGCCTGGGCCTCGGGGACTGGCTGGACACCCGCATCCGGCACCGGGGGCTGCGGATGAGTGGGTTCGGCGGCGAGGTGGAGGTGGACTGGCCCGGCCCGTCCTTCCCGTCCACCGGCAGCGCGGTAGCCCGCGTCGAGCTGGACGACCGGATCCGCAAAGTCGCCGAGGATTCCGGGGCGGAGATGCTTCTGGGAACGAAAGCCGTTGGTGTGCAACATGACTCGATGGGACGGGTGACGTCGGTGACACTGGCCGACGGCACTGACGTCGGGTGCCGCCACCTGATCGTGGCCGACGGCGCCCGTTCATCGCTGGGGCGCAAGCTGGGCCGCCGGTGGCATCAGGAGACCGTGTACGGCGTCGCCGCCCGCGGCTATCTGAGCACCCCGCGCGCCGACGACCCGTGGCTGACCTCGCACCTGGAACTGCGCGGCCCCGACGGCGCGGTGTTGCCCGGCTACGGCTGGATTTTCCCGCTCGGCAACGGCGAGGTGAACATCGGCGTCGGGGCGTTGTCGACGTCGAAACGGTCCGCGGATCTGGCGCTGCGGCCGCTGATCGACCACTACGCCGACCTGCGCCGCGACGAGTGGGGCTTCACCGGCCCACCCCGGGCGGTGTCGTCGGCGCTGCTGCCGATGGGCGGCGCGGTGTCCGGCGTGGCCGGGGCCAACTGGATGCTGATCGGCGACGCCGCGGCGTGCGTGAACCCGCTCAACGGCGAAGGCATCGACTACGGGCTGGAGACGGGCCGGCTGGCCGCTGAAATGCTCGCGTTATTGGACGGCCGCGACCTGTCGCAAGTCTGGCCGTCGCTGCTGCGGCAGCACTACGGTCGCGGCTTCTCGGTGGCGCGTCGGCTGGCGCTGCTGCTGACCTTTCAGCGGTTCCTGCCCGCGACCGGGCCGATCGCGATGCGCTCGACGACGCTGATGACCATCGCGGTGCGGGTGATGGCCAACCTGGTCACCGACGAGGACGCGGACTGGGTGGCGCGCGCCTGGCGGGGCGGGGGCCGGCTGTCGCGACTGATCGACCGCCGCACACCGTTCAGCTGAGCGGCGGCCGCATCGCCGCTGGTCGGGGGGTACGGCGGCCCTGCCGGGGCGCTCCATCGGCGCTCCCCGTTTGTCGGCGCGCTTCCTACCGGGCGTGTATAGTCCAGCTAATGAAGGGAACGATGCTGGCTACTATCGGTGCCGCTGCCGCTGCCGTTGCTGCTTTCGCGCTGGGCGCGCCGGCGCAGCTCTCCGCGCCCGCGCAGGCGGATCCGCCGCCGACGGCGCCGTACCCGACCCCACGGACGCCGTCGCCCCCGAGCGACTACGACGCGCCGTTCAAGAACACCGTCAACGGCTTCGGCATCTACCAGCCGCAGGACCAACTGGCGTGGCTGGGCAAGATCACCTGCGACCGGATTGACCACGGCGTCGACCACGACGCCCACCAGTCCGCGACGTTCATCCAGCGCAACCTGCCGCGCGGCACCTCCGAGGGCCAGTCGCTGCAGTTCCTCGGCGCGGCGGTCGACCACTACTGCCCGGAGCACATCGACGTCGTCCAAGCGG
Source organism: Mycobacterium marseillense (assembly GCF_010731675.1). NCBI lineage: Bacteria > Bacillati > Actinomycetota > Actinomycetes > Mycobacteriales > Mycobacteriaceae > Mycobacterium > Mycobacterium marseillense. Next base: position 3,106,699 of record NZ_AP022584.1, read on the forward strand.
CCGGCAATCACTAAAACCGCCTCAGCGCGGGGGCAGGTACCCCGCGTGTAGGGCGACGATGCCGCCCGTCAGGTTGCGCCACCGCACCCCCACCCAGCCGGCCTGGGTCAGCTGCTGCGCCAACCCCTCCTGATCGGGCCACGCCCTGATCGACTCCGCCAGGTACACGTAGGCCTCGGGGTTGCTCGACACCGCCCGCGCCACCCGCGGCAGCGCCCGCATCAGGTACTCCTTGTAGACGGTGGCGAACAGGCCGTTGGTGGGCGTGGAGAACTCGCACACCACCAGTCGGCCGCCCGGGCGGGTGACGCGCGCCATCTCACGCAGCGCGGCTTGGGTGTCGACGACGTTGCGCAACCCGAAACTGATTGTGACAGCATCGAATACGTCGTCGGCGAACGGCAGCCTGGTGGCGTCGCCGGCGACCTTCGGCACGTCGCGCGCCGCCCCCGCGGCCAGCATGCCGACCGAGAAATCGGCGGCCACACACCACGCCCCGGACTTCTTCAGCTCGGCGGTCGAGACCGCGGTGCCCGCGGCGAGGTCCAGCACCTGCTGGCCGGGCCCGATCTCCAGCGCCGCCCGGGTGGCCTTGCGCCAGGAGCGGTCCTGGCCCATCGACAGCACGGTGTTGGTCAGGTCGTAGCGCCGGGCGACGCCGTCGAACATCGACGCGACGTCGCGGGGGTCCTTGTCCAACTCGGCGCGGCTCACCACACGGACGCTACCCTTCGGGAATTCCGCGGCGGCAGCAGCGTTGCAACTCGGCGTGACTGACAAAGTGTGGTTTATCACCGGTACATCGCGCGGTTTCGGACGGGCCTGGGCGATCGCGGCGCTGGAGCGCGGCGACAGGGTCGCCGCCACCGCGCGCGATACGGCGTCGCTGGACGACTTGGCGCACAAGTACGGCGACGCGCTGTTGCCAATTCAATTGGACGTCACCGACCGCGACGCGGACTTCGCGGCGGTCACGCGGGCGCACGACCACTTCGGTCGGCTCGACATCGTGGTGAACAACGCCGGCTACGGGCAGTTCGGGTTCGTCGAGGAACTCTCCGAGCGAGACGCACGCGACCAGATCGAGACCAATGTCTTTGGGGCGCTGTGGATCACCCAGGCCGCGCTGCCGTACCTGCGCGAGCAGGGCAGCGGCCACATCATCCAGGTGTCCTCGATCGGGGGCATCACCGCGTTCCCGTTGGTCGGCATGTACCACGCGTCGAAGTGGGCGCTGGAAGGCTTTTCGCAGGCGCTGGCCCAGGAGGTCGCCCCGTTCGGTGTCCACGTCACGCTGATCGAGCCGGGCGGCTTCGACACCGACTGGGCCGGTCCGTCGGCCAGGCACGCCGAGCCATTGCCCGCCTACGACGACCTTCGCGCCGCCGTTGCGGCCGAACGCAGCCGGCGGTGGGCCAGCCCGGGTGACCCGACCGCCTCGGCGGCCGCACTCCTCAAGGTGGTCGACGCCGAAAAGCCGCCGCTGCGAGCGTTCTTCGGGTCGTCACCGTTGGAGACGGCCAAGGCCGACTACGAGAGCCGGATCCGCAACTGGGAGGAATGGCAGCCCGTCGCGGAGCTGGCGCAGGGCTGAGGGTGGGCCGTCACTGGCCCTGCGCGTACCGCCTGGCGAACAGGCGCCGCCGCTCGAACGGCGACAGCACCGCCTCGTAGTGGCCGAGCAGCTCGTCGCAGATGACCGGCCAGCTGCGGCCGACCACGCTGCGCCGCGCGGCCGGCGCGTAGCGCGCCCGTTCGGCGATCAGGTGCGCGACGGCCTCGGGCAGCCGGGCCTCGAACTCGTTGACCCCCAACAGCAGGCCGGTGCGCCACGGGGTGACGAGGTCGCGTGGGCCGCCGGCGTCGGGGGCGATCACCGGCAACCCCGACGCCAGCGCTTCCTGCACGACCTGACAGAACGTCTCGTGCTCACCGGGATGCACGAAAACGTCCATGCTGGCGTACGCCGCGGCGAGCTCGTCGCCGTAGAGCGCACCCGTGAAAACCGCTGTCGGCATTGCCGATTGCAGTTTGTCGCGGTCGACGCCGTCGCCCACGATGACGAGCTGGACCTCGCCGCCGGCGGCCAGCCCGGCGAGCCGCTCGACGTGTTTCTCGGGCGCGAGCCGGCCCACGAACCCGACGATGGGCTTGCCATCCGGCGACCATCGTCGCCGCAGCGCCTCGTCGCGCGCCGACGGCGCGAACCGCAGCACATCGACGCCGCGCGCCCACCGGTGTACCCGCGGGAAGCGCTGGGCGACAAGGGCTTCCATCGTCACACTCGACGGCGCCAGGGTACGGTCGGCGAGCCCGTGCAGGTGGCGGAACCAGGCCCACGCGGCCCGGGCCGTCATCGGGATGCCGTAGCTGGCCGCGAACCCCGGGACGTCGGTTTGATACACCGCGACCGTCGGCACCCCCAGCCACCGCGCCGCGCGCACCCCGCCATAGCCCAGCAGCGCCGGCGACGCCAGATGCACGACGTGCGGGTCGAATCCGCGCAACACGCTCACCAGCCGGGGCGTCGGCACCCCGAGCGGCAGTGTGGTCACCTTCGGGAACATGCGTGAGGGCACCCGGTGCACCCGGATGCCGTCGTGAATGCGCTCCGCCGGCGGTGCACCGGGCGGCGTGTCGGGGGCGATGACGAGGGCCTCGTGGCCGGTGCGGCGCAGGTGCTCGAGCACCCGGATCACCGAGTGGCTGACACCGTTGACTTCCGGCAGGAAAGATTCCGCGACGATGGCAACGCGCACCCCATCACCGTCTCAGCGCCGCCTGTCGACAAGGTTGCCTCCGGGCGTCCGTCACGCGAAATTTGCAGGTTCGGCGCTTGGGGCGCGGCGGTCCAGCCATTTGTCTCCCAGTGCCAGCGCTATCAGCAGGGCCGCGGCCCCCAGCCAGGCCACCACCGCGATGGATCCCGCCGGGATGATCGCCAGGCCGGCGTTGCGGTGCTGCACGCGGACCAGGTTCGGGTCGTTCTTGTTGTACTCCACGTAGATCCGCATCCCGGTCGCCAGATGCGACGGGTAGAGCACACCGAGTTCGGGGCGGTAGGTGGTCCGCTCGGGGGTGACGAATTCGATGGTGGAGCGGCGCGGCCCGGCGCTGAGCACCTCCGCCTGCGCGACGCCCATGTTGTGCGTGATCGCAAGGTCGTTGCGCCAGGCGCCGGCCACCAACAGCACCGACTGCAGCGTGACCAGGCCGGCGACGATCAACACCGCGATCCGGGCCCACCGCAACGCGATCCTGGCACGTGTTTTCGGAGGTTCGTCACTGCGTCCGTGAATCAGTATGTGCAGCAGAACCTTTGGAGATCTCGTCATCTATTCGCGCCTCACAGCGCCGCCTTGATGGCGGCGTGCAGCTGCCGCAGCGAGGAGCGGTCCGCCTTGACTTCCAGCACCCGCATCCCGGGGCCGGGTTCGTCGAGGGCGGCGTGCAATTCGCCGACCTCGATCTGGCGGCTTTCCACGTGATACGCGCGGCACAGTGCCCCCACGTCGACGTCGTGCGGGGTCCCGAAAATCCGCGACGACACGTCGGAGAAGCGCGGGTCGCCCTGCTCGAGCAGCTCGAAGATGCCGCCGCCGTTGTCGTTGGAGACCACGATGGTCAGGCCGCGGGGGGTGGGTTCGGTGGGGCCGATCAGCAGCCCGGAGCTGTCATGCACGAAGGTCAGATCGCCGATCAGCGCGACGGTGCGCGCCGGACCGCCCGCGTTCCCGTCCCGCTCGTGGGCAAGGGCCGCCCCGATCGCGGTGGACACCGTGCCGTCGATGCCGGCGACCCCGCGATTGGAGCGCACCCGGATGCCGTGGGTGTCCAGGCCGACCAGCGCCGCGTCGCGGACGGGGTTGGATGCCCCGAGCACCAGCTGGTCACCGGGCCGCAGCGCGTCGGCCACGGCCGCGGCGACGTGCAGGCCGGTGGTCAGCGGGTGCGCCGCGAGCTGGCCGCGCACCGCGTCGTTGGCGTGCCGGTTGGTCTCCGCGCAGCGGTGCAGCCACGCCGGGTTGGGCGCCCCGGTGGTGACCGCCCGCGTGCCGGTGGCCTGCGAGTTTCCCGAGACGTCGGGCCAGCGGGGGCCGGTGGTCAGTGCGAACACCGGCACGTGGGGGTCGGCCAGCAGCGTCGACACCGGACGGTGCAGCGTGGGGCGGCCGAGCATGATCACCTGCTTGGGCCGCAGCAGCGGCAGCGCCAGGGGGTGTAGCGGGTTCTCCGGGGCCGGAGCGGTCGGTTCGGCCACGGTGGGCAGCTGGGCGAGGGCGGGGTGGGTGCCGGCGCCGTGGCCCGCGATGACGACCGTGTCGGGCGTGAGGTCGATGTCCAGCGGCTGGTCGAAGGTCACCGGCGGGGTGTAGGTCCAGGGTCGGCCGCCCGGGCGGCCCTGCGGGATCACCGTGCCGTGGGGCTCGGGATCCGGCACCAGCGGCTCGCGCAGCGGGATGTCGAACTGGACGGGGCCGGCGTTGGCGGTGCGTGACCCGGTGGCGGCCACCAGGACCCGGCAGGTGGCCGAGCGCCAGGTGGCGTTGAGTGCGTCCAACCGCTCGGGGGCGTCCTCGGCGAGGCCCAGGCTGATGGTGGCGCGGACCTGGGTGCCGAAGTAGCCCAGCTGTTCCATGGTCTGGTTGGCCCCCGTGCCCAGCAGCTCGTAGGGGCGGTTGGCCGAGAGCACGATCAGCGGCACCCGGGCGTAGTTGGCCTCCACCACGGCGGGGCCCAGGTTGGCGACGGCGGTGCCCGACGTCATGGCGACGCACACCGGCGAGCCGGCGGCGATCGCCAGGCCGATGGCCAGATAGCCGGCCGTGCGCTCGTCGATGCGGACGTGCAGCCGGATCCGGCCAGAGCGGTCGGCGTCCTGCAGCGCGAAGGCGAGCGGGGCGTTCCGCGAACCCGGACACAGCACCACGTCGCGGACACCGCCGCGAATCAGCTCGTCGACGACGACGCGAGCCTGTGTCGTCGAGGGGTTCACTCCTACAGGGTGTCACAGCCCGCAGACGACGCCCGCCGCACAGCGACGGCAGGAGAAGGCGGGCAGTTCAACCCAGCCCCCCGGAACGCGCGCCGAACGTGGAGTTGCTGCGGCCTTCTCGGGGGATTTCGCCCCACAAGTCGACGTTGGGCGCCTAGCGCGGCTCGGCGAAGAACTTGAGCATGGCGGCGTTGACGGCGTCGGGCCGTTCGAAGAAGCCGAGGTGCCCGGTGTCGGGGATCTGCATGTAGCGGCCGTTGGGCAGCGCGTCGGCGACCTCCCGGCCCAGATACGGCGGCGTCAGGACGTCGTCGGAGAAGCCGAGCACCAGCACCGGCGTCGCGATGCTGCGGTAGGCCGACAGCCGGCTGGTGTAGGGCGCGACATCCAGCTGGGCGCGCATGCCCGGGGTGGGCTTGACAGGCCAGGTGGAAAACATGGCGATCCAGTCGGCGACCGCGGTGTCGTCGTTGAGGGTCTTGCGGGAAAAGTTCTCGAGCAGGCGGATTTTCGCCTCATAGGAGGCCGGCAGAGTGACGCCGGCGTCGGACAGTTCGGCCTCGGCGTCGCGGAAGAACTGCCGCGCGCGGTCCATGCGGCCGCGGGTGCCCATCAGGACCGCCGCGCTGACCAGATCGGGCCGGGCGAGCATGAGTTCCTGGGTGATGAAGGCGCCCATCGACATTCCGACGATGCGGGCGGGGGCGGCGTTCAGCCCTTCGATCAGCGCGACGGTGTCGGCGACCATGGTTTGCGTCGAGAAGCCCTCGGCGTTCTCCGTGGCGCCGATCCCGCGATTGTCGAAGGTGATGACGCGGTATCCGGCCGCCAGGAACGCGGGAACTTGATAGGGGTGCCAGGTCCGTCCGGCGCCGCCGTGGCCGGCGATAAAGACCACGGGCTCACCGGAGCCGCGGTCGTCGTAAGCCAGGTTGATCACCCGGACGACGGTACAAGCAACCGATGGCACGCCTTGACCCGGTCGATCCACCACTGCCGACGCTGCTGCGCTGCCGCGAGTGTGCGCAGCCGCGCCGGATCCGGCGTCACCGGCCCGACGGCCAGGCTCCCGCCGACGGGCGGTGCCGCCTCGGCGACGTCGTCCACGAACAGCCCGCCGGTGCCCAGCCCGCAGGCGTGCCGAAGCTGCGGCAGGGCGGCCGCGGCGGTCAGCCCGGCGCCGATCCCGACCGCCGAGTCCAGCGCGCTGGAGACCACGATGGGAACGTCGATTTGGTCGGCGATGGCGAGCATGGCCGAAATCCCGCCCAGCGGAGCGACTTTGAGTACCGCGACGTCGGCGGCGCCGGCGCGGACCACGGCCAGCGGGTCCTCGGCCTTGCGGATGCTCTCGTCGGCGGCGATCGGCACGTCGACCCGGAGACGCAACTCGGCTAGTTCACCGACCGTCGCGCAGGGTTGTTCGAGGTACTCCAGCGGGCCGTCGGCCGTCAACGCCGCGGCCGCATCGACCGCCTGCTCGACGCTCCAGCCGCCGTTGGCGTCCACCCGCACGGTCGGCACCAGCTCGCGCACGGCGTTGACCCGGGCGACGTCGTCGGCCAGCGTCTGGCCGGGCTCGGCGACCTTCACCTTGGCCGTCCCGGCGCCGGGAAAGCGGGCCAGCACCTCGCCCACCTGGGCGGCGGGCACGGCCGGCACCGTGGCGTTGATCGGGATGCGGTCCCGGCGCGCCGCCGGCGGCTGCCGGTAGGCGGCCTCGATGCCCGAGGCCAGCCAATGCGCGGCCTCGGGCGGCTCGTATTCGAGGAAAGCCCCGAACTCCCCCCAGCCGACCGGGCCCTCGATGAGCGCGACTTCGCGGGTGGTGATGCCGCGGAACCGCACCCGCATGGGCAGCGAGACCACGTGCAGGCGGTCCAGCAGGTCTTCCAGCCGGGGTGGGCGCGTCGGGGTCACGCGCCGTAGACCTGGTGGCCCGCCAGATACGTCGCCCGCACGTCGAGGTCGGCGATCTGCTCGGGCGGCACGGTGCGCGGGTCGGCCGAGAGCACGACCAGGTCGGCGTACTTGCCGACCTCCAGCGAGCCGATCACGTCGTCGGCGAACAGCTGCCAGGCGGCGTCGATGGTCTGCGCGCGGATGGCCTGCTCGACCGTGAGTCGCTCCTCGGGTCCGAGCACCCGGCCGCTGGGCGCCGTACGGGTCACCGCCACGCTGATGTTGCGCAGCGGCTCCTCGGGCGTGACCGGCGGGTCGTTGTGCAGCGAGATCCGCATGCCGGTGGCCACCGCGGATCCCGCTGGCATCCAACGGGTTCCGCGCTCCTCGCCGAACAACCCGTCGACAATGACGTCGCCCCAGTAGTGGATCTGGTCGACGAAGATGCTGCAGGTGACCCCGAGGTCGTGCGCGCGCCGCAGCTGTTCGGGACGGATGGCGCCGACATGCTCGAGCCGCAGTCGGTGGTCGTCGCGCGGATGGCGCCTGAGCACCTCCTCGTAGACGTCGAGGATGGTGTCGACGCCGGCGTCGCCCTGCACGTGGCAGGCCATCGGCCAGCCGAGCGGGAAGTAGGCACCGACGATCTCGTGCAGCTGCTCGGCGGTGTAGTTGGCGCAGCCGCACGACCCCGGCACGACGCCGATGGTGCGGGTGGCCTCGGTGTCCAGGTACGGGAACGAGAGGTCGATGTTGCCGATCCAGGGCGAGCCGTCGACCCAGATCTTGATGCCGACCTGGCGCAGGATGTCGTCGCCCTGCCCGGGCGTGGCGTCGGTGGACATCTGCGGGTTGGAGATCTCATAGGTGCGCAGCCGGACCGTCAGCTGGCCGCGCAGCTGTTCGACCATTGGCCGGAAGCCGGGGTCGAACGCCATCTCCGAGCAGGTGGTCAGCCCGGCGCGGTTGAGCCGAGCGCACTCGGCGAGCAGCATCCGTGGGTAGTCGGCGAAGTCGATGACCCCGCCCAGCAGCGGGAACACGGCGCCGGTCTCCTCGGCGGTGCCGTCGAGTTCGCCGTCGGCATCGCGGCCGTACTTGGCGCCCTTGGGGTCGGGGGTGTCGCGGTTCAGGCCGTGCAGCTGGGCGGCGGTCGTATTGAAATACGCCTTGTGCCCGGAGTTGTGCATGATCACCAGCGGGGTGTCGGGCGCGATGCCGTCGAGCCAGCCCAGCGTCGGCTCGGGAAGACCGTTCTGCAGCAGGGGATCCCAGCCGTTGAGGTAGGCGCCGTCGGATCCGCGTCGCGTGACCTCGGAGCGCACCGCGGAGACGACGTCGTCGGCGCTGCGCATGGTGACCGGGCGGATGTCGACGAGGCGGTCTGAGAGGGCGACGGCCTCCATCAGCGGATGGCCATGGGCCTCAACGAATCCCGGCATGACGCAGCCGTCACCGACGTCGACGCTCTGGGTGGCGGGGCCGATGAGCTCGGCGACCTCGGCACGGGTTCCAACGGCGACGATCTTGCCGTGGGCCACGGCGAGCGCCTCCGCGGTGGGCCGCGCCTCGTCGACGGTCAGGATGGTTCCGGTGACGACGAGATCTGCCTGCCCCATGGATAAGGATCCTAGTGACCGGGAGACATTTCATGCATGAGTTCTCCGGCGGCAGCCACGCGGCGGAGTTGTCCTGATGTTGCCAGTCGCTGTCGCAAAATTAGACGGCATTGCCGCCCAGAACTTACCTCGTTGTCAACGACACCAATCCCAGCAGGACCAGCGGAAACCGGCCGTAAGTGGAGACTCATGAGCATCATTCGCGTCAACTTCCTTCCTGAATTTTATTTCGGCGATGACGCAGTTTTATTGACTTTGGACGGCGGCGGGGTCGACAAGCTCAAAGCCGCACTCAGTGAGGCCAAGCAGCACGGGGCATCGCGACTGGAGCGTGACGGAGTGACGCACGAGTTCCATATTGAGTCCGAAACTGCCGATATAGAACTCGACCCCATCCACGTGGTGTGGCGGCTTGACGAAGCGAAGGCCGCCGAAATCATCGAAGACCTTGCTGTTCTCAGCGACGAGGGCAGCGTAGGTCGTCCAGCCAAGGGGCACTTCTACGTCGACATGTCCACGCCCACCAAAACGCTCGTCGTGTCCCGCGACGAATACGTCGACGTGGTCTATCCGTGGCAGTCACCGGCATAACTAACGGAGACTGGACGCGGCGATCGATCTGACCTTGTGTTGATGTGAGACAGCGAGTGGCAATCTCATTTCTTAATTTTGCGACCTTAGTTCGCGGCTGAATCATCGTCTGTCGGTGCGCTGCCAGACTTCAGGGCCGCGGTGGGACAAAACCGGTCTAATACGCGCCCTGTACGGACGAACTGCCGCGTGACGACGCCTGCCTAGTCGAATTGGGACGCCTCCGGGATAAGGATTGTCACGCGTGCCCGGATGATCCCGTCGTCGCTCTTCGCCCAGATCCTCGCCTCACCTGTCGCCAGACTGCCCAGCCGCGCGATGCGCAGGAGGCCATCGGTGTACGAGGCAGCAAGGTCAGCGGCAAGGTAACCGACGTGGTTTTGCCCGACCATCACAGCGACCGCATTCGGGTCGTGTTCATTCCATGGCTCAGGAACGAGGATGCAGCGGACTGACTTTAGGGTCACGCCACTTTCGGTGATCGGCATTCCGGCTTCCTGGAAAACCCGGCGAATGTCTTTGGCGCGGTACGTCTCGCCGACAACCTCGACCTGCTCTTCGAGGGGATAGCGGGGCTCTTCAAGTGTCGCCGCAGTGACGACATCGGCAAGTGGAGATGATTTTCGACCGTTCGCCCTTATCGGGGGCATTGCCCGGCGCGTGTAGCCAGTGACCAACGATGGTTTGCGCGTGGCAGGTAGAGCGGACACAGCCGCTACGGCGGGCTCTGGCGCGGGAACTCGCGCATAGTGATCGGTCCACTTGGAGCCGTCCCACCAGCGGAGCCGATTGGTGCCTGCGGGGTCCGGACACCACATAGGCGGAGGCAGCGACTGCGGGTACTGACTGGGCTTCACATCGCCTCCTAAGCGCTCGGCTAGCTAATGCTATGAGCAGCCAGGAAATTCCGTGGGCGGTATGGCGAACTGCCGGGAGTGCCTTCCCGCGTGGTCCGGAAAGGCTAAGGAAGGTGAGTTGAACCTCTGCCCATTATCGCCATTGTGACTTCGCCACTTGGCCGCGGCTTTTGAGAAAGCCACGACGTTGAGAACTGAGATTCCAGTTTCTTCATCCGGGAAGGATTAATCGCTCAAGTTGCCAGGAGCGATCCCAGGGCAGTTGGAAGCAGCGCATAGGCGAAGTCTTCGAGGGTGCGGCTGACCCAAATTGCAACACGTTCTAGTCTTGCCACATGACGGACGAGCTGTTGCGCAACCCGACCCATAACGGCCACCTGCTCGTGGGCGCCCTCAAGCGCCACAAGAACAAGCCGGTGCTGTTCCTCGGCGACACCACGCTGACCGGTGGTCAGATGGCCGAGCGGATCAGTCAGTACATCCAGGCGTTCGAGGCGCTCGGCGCGGGCACCGGTGTGGCCGTCGGCCTGCTGTCGCTCAACCGCCCCGAGGTGCTGCTGATCATCGGCGCCGGCCAGACCCGCGGCTACCGGCGCACCGCCCTGCACCCGCTGGGCTCGCTGGACGACCACGCATACGTGCTCAACGACGCCGGCATCAGCTCGCTGATCATCGACCCCAACCCGATGTTCGTCGAGCGCGCGCTGGCCCTGCTGGAGAAGGTGCCGGGGCTCAAGCAGATCTTGACCATCGGCCCGGTGCCCGAGGCGCTCAGCGGGGTGGCGGTCGACCTGGCGGCCGAGGCGGCCAAGTACGACCCGCAGCGGCTGGCCGCCGCGGACCTGCCGCCGGATCAGGTTATCGGCCTGACCTACACCGGGGGTACGACCGGCAAGCCCAAGGGCGTGATGGGCACCGCGCAGTCGATCTCCTCGATGACCTCGATCCAGCTCTCGGAGTGGGAGTGGCCGGAGGACCCGAGGTTCTTGATGATCACCCCGCTCTCGCACGCGGGCGCGGCGTATTTCCTGCCGACCCTGATCAAGGGTGGCGAAATGCACGTGCTGCCCAAGTTCGACCCGGCCGACGTGCTGAAAACCATTGAGGAGAAACGCATTACGGCCACCTTTCTGGTGCCGTCGATGCTGTACGCGCTGATGGACCACCCGGATTCGCACACCCGCGACCTGTCGTCGCTGCAGACCGTCTATTACGGTGCGTCGGCGATCAACCCGGTTCGGCTGGCCGAAGCGATCCGCCGCTTCGGCAAGATCTTCGCCCAGAACTACGGGCAGTCCGAGGCGCCGATGGCCATCACCTACCTGGCCAAGAACGAGCACGACGAGAAGCGGCTCACCTCCTGCGGGCGCCCGACACTGTTCGCGCGCGTGGCGCTGCTGGGTGAGGACGGCAAGCCCGTTCCCCAGGGTGAGCCGGGCGAAATCTGTGTCAGCGGACCGCTTTTGGCCGGCGGCTACTGGAACCTGCCGGAGGCGACCGCGGAGACCTTCAGGGACGGCTGGCTGCACACCGGCGACATGGCCCGCGAGGACGAGGACGGCTTCTACTTCATCGTCGACCGGGTCAAGGACATGATCGTCACCGGCGGCTTCAACGTGTTCCCCCGCGAGGTCGAGGACGTGGTCGCCGAGCACCCGGCGATCGCGCAGGTGTGCGTGGTCGGCGCGCCCGACGAGAAGTGGGGCGAAGCCGTCACCGCGGTGGTGGTGTTGCGCGCCGACGCGCCCCGCGACGACGCCGCGATCGAGAAAATGACCGCCGAGATCCAGGCCGCGGTCAAGGACCGCAAGGGCTCGGTGCAGTCGCCCAAGCGCGTGGTGCTCGCCGACTCGCTGCCGTTGACCGGGCTGGGCAAGCCGGACAAGAAGGCCGTGCGGGCACAGTTCTGGGAGGGCGCCGAGCGCTCCGTCGGCTGAGGCTTTGCCTCGAACGTGACGGCACAGTCACGCTCGCGACCGAGCGTGACTGTGCTGTCACGCTCGGCGGGGAGATCGGAGGCGGGGAGATCGGACGCGGAAAGGTTGGGCGTCTCGCGGGCTAGGCCGTCGCGCCGGCGACCAGCAGGTCGAGCATGCGGCCGGTCTGCTCCGGCGAACTGCTGGCTAAAAAGATGCCGATCAGGCTGGACACCACATCGTCGGCTTGCACGTCGGCGCGCAGGGTCGCGTCGTCCGCACCCGCCTGTAACAGCATCTCCACGGCGCCGACGATGCTGTCGCGCGTCTGGGTGGGCGCGAGGGCACCGGAAGCGAAGATGGCCTGCAGGGACTCGGCCATGCCGCGCTTGGCGGCGACGAAGCCCGCGTAGCGATCCATCCAGCGTCGTAGCGCGGTCTTGGCCGGATGCCGCTTCAGCAGCTGCTCGGCGGCCGCGGCCACCTCGGCGAGTTCGGCGCGGTAGACGGCCTCGACCAGGGCCTCCCGAGTGGGGAAATGGCGGTACAGCGTGCCGATCCCGACACCGGCGTCGCGGGCGATCGACTCGAGCGAGACCGAGCCGCCCCCTTCGGTGAATGCCGCGGTGGCCGCCTCGAGCAGCCGCTCGCGATTGCGGCGCGCATCCGATCTTCCCACCAAAGCGGAGGATCCTCCGTTTCTGCTACGCTGACGAAAGCGGAGGTCCCTCCGCATTTGTTTCAGTGTCTCACGATCAAGGGAGCACCATGACAGACCAACCCCAACCCGGCGGCATCGGCGCTCTCGGCACGCAATCCGTCGCCCGCATGGGCTACGGCGCCATGCAATTGTTCGAGGCACCAACCGTCGACGACGCGGCCGCCGTGCTGCGCCGCGCGATCGAACTCGGCGTCAACCACATCGACACCGCGTCGTTCTACGGCCCCGGCGAGGTGGACCGCCGGATCCGCGCGGCACTGGCCCCCTACCCGGACGACCTCGTCATCGTCAGCAAGGTCGGCGCCCGCTACACCGGCGCACAACCCATTCCGCTGGCTGCCGCCCAGAAGCCGGCCGAACTGCGCGCCGCCGTCGAAGACGATCTGCGCCAGCTCGGCCTGGACCAAATCCCGGTGGTGAACCTGCGCCGGCTCGACCTCGGCCCGGGGCTGGCCGCCGAGGGCGACCAGATCGTCGACCTCGACGACCAACTGGCCGAGATGATCGCCCTGCGCGACGAGGGCAAGATCGGCGGGATCGGCATCAGCGCCGTGCCGCTCGAGGTGCTGCGGCGCGCGCTGCCCGCGGGCATCGTCTGTGTGCAGAACGCCTACAGCCTGCTGGACCGCTCCCAGGAAGCGACGCTGCAGCTGTGCCAGGCCGAGGGCATCGCGTGGGTGCCGTACTTTCCGCTCGGCTCGGCGTTCCCGGGATTCCCGAAGGTCGCCGACGATCCGGTGGTGGCGGGTATCGCCGGGGAGTTGGGCGTCACCGGCGCCCAGGTCGGGCTGGCGTGGATCCTGGCGCACGCACCGAATACGTTGCTGATTCCGGGCACCCGCTCCGTCGCCCACCTCGAGGAGAACATCGCCGCGGCCGACGTGTCCCTGGACGCCGGGGCGCTGGCGCGGCTCGACGCCGTGGGTGCGACCGAGCCCCGGCCTCATGGCGTCGAGCCCTTTCAGAGGTAACGTCGCTGCCTATGGGAAGCGGCGCACCGATCAAGCCTCCGTGGTGGCTGAAGCCGGCCAACAAGGTCTTCATCCGGATGTCGCGGCTGGGCCTGAGCTTCGGCGGTGAGAGCCCGGTGGTGTTGACCGTGCCCGGCCGCAAGTCCGGAACACCGCGGTCGACACCGGTGACCCCGATGACGGTGGACGGCAAACGCTATGTGGTGGGCGGATTTCCGGGAGCGGATTGGATCCGCAACGTCCGCGCCGCCGAGTACGCGACGCTGGCCCGCGGCCGGCACTGCGAGCGGGTGCGGATGGTGGAGCTGTCGGCCGACGCGGCGCGCCCGTTCCTGCGCGCGTTTCCCACCGAGGTGCCCACCGGGGTGGGCTTCATGAAACGCTCGGGGTTGGTCACCGACGGTCGTCCCGAAGAGTTCGAGGCGCTGGCCGGCGTGTGTCCGGTATTTCGGCTGGACCCGGCATAGGAGTTCAAAAACGTTGAGTGACAACTCTTTTGATGCACAGTCGTGGCGTCCCGTCGACGGCTTCGGCGACCTGACCGACATCACCTATCACCGGCACGTCGACGACCCGACGGTGCGGGTGGCGTTCGACCGGCCCGAGGTGCGCAACGCGTTCCGGCCGCACACCGTCGACGAGCTCTACCGGGTGCTCGACCACGCGCGGATGTCCCCGGACGTCGGCGTGGTGTTGCTGACCGGCAACGGGCCCTCCCCCAAGGACGGCGGCTGGGCATTCTGCTCGGGCGGCGATCAGCGCATCCGGGGGCGCAGCGGCTACCAGTACGCCAGCGGCGAAACCGCCGAGACCGTCGACCCGGCCCGCGCCGGACGGCTGCACATCCTCGAGGTGCAGCGGCTGATCCGGTTCATGCCCAAGGTGGTCATCTGCCTGGTCAACGGGTGGGCGGCCGGCGGCGGGCACAGCCTGCACGTGGTCTGCGACCTCACCCTGGCCAGCCGCGAGCACGCCCGCTTCAAGCAGACCGACGCCGACGTCGGCAGCTTCGACGGCGGCTACGGCAGCGCGTACCTGGCCCGCCAGGTCGGCCAGAAGTTCGCCCGCGAGATCTTCTTTTTGGGCCGGCCCTACACCGCCGAGCAGATGCACCACATGGGTGCGGTCAACGCCGTCGTCGACCATGCCGAGCTGGAATCCGAGGCCATCCAGTGGGCGCGCGAGATCAACGCGAAATCGCCTCAGGCGCAACGCATGCTGAAGTTCGCGTTCAACCTGCTCGACGACGGTCTGGTGGGCCAGCAGCTGTTCGCGGGCGAGGCCACCCGGCTGGCGTACATGACCGACGAGGCCGTCGAGGGCCGTGACGCCTTCTTGGAGAAGCGGGACCCGGACTGGAGCCGGTTTCCCCGGTACTTCTGACGCCGCCCGCGCGCCTAGACTCGCGTCCCGTGAGCAAGAGTCCCTTTCGCCGGATCGCCGACCAGTTCGTGCTGGCCACCATGCGGCCACCGATGGCCCCGCAGGTGCTGGTCAACCGTCCCCTGATCAAGCCGATCGAGCTGGCGGGCAAACGCATCCTGCTCACCGGGGCGTCGTCGGGGATCGGCGAGGCCGCCGCCGAGCAGTTCGCCCGCGAGGGCGCCACGGTGGTCGTCGTCGCCCGCCGCCAGGAGCTGCTGGACGCGCTGGCCGAGCGGATCACCACGGCGGGCGGTGAGGCCACGGCGATCGCGTGCGACGTCTCGGACATGGACGCCGTCGACGCGCTGGTCGCCGACGTCGAGAAACGGCTCGGCGGCATCGACATTCTGATCAACAACGCCGGCCGGTCCATCCGCCGCCCGCTGGCCGAGTCGCTGGAGCGCTGGCACGACGTCGAACGGACCATCGTGCTCAACTACTACGCGCCGCTGCGCCTGATCCGCGGCCTGGCGCCGGGGATGATCGAACGTGGCGACGGCCACATCATCAACGTCTCGACGTGGGGGGTGCTCTCGGAGGCGTCGCCGCTGTTCTCGGTGTACAACGCGTCCAAGGCCGCGCTGTCGACGGTCAGCCGGGTCGTGGAAACCGAGTGGGGCGACCAGGGTGTGCACTCCACCACGCTGTACTACCCGCTGGTGGCCACCCCGATGATCGCACCCACGAAGGCCTACCAGGGCATGCCGGCGCTGACGTCGGAGGAGGCCGGTGAGTGGATGATCACCGCCGCCCGCACCCGCCCGGTGCGCATCGCGCCGCGGATGGCGATCGCCGCCAAGGCGCTGGACACCTTCGGTCCCCGCTGGGTGAACGCCGTCATGCAGCGCCAGAGCATCCAGCCCAACCGCAAGGGCGACACCTGAGCGCACCGGCTCGATCAGGGCCGTGTGATAGACACGAGTTATGGAGATCCTGGCCAGCCGGATGCTGCTGCGGCCTGCGGACTATCAGCAGTCGCTGGCCTTCTATCGCGACCAGATCGGCCTGGCGATAGCGCGTGAATACGGCGGCGGCACAGTGTTTTTCGCGGGGCAGTCGCTGCTGGAACTGGCCGGGTACGGCTCCCCGGACCACTCCCGCGGCCCGTTCCCGGGCGCACTGTGGTTGCAGGTGCGCGACCTCGAGGCGACCCAGGCCGAGCTGCGCGGCCGTGGCGTGCCGATCGCCCGCGAGGCGCGCCAGGAGCCGTGGGGCCTGCACGAGATGCACGTGCTCGATCCCGACGGAATCACGCTCATTTTCATTCAGATCCCCCCGGAGCACCCGTTACGCCGCGACACCCGAGGTGAACGGCAGGGAAATTCCGGTTAACTGAAAGGTAACATCTGGCGACGACTCCAAATACACCCGCGTTTCAGGTCACGCCGCATTCGACAATGGATTGCCCCTACCACCAGAATCAGGCCCTGTGAACATCCAGTTGTTCCTCTTGATCATTGTCGTAATCACGGCACTGGCTTTCGATTTCACCAACGGCTTTCACGACACGGGCAACGCGATGGCGACCTCTATCGCCAGTGGCGCACTCAAGCCCAAAACGGCGGTTCTGCTCTCGGCGGTCCTGAATCTGGTGGGCGCGTTCATGTCCACCGCCGTCGCCGCCACGATCGCCAAGGGCCTCATCGACTCCAACATCGTGACGCTGGAGCTGGTGTTCGCCGGCCTGGTCGGCGGCGTCGTCTGGAACCTGCTCACCTGGCTGCTGGGCATCCCGTCGAGTTCCTCGCACGCCCTGATCGGCGGCATCGTCGGCGCCACGATCGCCGCCGTCGGCGCGCACGGCGTGATCTGGAAGGGCGTCATCTCCAAGGCCATCATCCCGGCCGTCGTGTCGGCGATCCTGGCCATCGCGATCGGCGCGGTCGCCACGTGGCTGGTCTACCGGATCACCCGCGGCGTCCCGAAAGCCCGCACGGAGGCGGGATTCCGGCGTGGCCAGATCGGCTCGGCGTCGCTGGTCTCGCTCGCCCACGGCACCAACGACGCGCAGAAGACGATGGGCATCATCTTCCTGGCGCTGATCTCCTACGGCTCGGTCAGCAAGACCGCCACCATGCCGCCCCTGTGGGTCATCGTCAGCTGCGCGCTCGCGATGGCCACCGGCACCTACCTCGGCGGGTGGCGCATCATCCGCACCCTGGGCAAGGGCCTAGTCGAGATCCAGTCACCGCAGGGCATGGCCGCCGAGTCCTCCTCGGCCGCGGTGATCCTGCTCTCCGCCCACTTCGGCTACGCGCTGTCGACCACCCAGGTGTGCACCGGTTCGGTGCTGGGCAGCGGGCTGGGCAAGCCCGGCGGCGAGGTCCGCTGGGGTGTCGCCGGCCGCATGGGGGTGGCCTGGCTGGTCACCCTGCCGCTGGCCGGGTTGGTCGGCGCCTTCACGTACGGGGTCGTGCACCTGATCGGCGGCTACCCCGGGGCGATCGTCGGTTTCGCGCTGCTGGTCGCGGTCTCGGCCACCATCTACATCCGGTCGCGCAAGGTCAAGGTCGACCACCACAACGTCAACGCCGAATGGCAGGGCGATCTGACCAGCGGGCTGCAGGCCGCCGACCAACTGCCATCCCGCGATGACGGACCCCCGCTCGGTGGCATGCCTCCCCGGTACGACTCCGACGACCCGTCGCTGAAAGCGAACGCCTCATGAGCCACATCGGCGACTGGTTCAACTACCAGGCCAGCCTGAAGATTCTGGTCTTCGCCATGCTGGCCGGCGCCGCCCTGCCGGGGTTGTTCGCCCTCGGGATCCGGCTGCAGTCGGAGGGTGCGGGCGACATCACTGTGGACGGCGCCAGCAACGGCGGCGCCCCTCGGCGCAACCCGATGCTGACCGCGTTGGCGTGGACCATCTACGCGCTGGTCATCGCGGTCATCGCGCTGGCCCTGCTCTACATCGCCCGCGACTTCATCGCCCATCACACTGGCTATCCGCTGCTCGGAGCGAAACCCAAGTAGCATCGTTCAATGCCCACCGAGTTGCCCACCGAGTTGGCGAACCGGACGCCGGGGAGAGCTGTATCCGCGTGAACGGATTTCTCAATTCCATCGTTTCGTGGCTCCGCGCGGGCTACCCCGAGGGCGTGCCACCCACCGACACCTTCCCGGTGCTCGCGCTGCTGGCGCGCCGGTTGTCCAACGACGAAGCCAAGGCCGTCGCCTGCGAGCTGGTTCGACGCGGCGAGTTCGACGACGTCGACATCGGCGTGCTGATCACCCAGATCACCGACGAACTGCCGTCGCCGGAGGACGTCGAGCGGGTACGGGTGCGGCTGGCGGCCCAGGGCTGGCCGTTCGACGACGCCGACCAGGCCGGGGATCCCGCATAGCCGTACTGCGCGCGCTGCACGTCCCGCCCGGCGCGGCGGCCGCCACGCTGCTGCCCGCCTTGGACGGCGTGCTGCAGGGAAGCGACCCCGCCCTGGTGGCCATCGCCGACGATCGCGAATCGGAAGCGCTGCGGGCGGGCCTGCGGGTCGGGGAAGCCATCGACGACGACGTGGCCCTGGTGGCGGCGACGTCGGGAACCACGGGCATCCCCAAGGGCGCCCTGCTGACCGCCGCCGCCCTGCGGGCCAGCGCCACCGCGACCCATGACCGTCTCGGCGGGCCGGGCCGCTGGCTGCTCGCCTTGCCGCCCCACCACATCGCCGGGGTGCAGGTGCTGGTCCGCAGCCTGCTCGCCGGCACGTCGCCGGTCGAGATGGATGTCACCGGAGGCTTCGATGTCACCGAATTGCCCAGGGCCATCGGCGCTTTGGGATCCGGCCGGCGATACACCTCGCTGGTCGCCGCGCAGTTGACCAAGGCGCTCACCGACCCGGCGGCCGCGGCCGCCCTCGCCGAACTCGACGCCGTGCTGCTCGGCGGCGGGCCCGCCCCGCGGCCGGTCCTGGACGCCGCGGCCGGAGCCGGCGTCACCGTGGTGCGCACCTACGGCATGAGCGAGACCGCCGGGGGGTGCGTGTACGACGGCGTCCCGCTGGCCGGGGTGCGGCTGAAAGTGGCCGACGGGCGCATCGTCATCGGGGGCGCGACGGTGGCCAAGGGCTACCGCAACCCGATTGACCCGGACCCCTTCGCCGAGCCCGGCTGGTTCATCACCGACGACCTCGGCGCCATCGATGGCGCGGGCGTGCTGACGGTCCTGGGCCGCGCCGACGACGCGATCAGCACCGGCGGGCTGACCGTGCTGCCGCAACCGGTCGAGGCGGCGCTGTGCGGCCACCCCGCCGTGAGCGAGTGCGCCGTGTTCGGGGTGCCCGACGAACGCCTCGGGCAGCGGGTGATCGCCGCGATCGTGGTGCGCGACGGCTACGCGACGCCGGCGCTGGAGGCGCTGCGCGCGCAGGTGACGAGCGCCCTGGACGCCACCGCCGCGCCGCGCGAGGCGCACGTCGTCGACGCGCTGCCGCGCCGCGGCATCGGCAAGGTCGACCGCGCGGCGTTGGTGCGCCGCTTCGGCGGCGCGAGCGATCAATAGGCTGTGCGTCCGTGAGGCTCGCTCGACGGCAGGCAGTGCGCGACGCGGTCGCGGTCGTGGCCGGGGCGGTGCTGGTGGCGGCGGCGTTTCTGCTGCCCCGGATGCACCTGGGGGTGCGGCCCCGCCTCGACATCGGGCGAGAAGAGTTCGCCACCCACGCCGGCGCCGCGCCCATCTTCGGCGAGTGGCTGATCCACGCCGGCTGGGGTACCGGGCCCGCGATCGCCCTGGCCGTGGCCGCCGTCGGGTGGGGACCGATTCTGGCGCAACGACTTTCGTGGCGCGCGTTGACGCTGGGCAGCTGGGCCGTTGCCGCCGGGTGGGCGTTCGCGCTGGCGATGATCGACGGCTGGCAGCGCGGGTTCGCCGGGCGGCTGACCACCCGGGACGAATACCTGTCGCAGGTGCCGGGCATCACCGACATCCCGGGCACGCTGCGCACGTTCTCCAGCCGGATCGTGGACTACCAACCGCATTCGTGGACCACCCACGTGTCGGGGCATCCGCCCGGCGCGTTGCTGACCTTCGTCTGGCTGGACCGCATCGGTTTGCACGGCGGCGCCTGGGCCGGGCTGCTGTGCCTGCTGATCGGCTCGAGCGCGGCCGCCGCGGTGGTGATCGCCGTGCGCGCGCTGGCGGACGAGGCGACCGCGCGGCGGGTGGCCCCGTTCGTGGCCCTGGCGCCGACGGCGATCTGGGTGGCCGTGTCCGCCGACGGATACTTCGCCGGGGTGGCCGCGTGGGGAATCGCGCTGCTGGCAGTGGCGGTGCACCGCCCGGTGCGCTCGCCCGCCCTGACCGCCGCCGGCGCCGGGCTGCTGCTGGGCTGGGGCGTGTTCTGCAATTACGGCCTGATGCTGATGGGGTTGCCGGCGTTGGCGGTGCTGGTGTCGGCGCCGAGCCGGCGCGCGATGCTGCGGGCCCTGGGCCCGGCGGTGCTGGCCGCGATCGCGGTCGCGGCGGCGTTCGCCGTCGCGGGGTTCTCTTGGTTCGACGGCTATCACCTTGTGCAGCAACGCTATTGGCAGGGAATCGCCAAGGACCGGCCGTTTCAGTATTGGAGTTGGGCCAACCTGGCGTGCGTGGTGTGCGCAATCGGCCTGGGCGGCGTCGCCGGGGTCGCCCGGGTGTTCGACTGGGCCGCCATCCGCCGCCGCTCCGGTTTTCACCTGCTGTTGTGCGGCGTGCTGGTCGCCATCGCGTGTGCGGACCTGAGCATGCTGAGCAAGGCCGAGGTGGAACGCATCTGGTTGCCGTTCACCGTCTGGCTCACCGCCGCGGCAGCGCTGCTGCCGATGCGGTCGCACCGGATCTGGTTGGCGCTCAACGCCGTCGGTGCCCTGGCGCTCAACACGATCATCTTGACGAACTGGTAGCAACGGCTACAGGCCCGCGGCGCGGGTGATCCGCGCGAAGCGGCTGTCGGGCGCGCACGCCGCGCGCACCGCGGCGACGTCGCCGACGACGTCGACGTCGTCCAACGTCTGCACCGTCGCGACGTCAACACCCGTGTCGCGCAACGCCTTCAGGGTCAGTTCCCCGGTATCGGGCACCGACATCGGGACCGTGCGCAAGCACTGCGCCATCGCCGGTGCGCCGACGCCCAGCACCCACCAGCCGCCGTCGCGGGCTGGCCCGAGCACGGCCGGGGCCTCGAGCAGCCGGCGCGCGCAGCCGGTCAACAGCTCGGCGGTGACCTGGGGGGTGTCCATCCCGATCTGCAGCACCGGCAGCCCGTCCGACGAGGCGTCGGCGTGCGCGTTGACGAGCCTTGCGGCGAAATCGTCGCCGCGCTGGGCGATCACGGTGAAGGACGCCAGTCGCCGCCGGATGTCGTCGGCACTCGCGGCGCGGTCCAGGTCCCCGGTGAGAGCGACGACCCGCGCCGCCACCGGCGCGTCGGCCACGGCGTCCAGCGTGTCGAGCAGTGCGGCCGCGGCGATCTCGGCGGCGACGCGGTCGCCGACGCTCGCCGCGAGCCGCGTCTTGGCCCGCCCCGGCTCGGGCGCTTTGGCGACCACCAGCAGGGTCACCGGCAGGGCGGTCACGAGATCACCTTCCAGAAGTCGAGGATCGCGGTGATGCTGCCGCGCAGCGATCCACTGACCTTCGACTTGCCGCCGGTGCGCGGGCCGTAGCTGACGTCCAGTTCGACGACGCGCCAGCCGGCTGCCGCGGCGCGCACCAAAAGTTCCAGCGGATAACCCGATCGGCGATCGACGACGCCCAGCCCCACCAGCGCGTCGCGGCGAGCGACCCGCATGGGCGCGATGTCGTGCACCGGCAGGCCGTGGCGGGTGCGCAGCCGCCAGCTCATGACGACGGTGCCGACGCGGGCCACCCACGGCCAGTGCAGCCCGGGCACCGCCCGGCGCCGGCCGGTCACCAGGTCGGCGCCCTGCTCGAGCGCGGCGACCAGCCGTGGCAGGTCGCCGCCGTCCATCGAGCCGTCGGCGTCGATGACCGCCACGATCGGGGTGTCCGCGGCCATGACGCCCGCGTGCACGGCCGAGCCGTACCCGGCCCGAGGTTCGGTGACGACCCGGGCGCCGTGACGGGCCGCCACACCGGCGGTGTCGTCGGTGCTGTTGTTGTCGACCACCAACGCCCGGTAGCCGGCGGGGAGGGCGGCCAGCACGGCCGGCAGCGACTCCTCCTCGTTGAGGCACGGCAGGACCACGGTGACCAGGCCGTCGGTGTCGGGCACGCCTCAGAACCCGCGGTGGGTGCGGGGTTCCTGGGGGAACAGCGGTTGCTGCGAGTGCGTCGGCGGCGCGGTCTGCTGGGTGTGCGTCTGGGTCGGCGCCTGGGTGGTGGCCTTGGTGCTCGGCGGCGAATACGTCGTCGTCGGCGGCGAATACGTCGTCGTGGGCGGCGAATACGTGGTCGTCGGCGGCGAATATGTCGTGGTCGGGGGCGAGTACGTGGTGGTGGGCGGCTCGTGCGTGGTCGTCGTGGGCGGCGAATACGTCGTCGTCGGAGGCGAATACGTGGTCGTCGGCGGCGAATAGGTGGTCGTCGGAGGCTGGGACGGGGTGATGGTCGGCGGCGTGTAGGGCGTCGTCGGGTTGTACGGCGGGTTGTAGGGCGGTTGCCACCCCGGGATCGGAATGGGTATCGGAATGGGAACCGGCACAATCGGATTCGGGCGTGGCGCCCAGCCCGGCTCGGGGTTCGGCACGACACCGGGGTTGCTCGGCGCCGCGGGAACGGGCGCGATCTGCTGGCCCCCACCGGACGGGGGCGCCACGTGCTCGGGAGCCGGGACGGTGCCGCCCTGGAACCCGGCGTTGGGCGCCTCGGCCGGGGGTGGGGGCAGCGGCGCCTGCTGCTGGCTCGGCAAGATCGGCATGAACTTGCCCGGGGTGCCGTTCTGGACGCCCACCACCGGCTGCCGGCTGGCGGTCGGTTCAACGGCGACGGCGATCGCGGTGGCCAGCGACGCCAATCCGACGACCGCGAAGGCGATCACGGCGTTGCCGATCACCAACGATCGCCGCGACAGCTTCGTCGGTGCGGCCTCGTCGACATCGGCGTAGTCGCCGGAGTCCGGGCCGTAGTCGTAGTCGTCGAATTCCGGGTCGTACTCGTCCATCTCGCCCGGATAGACGCCTTCCTCGTCGGCCATCGAGTACGCCAGCTGCGGCTCCTCGGCGTCCGGCGCGGGCACGACCGTCGTCTCGTCCCCGGTAAGCCCCGGGGCGGGGGCCATGGCGGTCGCATCCCCGGCCGCGGGCGCCATGGCGGTGGCGTCACCGGTCAGGCCGACGGCCGGCGCCATGGCCGTCGCGTCCCCCGCGGACACCGCCGCCGCGGCGATCGCGGCGCCGCGCGCGAGCGCGAACGTGGGGTCCTCGGCGACCTGCACCCGCATGGTGGACGCGTCGCGCAATTCGTCGGCGACCCGGTTGAGGTCGGGCGAGGCGCCCAGCAGATACACCTCCCCGGGCGCATCCGGCTGCGCGCGCAGGTCCGCCATCATCGTCTGGAACGCGGCGGTGGCGTCCGGGGCACCGGCCAGCGGCTGGCTGGCCAACACGGTCGGCGGAGCGTCGGGATCGCCGGCGTCCGGGGCGACCACCGACAGGGTGGCCGTCGCGTCGTCCATCACGAGCGCGGCGCCGGGCCGCCCGGCCGCGCGCATCAGCGCGGCCACCGCCTGCGACTCCGAGAGCACCGCGACGTTGTGCACGCCGGAATCCTCCAGCGCACGCCGCAACTGGTCGGCCCGGGGCTCGTCGGACCAGCACAGTCGGGTGCCGACCAGCCGGTGGTTCTCGTCGGCCAGCAACCGATTGGTGCCGACCACGGTCTCGGTGAGCGTGCCGAGCGGGTTGTCAGCGAGATCGATGACGGATTGGTCGATCACGTCGGTGCCCCGGGCGCCCGACCCGAGGAGCGCCAAGCGGGCGACGGGACCGGTGACCGCGACCCCCAAAACGACGTCCATCCCGCTTCTCCTTCGGCCGGCTACCCCGCAACCAGCAATGTCCCGGCATCATTACACTTGCGATACCGTCGGCAGTATCAGTCATTCGGCGACAAGGTTCGCCTCCTAGCGCAGCGTAACCAGCTTTTCGAACGACAGGACGGTCGCCGCGGAATCGCCTCCGCCCAGCGGCCGGTCCCCGCCACTGCCACGGCAGCCGAACGGAGAATATGTTCGCAAGCGAGCAGTGCAGGTGGCTCGGCAGGGTATTCCCCCGCCGGACACCGGCAACTGCGCCGAAAGTAGTCGACCTTGAATCCCGGGGGGCATGGTGAGCCAGAGCAGCGACGACACGCCAACCGGCCCCATCGGCGGCGGGGGCCCGCAGGCGGCCGCGCCCCGCATCATCCGCCCGCACGCCACCGGCGGCACGTTGAACGCCGGGGGGACGGGACGGCGCTGGCCCCTCGTCAGCGACGCGACCGCGGTGGTGCTGCTGGTCGTCGCGGTGTTCCTGCCGTGGAATCTGTACTTCGGCGTCGGGATCCCCGACAGCAATCCGGTCCTGTTCGCGGTGCTGCTCGCGGTGACGGTGCTGGCCGTCGCCGCCGTCGCGGTGGCCGGTTCCTGGCGGTCGGGCGGAGCGCGGCTCAACCCGGCGTCCGCGGCGCGGCTTCGGTTGGGGCTCAACGCCCCCTATCTGCTGCTGGTGCTCGCCGTCGTCGTGTTCGACGTGTACGAGACCATCCGGTTCGGTGGCACGGTCACCGTGCCCGGCGGCGCGGGGCCCGGGGCGTGGGTCGGTGTGGCCGGCTCGCTGCTCAGCGCCCAAGCGGTGCCGGCCGGGCCGGTCCCGGCGGAGGACGAGCACACCGGCTGGCACCGCTGCGCCCGGATCATCGGCGCGGTGTCGATGCTCGCGGCGGTGCTCAGCTTCGGTTTCAACCTGTACTGGCGGGTGCGCTACGCGTTGCAAAGCACCGGCGGCGCGGCGGAATTCGGTAAGCAGAACATCGCGGTGATCGCCACCGCGGTGGTGTACGGGGTGGTGGCGCTGGTCGCGGTGCTGGTCGCCTCGAGATGGCTGCTGCAGCGCACCCGGGCGAGCCGGCTGTCCACCGTCGCGCTGGGGGCGTCGGCGTTGGTCGCCGGGATCCTGGTGTGGATCCTGCCCGTCGGGCGCGACCTCGATGCGTTCCACGGCATCGCGCAGAACACCTCGACCGCCGGGGTGGGGTTCGAGGGTTACCTGGCGTGGGCGGCCGGGGCGGCCATCTTCGCGCCGCGGGCGCTGTTCGGTCGCCGCAGCCCGTCGCCGGCGGAGGAATCCGCGTGGCGGTCCACGACCCGAAATGGCCTGCTGCTTATCGCCGTTTGGGCCGTCGGCTCGATCGCGATGCGGCTCACCGACCTAGTCGTCGGCATCACCTTGAACTATCCGTTCTCCCGGTACGACAGCGTCGTGTTGGCCGTATTCGATCTGGTGACCGCGGCCCTGGCGATCTGGCTGCGCCGTCGCCTGGCCGGCATCTCCGCGCGACTGGTCTCGTCGCTGTGCGGGCTGGTCGCCGCCCTCAGCGTCGCCCGCGTGGTCGTCGGCATCGCGCTGGCGCCGCGGTTCGCGGAATCGCCCAATTCGCCTGCGCAGCATCCGGTTTACGGCAACGATCTCGCCCAGCAGATCACCAGCACCTTCGACGTGACGCTGTGCGGGCTGGCGCTGGGCATCCTGGCGGCCGCCGTCGTGGCCGGACAACTCAGCGGGCGGCGCCTGGCTCGCCGGGCCGCCCGCAAGCGCGCGGCCGACGCCAATGCCGCGGCGCCGACCACCCGGGTCCGCGTGGGCCAGGCCGCCGGGCCGTCGGCCGCGGCCACCACCCGCATCCCCACCGGGGGCCCCGGCGCGGACAGCGACCCGCCCACCGCGGAGATCCCGCCACTGGCCGGCTCCCCCAGGATCTTTCGTGGCGACGACAGTGGAACGCGGCAGATACCTGTTCGGGGGCCCCAGATCTACCGCCCGCCGCAGGCGTAGCGGTTCACCGAAGCGGCGCGAACGCGAATTCGCGCAGCCCGTCGGCCGGCAACACGGCCGCGCGAAAGCCCAGCACCTCGGAGGCCCGCGACGGGTCGGCGACGATGTGGCGCACGTCGCCGCTGCGGTACTGGCCGGTGACCACCGGCGACAGCGAACCGCCCCGCGCGTCGCACAGCGCCGCGGCCACCTCCAAGATCGAAATGGGTTGCCCCGAGCAGACATTGGCCGCCAGGAAACCCTTGTCGTGCTGTAGCGCCGCGACGTTGGCGGCGGCCACGTCGTCGACGTGTACGAAGTCGCGCATCTGGCCGCCGTCCTCGAAAACCCTTGGCGGATCGCCCTTTTCCAGCGACGACCGGAAGATCGCCGCCACCCCCGAATAGGGGGTGTCGCGGGGCATGCCGGGGCCGTAGACGTTGTGGTAGCGCAGCGCCACCACCGAGCCCCCGCTGGCCTCCGACCAGGCCAGCGCGTAGTGCTCCTGCGCGGTCTTGCTGGCCGCATACAGGCTGCGCGGCCGCAGGCAGGCGTCCTCGCCGACGAGGCGCCAGGCCAGCTCCTCCCCGCCGACCGGGCAGCGGTGCTCGAAGGTCCCGGCGTCGAGGTCGGCGCGCCGGCGCGGCAGCGGGTCCACGGGTCCGTGCCGCCGACAGTGATAACTCCCCTGCCCGTACACCACCATCGACGACGCCAGCACCAGGCGCCGCACCCCGGCGGCGAACATCTGCGCCAGCAGCACCGTGGTGGCCAGGTCGTTGTGTCCGCCGTAGGCGGGCGCGTCGGCGGCGTCCACGCCCGCGCCCACCATCGCCGCCTGGTGACACACCACGTCCACGCCGTCCAGGAGCGGGGCCAGCGCGTCGGCGTCGCGCACATCGACCCGGTGACACCCCTTGGGCAACACTGGATTTGGGCCGTGCGCGGCGGGCAGCAAGATGTCGACGGCGACGACGTCGTGCCCCGCTGCCCGCAGCGCGGCGCCCACCCGCGAGCCGATGAACCCGGCCGCACCGGTCAACAGCACCCTCATGGCAGTTCGACGGGCAGCGTCACGCCGGTGTGCGGCAGGCAGTGCGTGCAGGTCCGGTCGGCGGCGACCCCGCCGATGGCCGCGCGTACCAGCGCCTTGAACGGTCCGATGTTGCGTTCGAATTCGGCGAACACGTCGACGGTCTTCACGCCCTCCCCCGCGCTCACACCGGCGTCCAGGTCGGTGACCAACGCTATTGCCGCATAACAGATTTCGAGCTCGCGGGCGAGCACCGCCTCCGGGTATCCGGTCATGTTCACCAGCGAAAACCCGGCCGCGGCGAACCACCGGCTCTCGGCGCGGGTGGAAAAGCGCGGCCCCTGGATCACCACCATGGTGCCGCCGTCAACCACGTCGGGCAGGTCGGTGACCGCGGCGCGCAGCGTCGGGCAGTACGGGTCGGCGAAGTCGACGTGGATCCCGCCGGAGTCGAAATAGGTGTCGGCGCGGCCGCGGGTGCGGTCGACCAGTTGGTCGGGCACCACCATGGCCCCGGGCCCGAGTTCGGGTGTGAGGCTGCCGACCGCGCACGGCGCGAGCACCCGCCGCACGCCGAGTTTGCGCAGCGCCCACATGTTGGCCCGGTACGGCACGGTGTGCGCGGAGAATTCGTGCTTGGCGCCGTGGCGGGGCAGGAACGCGACGTCGTGTCCGCCGATGGCGCCCACGGTGACCGGGGCGCTGGGCGGTCCGTAGGGGGTGTCGACCGTGACGTCGTCGGCGTCGGAACCGAAGAAGGTGTAAAAACCGCTGCCGCCGATGACTCCGAGCATCCGACCATTGTGGTGCATGACCCCGGCGTGACCGCGGCTGCGGGGCCCGCGGCCCCACGGGCCGCACCTGGCAGGATGACGTTGTGGCCAATCTCGGGCAATGGGTTTCCGGTGCGCGGCCGCGGACGTTGCCCAACGCGGTGGCGCCGGTTGTCGCCGGCACCGGCGCCGCGGCCTGGCTGGGATCCGCGGTGTGGTGGAAGGCGCTGCTGGCGCTGGCCGTGGCGCTCGCGCTGACGGTCGGCGTCAACTACGCCAACGACTACTCCGACGGCATCCGCGGCACCGACGACGACCGGGCCGGTCCGGTGCGCCTGGTCGGCTCGCGGCTGGCGGCCCCGCGGGCGGTGCTGGGCGCCGCGGTCGCGAGCCTGACCGTCGGGGCGCTGGCCGGGTTGGCGCTGGCGCTGTTCAGCGCGCCGTGGCTGATCGCGGTGGGCGCGGCCTGCATCGCCGGGGCGTGGTTGTACACCGGCGGCTCGAAACCCTACGGCTACGCCGGTTTTGGCGAGGTCGCGGTGTTCGTGTTCTTCGGCCTGGTCGCCGTGCTCGGCACCCAGTACACGCAGGCGTTGCGGTTTGACTGGGTGGGGCTGCTGCTGGCGGTGTCGGTCGGGGCGCTGTCGTCGTCGGTGCTGGTGGCCAACAACCTGCGCGACATCCCCACCGACGCGCGGTCGGGCAAGATCACCCTCGCGGTGCGGTTGGGCGATGCCCGCACCCGCATCCTGTATCAGGCGCTGCTGGGCACCGCCGGGGTGCTGACCCTGGTGCTCATGGCGGCCACACCGTGGTGCGCCGCCGGGCTGATGGCCACGCCCCTGGCCTTGCGCGCCATGGGCCCGGTGCGCTCCGGGCGCGGCGGCCCCGAGCTGATCCCCGTGCTGCGTGACACCGGTCTGGCGATGGTGGTGTGGGCGATTGCGGTGGCGGCGGCGCTGGCGATGGGTACCTAGAGTGCGAGCAGAGGCAAAGCTCCCCGAAGACCACGCTGGTGGGGTACTTTTGCGTCTGCTCGGGGATAGCGAAGGACCGCAATGAAGCAGATTTCCGCGACCAGCGGGCCCACCAACATCGGCTTGCTCAGCGTCGGGTCATACCGTCCCGAACGCGTGGTGACCAACGACGAGCTCTGCGAAAACATCGACTCCTCCGACGAGTGGATCTATTCGCGCACCGGGATCAAGACGCGCCGGTTCGCCGCGCGCGACGAATCCGTCACCTCGATGGCGACCGAAGCCGGGCGGGAGGCCATCGCCAAGGCGTCCCTCGAGCCGTCCGACGTCGATTGCGTCATCGTCGCCACCAGCACCCATTTCACCCAGACCCCCGCGTGCGCGCCGGCGGTCGCGACGGCGCTGGGCGCGGGCGGCGTGCCCGCTTTCGACGTCTCGGCCGGGTGCGCGGGCTTCGGCTACGCGCTCGGCGTCGCGGCCGACATGGTTCGCGGCGGGACGGCCGCCAAGGTGCTGGTCCTGGGCTCGGAGAAGCTGTCACCCACCGTCGACATGCAAGACCGCAGCAACTGCTTCATCTTCGCCGACGGCGCGGCCGGAGTCATGGTGGGCGAGACGCCGACGCAGGGCATCGGGCCGACCGTCTGGGGCAGCGACGGCAGCCAGGCCACGGCCATCCGTCAGGACATCGAGTGGATCGACTTCCTGGACAACCGCACCGGCGAGCGCCCGTACCTGCGGCTCGAGGGCAGCGCGGTGTTCCGGTGGGCGGCGTTCGAGATGGGCAAGGTCGGCCAGCAGGCCATGGACGCGGCGGGGATCCGGCCCGACGAGATCGACGTCTTCGTGCCGCACCAAGCCAACAGCCGAATCAACGAGATTTTGGCCAAGAGCCTCGAGCTGCGGCCGGACGCGGTGCTGGCCAACGACATCGAGCACACGGGAAACACCTCGGCGGCGTCCATCCCGTTGGCCATGGCGGAGGTGCTGGCGACCGGGGCCGCCAAGGCCGGCGACCTGGCCCTGCTGATCGGTTACGGCGCCGGCCTGAGCTATGCCGCCCAGGTCGTCCGGCTGCCCAACGGCTGAGCGCTTACCCGTCCTCGGGCGCCTCGTCGGGCGCCGCGTCCCCGTGCAGCCGGGCCTGCAGCAGCTCGCGCTCCCGTCGGCGCCGTTCGCCGGCGATCGCCAGCGCCGCGGTGGCGCGCCGGCGCAGCGGCCCGAACACCCAGATGCCCAGCGGCATCGCGATGATCAGCGCGAACAGCGCGGCCACCACCAGAGGGAACTGCGTGATGCCCGCGAGCCGCGCGACGCCGTAGATCACGGCGGTGAGCACGACCGCCAGCAGCAAGCGTGCCGTCATGTATGCCAAAACGGGGATGACGACGTGGTTTTCGGCGGGTTCGCCCTCCGCGCCGTTTGCCGGGCCCCCGCTGCTGTTGTCGCTACCTTCTTGTGACACAGCCAAAGCCTACGGCGCGGGTATATTCGCCCGAAGGAGGTGTTGTGTGGTCTACCTGCTGCTCGTCGTGATTTTGGGGACGCTGATCTATGTCGGCTGGCGTGCCGCGCGGTCCCAGGTCCACCGACCGAAGACGCGCGTGATCGGCCCCGACGACGATCCGGATTTCCTGCGGCGGTTAGGCCACGGCGACAACAACCCGCGCTAGCTAGCCCGATGGCGGCGGCCCGCTACGCCCGACTCGCCGCGCTTGCGACCGCCGCTAGTTTCATGGCGGCGGCCCGCTACGCCCGACTCGCCGCGCTTGCGACCGCCGCTAGTTTCATGGCGGCGGCCCGCTACGCCCGACTCGCCGCGCTTGCGACCGCCGCTAGCCCAGGACTCCCGGGTTGCGCTGGTCGCCGGGGAAACCGTCGGCGACGATGGCGGCCAGCTCGGTGAGCGCTTCGCGGGTCGGCCGCCGCAACCGCTCCAGGTCGATCTCGGCGCCCTCCTCCAGGTGCGGGTCGAACGGCACCAGCTGGACCGCGCGGCAGCGCCGGGAGAAGTGCTCGATCACCTTGTTCATGTCGATCTTGCCCGGGCGCGGGCGCACCCCGTTGATGACCGCGATCGAATTGCGGACCAGGTCCTCGTGGCCGTGGGCGTCCAGCCAGTCCAGCGTGGCCGACGCGCTGCGCGCGCCGTCGATCGACGCCGAGCTGACGACCACCAGGGCGTCAGCCTTGTCCAGCACCGACTTCATCACCGAGTGCAACAGGCCGGGGCCGCAGTCGGTGAGCACCAGGCCGTAGAACCGTTCCAAGATGTCCAGGATCCGCCCGTAGTCCTCGGCGCTGAATGCCTCCGAGATGGCGGGGTCGGTCTCCGACGCGAGCACCTCCAGGCCGCTGGGACCCTTCGAGGTGTAGCGGCGCACGTCGCTGTAGCGCTCGATGGTTCCGGCGTCGTGCAGCAGCTGACGCACGGTCGCGGAGGTCTCCAGCGGGATCTTCTGGCTCAGCGTGCCGCGGTCGGGGTTGGCGTCCACGGCCACCACCCGGTCACCGCGAATGGAGGCGAAGGTGGCGCCCAGCGTCGCGGCGATCGTCGTCTTGCCGACACCGCCCTTCAGCGACAGGAAAGCCACCCGGTACGAGCCCCGCAACGGCCGGTTCACCTGGGCGACCAGGTTGTTGTAGCGGCTGGCCCGCGGGCTTTCGCCCAGATTGATCAGCCCGCCGGAGGCCTTGTACAGCAGTAGACGCCAGCCGTCGGACGGCGGCGGCTGGACCGGTCGCAGCAGCATGCCGGTGGACAGCTCCGGGTACGGCGTGTGCGGCAGGTGCTCCGGGCGTTGCGGCGCCCCCTGAATCTGGGTGGGCGGGGCGTCCGGGCCGGCGTAGTAGGCGCCGTAGGCCGTCGGGTCGACGCGCGGTATGCCGGTGACCGGCGTGGAGTCCCACGGCGGCATGGCGCCGGGCCGCGGCGCGGTGGGCGGGGCGGCCTGCTGGTGCTCCGGGCCGGGGCCCCGGCGTTCGGTGCGGAATCCGGCGAAGGCGCGAGTCGGGGCTTCAGCACCCGAGCCGCCCGCCTCCGACTGCGGTTCGGCCGCGTCCTGCTGGCCGGGCGCCGATGACGTCTGTGGGGGAATTTGCGAGGTTGGTTGTTCGGGCGCCCCCACGCCCGCCGTTGGATGCTCGGACACTGCATTCCCCCTTGTTGTGCGCTAGATCGTGCGCTATTCCGTTGTGTGCATTATTCGGGGCGGTTGTTCGCTCTCACCCGACGCCCGCATAGGAATGCAGGCCGACAGTCACCAGATTAACGAAGAACAAATTGAAGACCATCGCCACAAAGCCCGCGACGTTGATCCAGGCGGCTTTGCGGTCCCGCCATCCGGCGGTCGACCTGGCGTGCAGGTAGGCGGCGTAAATCACCCACGCGACGAAGGACACGGTCTCTTTGGGGTCCCAGCCCCAATACCTGCCCCAGGCCTCTTCGGCCCAGATAGCCCCGAAAATGACCCCGAATCCGAAGACCGGGAACGCGAAGATCGTCGTGCGGTAGGCGATGCGGTCCAGGGTCTCCGCGTCGGGGAAGCGCCGCACCAGCCGGGCCGCGGCGGTATCGGTGCCGGCGTCGCCCAACCGCGAGGTGCGCAGCAGGAACAGGATGCTGGCGATCCCGGCGACCAGGAACACACCGGATCCCAGGCTGACGACCGACACGTGGATGGGCAGCCAGTAGGACTGCAGCGCGGGCATCACCGGCGCGGCGTTGGTGTAGAGCCAGCGTCCCGACACCGTGAGCAGGATCAGCACCGGCAGCAGCAGGAAGACCCACAGCGGGCGGTACTGGGGGCGGCGCAGCACCACGGCCCCGGCGATCAACCCGCACAGGCAGGTCAGGTTGATGAATTCGTACATGTTGCCCCACGGCACCCGCACGGTGGCCAGGCCGCGCAGCGCCAGGCAGGCGAACAGCAGGCCGATGCCCAGGTACACCACGGACAACCCGGCCCGCCCGACGCGCTCGTCGATCGGGCGCTGGGTGGACTGTTCGACCACGCCGGGGGTTGCGGAGTCGGCGCTCACCGCGCCGGCCAGGACCCGGGCGCGCTGGTCCGCGCGGCGCCCGGCGGCGTACGCCAGCTCGAAGGCCAGCAGCAGCAGCGCGATGACCAGCGCGACGACGGCCGACGTGAACGCCCAGTCCGAGTAGCGCGCCAGCTCGACGTTGACGTGCAGCGTGTTCATGTGACGTCCACCTGAGAACTCCTTTGGGACGCGGGGGGCGTCTCGGCGCGCCCGGCCTCGCCCAATCCGTCCAGCAATCGCTCGGTCAATCGCTCGAACTCGTCGCCCCAGCCGGAGTTGTCGGTGCGCGCCAGCCCGCCCAGCTCGACGTTCACGGTACCGGGTGCCCCACCGGCGTCAGGCGTCAGACGGACCCACACCCGGCGGCGGCGCACCAGCAGCGACACCAGCAGACCGCCCATCATCGTGATCGCGAAGACGAGCACCCAGGTCTGGCCGGGGTCGTGGGAGACCTGGAGATTGACGAACGGCACAGCGCCGACGAAGCGGATCACGGTGCCGGCCGCAGGCCCCTGGTCGATCCGGACCGCCTGGCCCGCGCGCAGGTTGACCCGCTTCTCCTTGGTCAACCGGCCCTGCTCGATGAGCCGGGGATCCAGGGTGAACAGCGACTGGGGCCGGCCGGTGTCCAGCCCGGTGTCGCCGCGATAAATGTCGACGGCCACCGCGGGGGCGTTCAGGGCCGGGAACCGCGACGACAGCAACGCGCCGTCCAGCTGCTCGGTCGGCGCCAGCAGGCCCTGGATCGCGATTTGATGCTGGCGGCGCTCCGCCGGGGTGGGATAGCTGCCGGCCGGCGGATCGATGCGGGCCACACCCGAGGAGAGGAGGGTCTGCGGATTGTCGGGCCGCCACTGCACGGTCGACGTGCGGATCTGCCCATCCGGGAACGTAACGCTGAAGGTGGGCGCGTAGCCGTGGCCCTGCAGGTACACCCGGTCGCCGCCGAGCCGCAGCGGGTGGTTGACCTCGAGCCGGTAGGGCCGCCAGGTGTTGGCGGTCAGGTCCTTGCCGGACTGGTAGGCGATGTTCGCCGCGAACGAGGTGGCTTGCCCGGACGGCAGGTAGTGCGCCTCGAAGTCGTCGACCCGGATGCACAGCGGGTGCAGCGAGGTGCCGTCGACGGTGTTGCCGGCCCGGAACGAGTCGAACGCGGCCGGCGACGCCGAACAGAAGCCGGGGCCGCCGTCGGCGATGACGATCACGTTGCCCTCGTAGCCGAACAGCTTGCCGACGGCCACCGCGGCCAGCAGGCCCAGCAGCGAGAAGTGGAAGACGATGTTGCCGAACTCGCGCAGGTAGCCCTTTTCGGCGGAGACCTCCACGACGTCCGGGGTGGCCGCGTCGGCGCCGTCGTCGTGGCGGATGGCGGTGCGCCAGCCGCG
The DNA here is from genome assembly GCF_010731675.1 of Mycobacterium marseillense. Lineage (NCBI taxonomy): Bacteria > Bacillati > Actinomycetota > Actinomycetes > Mycobacteriales > Mycobacteriaceae > Mycobacterium > Mycobacterium marseillense. Next base: position 3,140,853 of record NZ_AP022584.1, read on the forward strand.
CAGCCGGTCGGTGATCGAGTTCGCCAGTGCGTTCAGCTCGGCGGCGCCGGCCTGGACCTGGTGGCTGGCGTGTTTGGGCAGCCGGGCCAGGTTGCGCGGGGCGGCGACCGGGGTGGACCGCAGGCTGCGAGCGTGCTCGATCATCCGGGGGGTGAGGCAGCCGACCAGGGACACGAACAGCAGCACGTAGATGGCGGTGAACCAGAAGCTGGAGAACACGTTGAAGGCCTGCAACCGGTCCAGCCAGGGCCCGATCACCGGGTGGGCCTTCAGGTAGTCGTCGACCTTGCCGGCGTTGAGGTTGCGCTGCGGCAACAGCGCGCCGGGGATCGCGCCGAGCGCGAGCAGGAACAGGAGCACCAGTGCGGTGCCCATCGAGGTGAGCGCGCGCCAGGTGTTGCGTGTCCAGGCGATCAATTGCCTCAAATCGGCAGCCTCACGTCGGACACGAACGCGTCGCGCAGCCAGGAGACGAAGTCGTTCCATACCCCGGTGACCAGCAGGGCGCCAACCGTGATCAGCAGGACGCCGCCGAACACCTGGATGGCCCGGGTGTGGCGGCGCAGCCAGCTCAGGCCCGCCACTGCGCCGGCCGAGCCGAACGCCAACAGGACGAACGGGATTCCCAGGCCCAGGCAGTACGCGATCACCAGCAGGATGCCGCGCGCCACGCTGGCGCCGTCGGTGGCCGAGGCGACGGTGATCACGCCGGCCAGCGTCGGCCCCAGGCACGGCGTCCAGCCCAGCGCGAACACCGCGCCCAGCACCGGGGCCCCGGCGACCGTGGTCAGCTGCCGCGGGCTGAACCGGGCCTGACGCTGCAGGGCCGGGATGAGCCCGACGAACACCAGCCCCATCACGATGGTCAGCACGCCACCGGCCCGCTGCAGCAGCAGCTGGTTGGTGATCAGCGCGGTCGTCATGCCGAGGACCGCGACGGTGCCCAGGATGAACACCGTGGTGAACCCGGCGACGAACAGTGCCGCCGATCCGGCGACCCGCCAGCGGGCACCCGGCGGGGACTTGACCGCTCCGGGGGACGGCTGTTCGTCCACGCCCACGACCGCGGCCAGGTAGGACAGGTAGCCGGGTACCAGCGGCACCACGCACGGCGACGCGAACGACACCAGCCCGGCCAAAAGGCACGCGCCGAGCGCCACCAAAAGCGGTCCGGCGGCGGCGATCTGGGTGAAGCCGGTCATTCCCGGGCCAATCGCTGCACCACGGGCTGCAGGTCGGTCGCCAGCATCTCGCGCAAAAAGACCGCCGCGACGCGGTGCTGGCGGTCCAGCACCAGCGTGGACGGGATCACGGTGGTGGGGTATTTGCCGCCGAACGCGATCAAAGTGCGCATGGCCGGGTCGTAGATCGACGGGAACGTGACGTGGCGGTCGTTGACGAAGTCCAGCGCGGCCTGCCGGTTGTTGTCGCGGACGTCGATGCCGAGAAAGGACACCCCGGCGCCGCGGGTGACGTCATACACCTGCTGCAGCTGGGTGACCTCGGCGCGGCACGGTCCGCACCACTGCCCCCAGATGTTGATGACCACCACCCGGCCGGCGAAGATCGGGTCGTCCAGCGACATCGTGTGCGCGGGGTCGGCGAGGTCGGGGCCCGACAGCGGGCCGGGGCGGCCGCGGCTCGACGGCGGGTCGTAGTAGATGTCGGTCTTGCCGCCGGGCGAGACGAATTCGAAGGTGCCGCCCTGGGCGACCGCGTCATGACCGGAGGAGCAGCCGGCGAGCAGGCTCGTCAGCAAGACCCCGGCCATCGCCTGTCGCCAGAAGGTCATGGGGCCGCCGGCTCGGAGTACTCGACGCCGGCCAGCCGGTCGCCGTCGTAGACCAGGGTGGTCACCGACGCGAGGCCGCATTGACGGCGCCGCGGGTCGTGCCACAGCCGCTGACCGGTCACGTGCAGGCGCAGCGTCCACACCGGCAGCTGGTGGCTGACGCACACCACCTCGTGACCGGCGCCGCGGGCGCGGGCCTTGTCCACCGCCGTCTCCATCCGCGCCGCGATCTCGGCGTAGGGCTCACCCCACGACGGCCGCAACGGGTTGCGCAGCTGCCACCACACCCTGGGGTCGCGCCAGGCGCCGTCGCCGGGGCTGACGCGGCGGCCCTGGAAGAAGTTGGCGGATTCGATCAGGTCCGGGTCGCTGTCGACGGGAAGGCCGTGTTTGGCGGCGATGGGCGCGGCGGTTTCCTGGGCGCGCTGCAGGGGCGAGGCGATCACCGCGACGATGTCGCGGTCCGCGAGCGCGTCGGCCACCGCGGCCGCCTGCGCCCGGCCCGCCTCGGACAGGTGAAACCCGGGCAGCCGCCCGTAAAGGACGCCGCTCGGGTTGTACACCTCGCCGTGCCGCACGACGTGCACCCGGGTTTGCTCGGCCATCTACGATTTCCCCTCGTCGGCTTCGGCGGCGGCCCGCGCCGCGCCCGGCAGCGCCCCGGCGATGCGGTCGAAGGCGCCGTCGTCCAGTGCGGTCGAAACGAACCACGCTTCGAAGGCACTGCACGGCGGGTAGACGCCCGCGTCCAGCAGCGCATGAAAGAACGGTGGGTAACGCCAGGTCTGGCTGGCCCGCGCGGAGGCGAAGTCCGTGATCGGCGTTTCCGAGAAGAACACGCTGAGCATGTTGCCGGCCCGCGGAATCTGGTGCGCTACACCGGCATTCGTCAACGCCTCGGAGAACAGCCCGGCCAGACGGTCGGCGTTGGCATCCAGCGTCTGGTAGGCCGCGGCGTCGGCATTGCGCAGGGTCGCCAGCCCGGCGGCCATCGCGACCGGGTTTCCTGACAGGGTGCCGGCCTGATACACCGGGCCCAGCGGCGCCAGCCGCTCCATCACCTCGGCCCGCCCGCCGAAGGCCGCGGCCGGCAATCCGCCGCTCATCACCTTGCCGAAGGTAAACAGGTCGGCATCGACCGGATCGATTCCGTACCAACCACTTCGGCTGACCCGAAAGCCCGTCATCACCTCGTCGATGATCAGCAGCGCGCCGTGCTCGGCGGTGATCGTCCGCAGCGCCGCGTTGTAGCCGGACGCGGGGGGAACCACCCCCATGTTGCCGGGGCTCGCTTCGGTGATCACCGCGGCGATCTGGTCGCCGAACCGGGCGAACGTCTGGCGCACGGCGTCGATGTCGTTGTAGGGCAACACGATGGTGTCGGCCGCCGTCGCCCCGGTCACGCCCGGTGAGGACGGCAGACCCAGCGTCGCCACCCCGGAGCCCGCGTCGGCGAGCAGCGCGTCGACATGGCCGTGGTAGCAGCCGGAGAACTTGATGACCTTGGCCCGGCCGGTGAAGCCGCGGGCCAGCCGCACCGCGCTCATGGTGGCCTCGGTGCCGGAGTTGACCAGTCGGATCCGGTCGACCGGTGCCACCCGCGCGATCATCTCGGCGGCCAGCTCGCTCTCCGCCGGGGTGGGCGCCCCGAACGACAGGCCCGAGGCGGCGGCCTGGGTGACGGCGTCGACCACGGCGGGGTGGGCGTGGCCCAGGATCATCGGTCCCCACGAGCAGACGAGGTCCACGTAGCGGTTGCCGTCGGCGTCGGTCAGCCAGCATCCGCGTGCCTGCGTGATGAACGGCGGTGTCCCGCCCACCGCGGTGAACGCGCGGACGGGGGAATTCACCCCGCCGGGGATGACGGCGCAGGCGTCCTCGAACAGCCGCGCCGAGGTCGCCGTGGCCCGAGGCGTTCCCGTGGCGTGCGCGGGCGCCCGATCACTGCTTCCCATGATGACTAGTGTCCCAGCCTTCGCGGGCCGTCCAACTACAGGGTGTAGCAGGACCGGGCCGGTCCGCCGGTCAGGCGTGGTGCTCGCCGGCTTCCTGCGCCTTTTGGTAGTCGCGGCGCGCGGCGTCGTTCCTTTTGCGCGGAGCGCTGGTGCGCGGCGACATCGCCGAGGTGCTGGGCGGCCTCGTTCCCCGCCGCCTCGCCCGTGAGACGTCAGTAAACCCAATCGGGCGCCAAATATCGGGTTGTCCTGCGGCCGGGCCTGCGAGTTGGATGAGAGCATGCAACTCCCACAAGGACTTGCCCGGTTCAACCGTCACGTCACCAACCCGATTCAGCGGATGTGGGCCGGTTGGCTCCCGTCGTTCGGGATCGTGGAGCACGTGGGGCGGCGCTCCGGCAAGTCGTACCGCACACCCGTGAACGTGTTCAGCACCGAGGTCAACGGCAAGCCCGGGGTGGCGATCCTGCTGACCTACGGGCCCAACCGGGATTGGCTGAAGAACCTCGCCGCGGCGGGCGGCGGGCGCCTGCGCAGCAGGGGCAAAACCGTGGGCATCGCCGATCCGCGCGTGGTCTCCAAGGCGGAGGCGGCCGCATACGTGACGCGCGGGGTGCGACGGGTGTTCGCTAGGCTGCCGTTCGAGCAAGCGGTATTGCTCACCCGGACCTCCTGACATCGCGGGTGGTGCGGATCGCGGGGATCGTCGAGCGGGCGGTCGGCCTCGACGGCGGCCGGCGCGGGGGGCCCGCCAACGCGGTGGTCAACTTCTCCGGCCACACGGTCTCGTTGGTCGCGGTGATCTCCGACGTGGTCCGGGGCGGGCGGCCCGTGGCGGGCGTCGCGTTCAACTCGATCGGGCGGTTTGCGCAGAGCGGGATCCTGCGCGACCGGATGATTCCGCGGGTGCTGGCCGCGTCCCCCGACACCCTGCTGGATGCGGCCGGGTTCCTCGACCCCGCCGCGGTCGCGGGGTGCGCGCTGACCGACGAGAAACCCGGCGGTCATGGGGACCGGGCGGCCGCGGCGGGCGCGCTGGAACTGGCGTGCTGGGACCTGAACGCCAAACTGCGCGACGAGCCCGCCTGCGTCACGATCGCGCGCGACGCCGGGAGAGTCCCCGCGCCGACCGTGCCGGTGTATGCGGCCGGCGGCTACTACTACGCCGAGGGCGGCGCCGAGCAGCTGCGCGCCGAAATGCGCGGGTACCTCGACCTCGGCTACGACGCGATCAAGATGAAGATCGGCGGCGCCGCGCTCGGCGAAGACCTGACGCGGATCGAGGCCGTCATCGACATCGTCGGCGACGCGGGACGGGTCGCGGTCGACGCGAACGGCCGCTTCGACCGGGACGAGGCCACCCGCTGGGCCGCCGCGCTGGCCCCCTATGGCCTGCGCTGGTACGAAGAGCCGGGCGATCCCCTGGATTACGCGCTGCACCGCGCGGTGACCGACTGCTATGACGGCGCGGTGGCCACCGGCGAGAACCTGTTCTCGGCGCCGGACGTGACCAATCTGGTGCGCTACGGGGGCATGCGGCCGAATCGTGATGTCTTCCAGATGGATCCGGGGCTGAGCTACGGGGTGGGCGAGTACCTGCGGATGCTCGACGTCCTCGAGGCCCACGGCTTTGATCGCCGCTTCGCCTTTCCGCACGGCGGGCACCTGATCAACCTGCACGTCGCCGCCGGGCTCGGCCTGGGCGGGTGTGAGGCTTACCCCGGCGTGTTCGCGCCGTTCGGCGGCTATTCCGAGGCCTGCGCGGTCTCGGAGGGACGGATCGCGCCGACGGACGCCGCCGGGTTCGGTCTCGAGGAAAAGGCGGGCCTGGCCGAACTGATCGCGGAGCTGACCGGAGGGTGCGGATGAAGATCGCCGTGATCGGTTGTGGGGCAATGGGTTCCATCTATGCAGCCAGGCTGGCGACCGCGGGTAACGACGTGCTGGCCATCGACCGCCACGAACCCAGCATCGAACGGATCAGCCGCGACGGCCTGCGGGTCACGGGCCCAGGCTACGACCGGGTGGTGCCGCTGCGGGCCAGCACCACCGCGCCGGACGTGCCGATGGACTTGATCGTGCTGGCGGTCAAGGCTGCCGACGTGACAGTCGGTGCGCGGCAAGCCCTTCCGATGCTGGGGCCGGCCACGCCGGTACTGACCATCCAGAACGGTTTGGGGTCGGCCGAAACCGTCGCGGACATCGTCGGCGCCGAGCGGGTCGCCGTCGGGATCGCCAGCGGGTTCGGGGCCTCGCGGGTGTCCCCCGGCCACGTGCATCACAACGCCATGCGCGCGATGCGTTTCGGCGCCTACTCCTCGCTGCCGCACGCGACGGTCGAGGCGATCGCGCGGGCCTGGGCCGACGCCGGATTCGATGCCGCCGCGGTCACCGACATCGCCGTCATGCAGTGGGAGAAGCTCATCTGCAACGCCGCCTACAGCGCGCCGTGCGCGCTGACCGGCCTGACCGTCGGCCAGGTGATGGACGACCCGGAGATGGGGGCGGTCAGCCAGGCCGCCGCGACAGAGGCGTGGACCGTCGCCCGCGCGTCCGGCATCGCGGTCGCCGTGACCGACCCCGTCGCGCACGTTCGCGCCTTCGGCGCTCAGATGCCCGACGCCAAACCGTCGGCGCTACTGGACCACGAGGCGCGCCGCGTCAGCGAGGTCGACGTCATCAACGGCGCGGTGCCCCGCCAAGGAGCACGGGTTGGCGTCGCGGCGCCGGTGAACGCCACGCTGACCGCGTTGATCAAGGCGATCGAACGGCGGTGGGGCTGACCGGGCTCGGGCTTTCGCCGTCACAGCGGCACGGCAGCCTCTGTGCCCCGACATGTGAGTCAGAAAGTTGATAGCGCATGCGCTAGCGCTTTTCAGACAGCGGTACCCCGTTGCCGAGCCGAGTGCGGCCGCGGGCGACTAGGTAGAGGCCGATCACCACCGCCCAGGACAGCAGGCTGAGCCACAGCTGACTGCGCGCCTTGTGATCGAACGCCATCTGCACCAGCACCGCGGTGATTCCGGTCAGGGTGAGGATCGACAGCACGGGGAAGAACCACATCTTCACCGTCAGCTTTTCGGCGGGCGTGCGGCGGCGCAGGATGATCTGCGACAGCGCGATCAGCCAGTAGACGAACAAGATGACCGCGCCAGATGAGTTGAGCAGGAACAGAAATACCGTGTGGGGCGCGACCCGCGCCATGATGACGCACACGAATCCGACGGCCGACGAGCACAGGATCGCGAGGTGGGGAACGCCACGCCCGCTCAGCTTGACCAACCGCATCGGCGCCTCGCCCCGGTCGGCGAGGACGAACAGCATGCGCGATGCCGTGTAGAGCCCGGAGTTCAAACACGACAGCACCGCGGTGAGCACCACCGCGTTCATCACCTGATCCGCTCCGGGCAGACCCATGTGCTTGAGGGCGGCCACGTACGGCGAGGCGCCGAGTTGTACGGCGTCCCAAGGCAGGATCGCGACGAGCAGAAAGACCGAGCCGACGAAGAAGATGCCGATGCGCGCCACGACCGACCTGGTCGCCCGTTGGACCGCGAGCTCGGGGTCGCGGCTTTCCGCCGCGGCGACGGTGACGATCTCGGCTCCGACCATGGAGAAGATCACCACCACGATGGCGGCGAACACCGCGCCCACGCCGTGGGGAAAGAATCCGCCGTGCGAGTGCAGGTTGGCCAGGCCCCCGTGATGGCCGGGCAGCAATCCCAGGACGTACGCCGCCCCGACGGCGAGGAAGATCGCGATGGTCGCGACTTTGATTCCGGCGAACCAGAATTCGAATTCGCCAAAGGACGTCACCGAGAACAGGTTGGTCCCCGTCATCAGCACCATCAGGCCCAGGGAGAGTAGCCACAGCGGCGCGTGGAACCAGTACGTGAGGACCTTTCCGCCGGCGACCGCCTCGAAGCCCACCACGATCACCCAGAAGTACCAATACAGCCAGGCGACCGAAAACCCCGCCCAGCGGCCCAGGGCGTTGGCCGCGTAGTCAGCGAACGATCCCGTCGACGGGTTCGCGGCCGCCATCTCCCCCAGCATCCGCATGACCAGGACGACGAGCAACCCGCACAGGGCATAGGTGAGGAAGGCGGCCGGTCCGGTGTCTTTGATCACCACGCCGGATCCGACGAACAAGCCGGCGCCGATCACGCCGCCGAGGGCGATCATGCTGAGTTGGCGCTGCGACAGCCCTTGGCGCAGTTGCGAAGTGCCAGCCATGACCAGCCACCCCCTACGCGCATCCCGGTGTTGGTCATCAACCACAGCACATCGGGCGCCGGGATACCAGTGTCGGCGGCCCTATAGAGACAAGACCAGGATCGCCGGCCACCGTCTCCCGCTGGGCCAGAAGGCAATACGATCGCAACGTTTCAGATGGTGGCAACCCTCGTCGGCGGCGCTACGATGTGAACCGATCCAGTGTGATGCCGCAACCCGGCGCGGAAGCCACCTCGCGCCGGGCCGTCAGAGCCGTTGCTGGTCGCCGGAAAAGATCACCGCTTCGTGACCGAAAGATCACGCCAGATCACACAATGCTTCCAATACGGCGTGGCTCGGCGGGTAATCCCCGTTCCGGGCGGCATCATTGCGATCATGCCTGACCTCACACGCCGGGCGGTGCTCCGGATGGGCGCCGGTGCCAGCCTCGGAGCCGCCGGCGTGTTCGCCTTCAGCTCGCTGCTGGCTGCGGAGACGTCGCACGCCGCAACGCTGCCGCAGGCTCCCGCCCCGTTCGAGCCGCCGACGGCGGGCAGCACCCTGCCGAACAGGCTCACCGGGTCATTCGTGTCGGCGGCCCGCGGAGGCATCAAGACCAACTACGTGATCGCCATGCCGCCCGGCCAGAGCAAGATGCTGCGTCCGGTGATCGCGCTGCACGGTGTGGACGGCGACGCCAACCAGATGATCGACATGGGCGTGCCCGACGGGCTGGCCCGGCTGGCCAAGGAGGGTAAACCGCCGTTCGCGGTCGTCGGTGTCGACGGCGGCAACACCTACTGGCACAAAAGAACTTCCGGCGAGGACTCCGGCGCGATGGTGCTCGACGAGCTGCTGCCGATGCTGTCCACGATGGGTTTCGACACCTCCCGGGTCGGCTTCATGGGGTGGTCGATGGGCGGATACGGGGCGCTGCGTCTGGGCGCCAAGCTGGGCCCGTCCCGGACCGCCGGCATCTGCGCGATCAGCCCGGCCCTGTACACCTCGTACGCGACGAGCGCTCCGGGCGCGTTCGACAGCAACGAGGACTTCGTGCAGAACAGCGTGATGGGTGTGCCGGCGCTGAATTCGATTCCGCTGCGCGTGGATTGCGGCAACTTCGACCGCTTCTATTTCGCCACAAAGCAATTCGTGTACCAGTTGAAGACGCAACCGGCGGGCAGCTTCTCGCTCGGCGGCCACGACGTCGCCTACTGGCGCAGCCAACTACCCGGCGAACTGGCCTGGATGGCGACCTGAGCCGACGATGACACTTCGGGAGGAATCAGTCGCCAGCAGCCCACAGCCCGTGGAGCGGCGGACTTCCCGAAGGGGATTCCGGCCCGACATCGAGGGACTGCGCGCCGTCGCGGTGATCGCCGTGGTGCTCTACCACGCGGGCATCCCCGGGGTCAGCGGCGGCTACATCGGGGTGGACGTCTTCTTCGTCATCTCCGGCTTCCTCATCACCGGTCTGCTCTTTCGGGAAACGACCGCCACCAATACCGTTGCGCTGGGCCGATTTTACGGCGCGCGCGCCCGGCGGCTGCTGCCGGCCGCGGCCATCGTCGGCACCGCCACCGCGATCGCCGCCGCCGCGGTGCTGCCGCCGCTGCAGGCCCGCAGCGTGTTTCTCGACGGCGTCGCCAGTGCCCTGTACGTCGGCAACTACCGGTTCGCCCTGCGCGGCACCGACTACCTGACCAGCGATGCGCCGTCGCCGTTCCAGCACTACTGGTCACTCGGCGTCGAGGAACAGTTCTACCTCGTGTGGCCGGTGCTGATCATCGCCGTCGCATGGTTGATCCGGCGCATCCCGTCCCTGCGCGGCGCCGCGAAGCGGGCGGCACCGTACGCGGCGGTCCTCGCGGTGGTCGCCGCCGCGTCGTTGACGGCCGGTGCGCTGTGGACCCGGACGTCGCCGTCGTGGGCGTTCTTCTCGCTGCCGACCCGAGCCTGGGAACTCGCGGCCGGCGGCCTGGTGGCCCTGTCGCTGCAGCAATGGCGCCGGCTGTCGCTGCTGACCGCCTCGATCGCCGGCTGGGGCGGCCTGGCGTTGATCCTGCTGACCTGCACCCAGCTCAACGCACACACCCCCTACCCCGGCGTCGAGGCGCTGCTGCCCGTGCTGGGCACCGCGCTGATCATCGGTGGGGGCGCCGTCACCGGCGGACTCGGGCCCGGTCGGGTCCTGTGCCGCCCGGCGATGCGCGCCGTCGGCCGCATCTCCTACTCGTGGTACCTGTGGCACTGGCCGCTGCTGCTGCTGATGCCGGCGCTGCTCGGCGAGCCCGCCGGACTGCCGGCCCGCCTGAGCGCGACGGCCGTGTCCGCCGGGCTGGCCGTCATCACCCTGCATCTGGTGGAGAACCCCGGCCGCTTCGCCGCGGCCCTGCGCCGATCGGCGAAGGTCAGCCTGGCCGTGGCGGGCGGCGCCAGCGCCGCCACCGCCTGCGCATGCATGCTGCTGCTCAACGTGATCCCCGCGCCGGTGGGCCATGGGGTTGCGGCACCGCGGGCGAACATCGTTGCGGCGCCGCCCACCGGTGTCCCTGCCGTCAGTCCGCAGGAAGCGGCGGTCCGTCAGGCCTTCGACCAGGCGCACGTCATCCTAGCGGGGGCTGCGGGCGTGCGGGCCGTCCCGTCGAACCTCGACCCGCCGCTGGCCCAGGCGCCCGCCGACAAGGCCGCCGTGTTCGTCAATGGCTGTGTGCGGTCCTGGCGCGATGTCGGCCAGAGCGAATGCGCGACGGGCGATACCGCCTCGCCGACCACCGTGGCCCTGATCGGCGACTCGCACGCCGCCATGTGGAATCCGGCGTTCGAGCAGCTCGCCGAGCAGCGGCACTGGCGGCTGGAGACGCTGGCCAAGGTGACCTGCCCGCTGCAGGACCTGCACATCGTGAGCCCCTATCTGGGCCGCGAATACACCGAATGCGAACAGTGGCGCGCGCAGATCATGGGCCGGATGAACGCCGAACACCCACGCTTGATCGTGCTGGACATGAGCCGGCGCTACGGCGGGGACTTCGGCTTCACCTCCTACGATCCGGCGTGGGTCGACACCCTGGGACGCACCGTGGCGCAATTGCGCAATACCGGCGCCACGGTCCTGGTGCTGGGGCCCGCCGCCGATCCGCATTCGTCGGCGCCGACCTGCCTGTCCGCCCATCTCGACGACGCAACCGCTTGTGCGCCAACGCGATCCGCCGCCGCCAACGACGACGGGATCGCCGCCGAGCGCGCCGCGACCGTCGGCAACGGCGGGCGCTACGCCGACCTGACCGACCTGTTCTGCGCCCCCGACCGCTGCCCGCTGATCGTCGGCAACACCCTGGTGTTCCGCGACGACAACCACGTGACGACCGAGTACGCGCGGCTGCTGGCGCCCGTGATGGGTGTGCTGGTGGACCGCGCCGTGGCGGAGGGGTGAACGGCGATGAACTTCTCGTGGCGGACGAACGTCAGATCAGTGAAGGGTTTTTGGAGGGTTTAGCTCATGTCTCCACTGCTGCTGGTCTGCATCGCGGTCGCCGCGCCCTTCGCTGGGGTCGGCCTGCTCCACCTGCAGGATCGCTTGGAGCGGTGGGACTACGAGCGCCACGCGGAGGACTAGCGCCCCGTCACGTCGACAGCTGAGTACGGATCAGCGGTGCGATCTTGTCCGCCATGTACTGGTGCCCCGCGTCGTTCGGGTGCACGCCGTCGGCGCCGATCAGGTCGGGCCTGCCGACGAACCACTGCTCGGCGATCGGGTCGATGAACGTTGCCCCGGCGGCCCCGGCCGCGCCACCGAGGATGTCGCGAATCAGGAACATCGATGGCGGGACGTCGGCGGTCGGCCACGGCGGGCCGATCACCAGCAAGCGGGCGGCGGGTGCGAGTCGGCGCGCCAGATCCAAAGCGGCGTGCGTCTTTTCGGTCAACAGCAGGGGGTCGACGCCCTGGTCGTTGCGGGAGCCGAAGAACACCACCAGAGCGTCGTCGGGATGGACCGCCCTGGCGGTCAGGTCCTCGAAGATGCTGCCATGGTCGCCGGGTGTGCCATAACCGGCGCGGCCCTCGGCGGCCACATCGGCCGAAACGCGCGAGCCCCGCGCGCCGAGCGCCTGCCACGCACGCGTAGGCCATGACCGCGGGCCCAGGCCGCCCTCATCGGTGCCGGTGGTGTACGAATCCCCGATGACCGCCAGGTGATTCAGCCGGAAGTCCAGCGTCAGCGTCTCGTAAGTGCGGACCTGCGCCGGGTATGCGACGCCCACGCCCCCCAAAAAACTCAACCCAATGAGAAAGGTGGCCAGACGACTCACTCTTACCTCCACTGTCAACGGCATGGTCGGATGCCGCCGTGTCCACATCGAATACTGCCCGCGAATCGCGGCCGGGCGCAAAAGCAGCCATCACACCGCGCGAACCGAAATCGCTTCCAGCGGACGGTCGATCGGATGCGGCTTGCCGTTCGTTGACTCGCCGGGGTCACTTCTCGCGGTCACGGCCCTGACATCGACCATCTTGCGCATCCAGCGGCGAGCGGGCTCTTCGACGGCGTGATACAACGCGATCGAAAGGAGCACGGCAATCGCGAGCAGGCCGATGACGTTCCATTTCCACGGGTTGTCCTGCGTTGCGAGCTCGAATTGTTCCACGGCCCAGCCCCACGACGTGTGCACCAATTCGTGAACCATGTACAGGCAGAACGAGATCTGACCGCCGTACACCATCACGCGGGTGGACAACGCCCTCGGCAGGCTCCCCAGGCCGACGGCCAGCGAGATCACCAGCGGAACGAACAGCACGTCGACCACGCCGCCGCTGTCGTTTTCCACCACTCCGGATATCGGGTGTGCCCCAAACCAATACAGGACGCCCACCATGGCGGCCAGGAGAAGCAGCGAGACCCACCCGGCGACACGGCGGCCACGGTCGGTCAGCCGCAATCTGCGCACCGCGGCGCAGGCCAGCGCGCCGGCGGTGAACTGGGTGACGATCCGCGGCAGCCAGCTCCACGGCGTGTAGAAGTGGCCGCTGGCCAGCAGCATCACCACCGGCGGCAACGACGCCGCGAAGGCCAGCACCATCAGGCTGCGCGCCCGCGTCGCCTGCTTCATCCGCAACAAGACCAGCACCAGCAGGGCGAAGAGCACGTACGCCAGCCATTCGGCGCTGATCGACCAGGCCGGCCCGTCCCAGCTCGAGTCGTCGAAGAACGGCACAAACCACAACTGCACCAATAGGATCTGGCGCACGTAGCTGATCGCGGTGAGCGAGGCGGCGTCCGGCGACGGCACGTGACCGACATGCAGCGTAAAGATCACCCACAGGGCGGCGAGGTGCAACGTGACCAGATACACCGGCCATACCCGGGCCAGGCGCAGCCACAGGAAGTGCAGCGTGGCGCGGGTCGACCAGGACCGGCCCATCCGGTCGAGATAGTTGTACGTCAGCACGAACCCGCTGAGGATGAAGAAGAGGTCGACGCCCTGGGCGCCGCAGTTGAGCACGGGGGCCAGCGCGTCGTGGAAATCGGGCGAGGCGTCCCCGAGCATCGGCCGGAAGTGAAACAGCACCACCCACAGCGCGGCGACGATACGGAGTCCCGTCAGGGCCTTGATTTCGCCCCGGATCTCTCCGCCCCGCACGTTGCTCTTCCCGTCTGAATCCTGCCGTTGCGTTCACCTGCTAGCGGCTGAGCGGACGATCTCGCCATTTCGCAAGCCCCCCGACTAGCAACCGGCAGCCATGGCAGCCTAGCAGCGCAATCGCCGACATGCGTGGACGGTTGTGGTGTGGCACACGGCCTTCAGTGCCGCCCGGGCCGCTCGACGCCGATTATGGAGGTTTGCTCCATGGGGAGCCGCATTTGCTTCTTAGCAAAGAGTTAAACGCGGCTACCGGTCTCCTTAGGCTTGCGGCCTAGCGTTTAAGGCAGCTTTGGTGAGCGGGGAGGCGCCCCCAAGGCCAGCGCGAGCGGCACGGAGAGTGAGGGGTCCTCATGACGATCGCAGGCACCGAGAGTCGCCACGACAACTGCGTCTTTGAGTGCGATGGCGCTCAGGTGCGCGCGCACTATCGCCACTTGGCGACGGTGGTGCACATTCGCGGCGAAATCGACGACGCCAATGTCGACCGCGTCAGTCACCACATTCGGCGGTTCACGCTCGGGGAAAACCCCGTGGTGCTCGACATCGCCGATGTCAGCCAATTTGCTGAGGCCGGGATTTCGCTGTTGTACGCGTTCGACGCCGATTGTCGCGCCGCCGGAGTGGATTGGACACTGGTGGCCAGCTCGGCGGTCACCGAGGCGCTCGAGGACACCGGCCATGACGCCAGCTTCCCGCTGATGCGCTCGGTTCAGGAGGTGCTGCGCGACCGCGCCGACGCCATCAGGATCCGCCGCCGGATGGCGTTGCCGCTGGTCAGGAAGACGTCGTAGCGCCGGAACGGGCACGCCGCAGCCTGGCTGCGCCGACGACCGCCAGCACGCCGGCGCTCGTCAGCAGCACCAGTGTCAGCAGCAACAGCTGCGGGTCATAGACCACCGACGTGGTGAAGGGCTGCCCCTCCGCGATGGGCGCCACGGACACCGTGTGATGCGAGCGCATCCAGCTGATGCCCGAGCCCGCCAACGCGGCAACCGCCACGACGAGCTCGACCACCGCCCGGTAGCTGGCGGTCATCACGCGGACCCGGCTTGATTACCTGGGGTGTCGTCCCAATCCGCGTCGATGACATCGGTGGCGGTGGGCTCCACCCGCTCTTGGACCAGTGGGGTCAGGGCCGCCCGCAGCTGGCGATGACGCCGCGCCCACGCTTGCGCGGTGCGGCCATTGGTCAGCTTGAGGCCGATCCCGATCCGCCCGCGTGGCACGCCGACCAGTTCGCCGAGCGCCCGCGCCGACTGCCAACGCGCCAGCTCCTTGCCGGAGGCTTCATGGTTCTCGGGTTCGGGATACACCCTGATGATTTCGCGCACCAAGATCGTCTCGGTGCCTTGGCGCAGGGCGTCTTCGGTGAGCTCGACCGAGACGTGGATCCGCGCCGCCTTCACCTGCAACCCCACGAACGCCGACACCAGCACCAAGAAGATCGCGGGCACCACGAGCGACACCTTGGCGCCGCTCCAGATTTCGACGAGGACCATCGCCGCCGCCGAGGCCGGGCCGGACGCCACCCACCACCAGCTGGCGCCGGGTTCGTAGAACAACGGCTTCGGTTGGGTATCGCTTCTGGTCGTCATCGCAAGCCCCATCTCACGAAAGCCACCCTGCCGCATCCGCGGCCCAATAGGTGAGAACGATATCGGCTCCGGCCCGGCGGATGCTCGTCAACGATTCCAGAGCCGCGGCACGCTCATCGATCCAATTGTTCGCGGCCGCAGCGCAAATCATCGCGTACTCCCCCGACACCTGGTAGGCGGCCACTGGCACCGGCGAAATCGAGGCCGCCGCAGACACCACGTCCAGATAACCCAATGCCGGCTTCACCATCACGATATCGGCGCCCTCGTCCAGGTCGAGCTGGATTTCGCGGAGCGCCTCGCGGGAATTGCCCGTCTCCTGCTGATAGGTGCGCCGGTCTCCGGACAGGCTGGAACTGACAGCGTCGCGGAACGGGCCGTAGAACGCCGACGCGAACTTGGCGGCGTAGGCGAGGATCGCCACGTCGGTATGGCCGGCCGCGTCCAATCCGTCGCGAATCGCGCCCACCTGGCCGTCCATCATCCCACTCGGTCCCACCACGTGAGCGCCCGATTCGGCTTGCGCCACAGCGAGTTTGACGTAGCGGGCCAGGGTTGCGTCGTTATCGACCCGGCCGCGGTCGTCGAGGACGCCGCAGTGGCCGTGGTCGGTGAACTCGTCCAGACAGGTGTCGGCCATCAGCACCGTGGCCTCGCCGAGGTCCTTGGCCAGGTCGCGCAGGGCGACGTTGAGGATGCCGTCGGGGTCGGTGCCGGCCGACCCCACCGCGTCCTTGTCCTCCTCGCGCGGCACTCCGAACAGCATCAGCCCGCCCACCCCGGCGGCGACGGCGCTGGCGGCGGCGCTGCGCAACGAGTCGCGGGTGTGTTGCACCACCCCCGGCATCGAGGCGATCGGCCGGGGTTGGTCGATGCCGTCGGCGACGAACATCGGCAGCACCAAATGCCTTGGCTCCAGGGACGTTTGCGCGACCAAGCGGCGCAACGCCGGGGTTGAGCGGAGCCGACGCGGACGGTGCCGCGGGTAGGCGCTACCGCTCATCGCGCGTCGCCGCGAGCGCGCGCAGAATGCCGGCGCCGACGGCGTGTCGGCGTACAAACACGGACGCTCGGCCGTCCGGCGACCACTAGCGCCTGCGGCTCTTTTTGCGCGGCGGTGGCAGCGCGCCCTCGGCGCGCAACCGCGCGGCGTGTTCGGCCAGAGCGTCGACCAGCGGACCAACCGCGGCGGTCTCCGGCTGGACATCCACCCGCAGCCCGAACTCGGCGGCGGTCTCGGCGGTCTTGGGACCGATGCAGGCGATGATCGTCCGCGCGTGCGGCTTGCCGGCGATACCGACCAGGTTGCGCACCGTGGAGCTAGAGGTGAAACACACCGCGTCGAAACCGCCGGTCTTGATCATTTCCCGCGTCTCCGCCGGCGGCGGTGCGGCCCGCACCGTCCGGTAGGCGGTGACATCCTCGATCTCCCAACCGCGTTCGCGCAGACCCTCGGCCAGCGTCTCGGTGGCGATGTCGGCGCGCGGCAGCAACACCCGGTTGACCGGATCGAAAACGCTGTCGTACGGCGGGAAGTCGTCAAGCAGACCCAGCGAGGACTGCTCACCGGCCGGCACCAGCTCGGGGCTGATCCCGAACGCCCGGACCCGGTCGGCGGTGGACTCCCCGACGCAGGCGATCTTCACGCCGGAGAACGCGCGCGCGTCCAGACCGAACTCGCCGAACTTCTCCCACACCGCGCGCACCGCGTTGGTGGAGGTGAACACCACCCACTGGAACCGGCCGTCGACCAATCCCTTGACGGCCCGCTCCATTTGCGCGGGGCTGCGCGGCGGCTCGACGGCGATGGTCGGGACCTCGATCGGCAGCGCGCCGTAGGACGTCAGCCGCTCGCTCATCTCGCCGGCCTGGTCCTTGGTGCGGGGCACCAGCACGGTCCAGCCATACAGGGCGCGGCTCTCCCACCAGTTCAGCTTCGCCCGGCTCGACACCGTCTTGCCGATGGTCACCACCAGCGGACCGGTCAGGGGCCCCGCCGGGTCGGTGCCGCCCAGGACGGCCGAGTCGGTCAGGCCATGCAGCGTCGTCTCGATGGACCGCTGCTGGCAGGTGGTGCCCTGCGCGGTCACGACGCACGGCGTGTTCTCGGAGAGCTCATGTTCGATCAGGGTGCGCGCCGCGTCGGCCAGATGCGACGACGTGGCCTGCAGAATCAGCGGTCCGGGCGCGGCGGCCAGCGCCTCCCAGTCCACATCGCCCCGCACGTCGGCCACGGTGTGCGAGGAGCCCAGCGGCAGGCCCGCATACGTCGGGACGGCGTTGGTGGGCGCCAGCCCTGGCACGATCTCGATGTGCAGGTGGCTGCGCGCGATCGCGTTGACCTCGGTGATGACGGCGTCCACCGTCAACGGGTCGCCAGCCACCAGGCGCACCACGTCGACGCCCGTCCGCGCCTCGTGGGTGAGTGTCTTGGCCACCTCGGCGGGGTCGCCCAGCGCGGGGCGGATGTCGGGGCCACCGGAGATCACCGCCGGCTGCGTCTGGCCTTGGTCGGCGCCGTCGCCGCTGGCGGCGGCCGGGTCGGCCGGGGCCGGGCCGGATACCGGCGGCAGGTCTTTGCCGATCAGCGCCAGCACCGGCTCGGGCACGTCAGGGTCGGTGAACACCAGAGCGGCGTTCGTCAGCACCGTCGCGGCCCGGGTCGTCAACAGTCCCGGGTCGCCGGGGCCGGAGCCCACGTACGTGATGCGGCCGGGTGTCGGCTTACGCCCTCGCGTCGTCATTGTCGCTCCCACGTAACTCGCACTTAATTTCCTCGCGTCGGGTCTTGCCGCGCTCCGCGCATCAGCTCTCGGGCGCCAAGCTCGAACAGCTCCGCGGCGACCGAAAGCCCAAGCTCTCGTGCCCGACCGGGAGTGCCGATGCCGGACGCGCGGATCACGTCGGACCCGTCCAGTGCCGCCACGCAGCCGCGCAGCGACAGCTCTTCGAAGATCCGGCCTTCCTCATCGATGGACTCGACCACTTCAGCGATCGCGCCCACCGGTGCGGAGCAGCCGGCCTCCAGTTCGGCCAACAGAGTTCGCTCCGCAGTGACCGACGCACGCGTGTCGGCGTCGTCCAGCTCCGCCAGCACTGCCGCCAACCGGGTGTCACCGGCACGGCATTCGACGGCGAGCGCGCCCTGAGCCGGTGCTGGCAACATCTGCACCGGCTCTAGCGTCTCGGTGACGTCATCGAGGCGACCGAGTCGGGCCAGACCCGCCCGGGCCACCACGATCGCGTCAAGATCACCACTGCTAACCCTGTTCAACCTGGTATCTAGGTTGCCTCGTAGGGGGCGGATTTCCAAACCGAGACCCAATGCTCTAAGCTGCGCGGCCCGCCGCGGCGAGGAGGTACCCACCAGCGAACCCGGCGGCAACTCCCCCAGCACCAGCCCGTCCCGCGCTACCACCGCGTCACGGGGGTCGTTGCGCACGGGGATGGCGGCCACAGCAAACCTGGGATCGTCGGCCGTCGGCAGGTCCTTATGGGAGTGCACCGCGGCGTCCACGCGGCCCTCTTCCATGGCCTCACGCAGCGCGGTGGTGAAGACCCCCACCCCAAGGGATTCGATGGGTCCCGACGACCGGTCCCCGGCGGTGGTGATGGTCACCAGCTCCGCCGGGTGACCCAGCGCGATGAGGGCGTCTCTGACGACCCCGGCCTGGGTGGTGGCCAGCAGGCTGCCCCGGGTGCCTATCCGGATCACGTTCGCCAATCGGCTACTCGGCGGGTTGCTGCGGGGTGCCCGCGTCGAATCCGTTTGCTATGACGGGCAATTCGCCCGCGGCGACGGCGTCGACGGCGGTCTGGTCAAGTTCGAAAAGCTCGCGGAGCGCCTCGGCGTAGCTGTCGCCTCCAGGGGCGCTGGCGAGCTGCTTGATGCGCACCGTCGGCGCGTGCAGCAGCTTGTCGACCACCCGGCGCACGGTGCGGGCGACCTCTTCGCGCTGCGCGCTGGCGAGCCCGGGGAGCCGGTTGTCCAGGCGCAGCAGCTCGGCTTCGACCACATCGGCGGCGCGCTGACGCAGCGCCGTCACCGTCGGCGTGACCTCGGCCATCCGCTGGCCGGCCAGGTAGGCAGCAACTTCGGTGGCCACGATGGTGCGGGCGGCGTCGACGTCGCCGGCCGCGGCGTGCGCGGAGGGCTCATGCTGCACCCGGTCCACGTCGACGACCCACACACCGGGCAGCCCGGCCACCGCCGGGTCGACGTCGCGCGGCATACCCAGGTCGCAGATCACCAGCGGCTCGGTCGCCTCGTCCCGGTTGGCGGCGGCGAGCCCGTGGTGCACGTCGGCCAGGGAGATCACCGGGGTCACCGCCCCGGTGCAACTGATGACGACGTCGGCGTCCGTCAGGACGTCGGTCAGCTGCTCCAGCGGCAGCGCGTCGGCCCGCACGCCGGTGTCGCGGATCTTGCGGACCAGGCGCTGCGCCCGCGATAGCGACCGGTTGAGCACGTGGACCTCGGCGACGCCGGCGCGCGACAGGTGCGCGGCGGCCAGGGCGCCCATCGCGCCGGCGCCGACCAGCACGGCGGTCCGGCCTGACAGACCGCCCAGCCGGCGTTCGGCCATGTTCAGGGCGACCGACACCACGGAGGCGCCGGCGGCGTCGATGGCGGTTTCGGAGTGCACCCGCTTGCCGACGGACAGCGCCCGTTGGGCCAGCTCGTGCAGGACGCGGCCGACGGTGCGGTTGGTCTCGGCGGTGGCGTACGCGCGCCGCACCTGGCCGAGCACCTGCTGCTCGCCGATCACCGCCGAGTCCAGGCCGCTGGCCACCGCGAACAGGTGCTCGACGGCGGCCTCGCTGTACCGGACGTAGGCGTATTTGGTGATGTCGGTCATCGACATCCCGGAATGTTCCGACAGCACCTGCCCGATCACCGCGAGTCCGCCGTGGAACGCATCCACCACTGCGTAGACCTCGACCCGGTTGCATGTCGACAGCACCATCGCCTCGGTCACCAGCGGCGACTGCAGCACCCGGTCGACGATCTTGCCTTGATCGGACTCGTCGATGCTGAGTTGTTCCAGGACGGAGACCGGCGCACTGCGGTGCGAAACCCCGAAGAGCAAGACGCTCACGGCAGCATCACCTGGCCAGCTCCCTTGCATCCTCCAGTAACTGAACTGCTGTCCACGGTAAACGTTTATCAGCTGGGCTACCAAATAATTGCCCCGCGGCCACCCGGCCGCCTCGTCAGCGGGCGAGATCCGCGCGCAGGCGGGGCTCGTCGAGCTCCCAGTAGCTCTGTTCGCGGCCGTCGAGCAGGACCACCGGCAGCCGGTCGCCGAACTCGGCGCGCAGCGCCGGGTTGCCGTCCGCGGCCGCGGCGTCGACGTCGGTCGTCGACAGATCGAAGCCCAGTTCACCGGCCAAAACGACGAGCCGGGCGTGGATGCGCTCGCAGATAGTGCAGCCGTCGCGGGTCAACAACTCCACCTGCGGCCGGCCGGCGGCTTGGGTCATGGGCACCAGTGTGTCATCAGCGACTTGTGGGGCCGTCTACCAGGAGTTATGTTCCGGTTTATGGCCGACAACACTGTGCGGGTCGATCCGGTGGTGATGCAGGGCGCCGCCGTCTCGCTGAGCGGTGCGGCCGAGCAACTTTCTGCGCAGCTATCCCAACTCGACGATCAAGTGGGTCAGATGTTGGGTGGTTGGCAGGGCGCGGCGGGCAGCGCGTACGGGTCCGCATGGGAGCTGTGGCACCAGGGCGCCCGCGAGGTCGAGCTCGGGCTGTCGATCCTGGCGCATCTGGTCGGCCAGGCCGGCGGGGCCTATCAGAGCAACGAGGCCAGGGCCGCCCAGGCCGAGCGGTCGGTGCGCGATGGCTGAGGCGTTCCGGGTGGATCCGCAGGCGTTGGCCGACGCCGTGCAGCGGATGGCGACGTTTCAACGCTATGCCGAAGACATGATTGGTGAAATCGATTCTCGCGTAACGCGTTTGCATGGGACATGGACGGGCGCTGCCGCGGCGGCTCATGCCGAGGCGCATCAGCACTGGGTACGCGGTGAGGCGATGATGCGCGAGGCGCTGGCGCAGCTGGAGAAGGTCGCCACGACGGCGCACGGCAACTACACCGGCGCGATGTCGACGAATCTCGGTATGTGGTCGTGAATTCATGGCGCCGCTGGCGTGTGACCCGACGGCCCTAGACCGCGCCGGCGCCACGGTGGTGGCCACGGGCGAGTCGCTGGGATCGGTGATCTCGGCCTTGACCACGGCGCTGGCCGGCAGCGCCGGTATGGCCGGTGACGATCCGGTAGGTGTCACAGTGGGCCGCGCTTACAACGGTGCGGCGGCCAAGGTGATCGAGGCGATGACCAGTACCCGCAATGGGCTGTGCAGCATCGGCGACGGCGTGCGGATGTCGGCACACAACTATGCGGTCGCCGAGGCGATGTCGGATGTGGCGGGCCGCGCAGAGGGTCTGCCCACGCCGCCGGTGACCGGGCCGTTGACCGTCGGGGCTTCGCCGCCGTCGGCCGTCGGTGCCGGTAGCGGCGCACCGGCGGGCTGGAGCTGGGTCGCGCCCTATATCGGAATGATCTGGCCCACAGGCGATTCCGCAAAGCTGCGCGCCGCTGCGGCGGCGTGGACGACCGCGGGTGTCAACTTCATGACGACCGAGATCGCGGCAGGCGGCGGCACGATGGCCGCCATCGCCGGGCAGCAGATTCCCGAGGTCGCTGCCATCAACAAAGCGTTGGCTAATGCCTCCGGCGCCACAAGCAACGTTGCGCAGCAATGCCAAACGATCGCTGCGCAACTCAATAGCTACGCGGCAAAGATCGACAAGGTCCACGCGGCGATCCTGGATCTGTTGTCCCGCATCTGCGATCCGCTGACCGGGATCAAAGAGGTCTGGGATCTCTTGACCGACGAAGACGAAGACGAGATCAAGAGGATCGCCGACGACATCAAAACGGTGGTCGATAACTTCGCCCGGGAAGCCGAAACGCTGGGTGGGCAGATCGAGGCCGCCATGTCGGCGGCCGAAACCGCCGCCAAGGACATGGCCCACTGGGTGGATAAAGAGTGGGACCACTTTCTGCACGGGACGCCGGTCGGTAGGGCCCTCAATCAGGTGGGTCAGACATTCAAAGGAGTCGGCGTCGAGGGCTGGGATCTCCTCAAGGGTTTCTACGACATCAGCCAATTTCACGCCGTGCTCGACCCGGCAGGTTATGCCAAAACGATGGGTGGCATGGTCGAAGGAGCTGGGACGCTCGTCGGCTTGGGACCCGACGGCGGGCCCGGAGTCGCCGAGGCCTGGAAAGCGCTGGGCAAGGACGTCACCCATTGGGACGAGTGGGGCACCAACCCTGCCGAAGCGCTCGGAAAATCGCTCTTCGACGTGGCGACTCTGGCCTTGCCCGGCGGACCGCTCTCCAAGCTGGGCAAAGTTGGGCACGGCGCTGCCGACGCGCTGAAAGGCTTGAAGAAGCCGCCC
Organism: Mycobacterium marseillense; assembly: GCF_010731675.1. Classification (NCBI taxonomy): domain Bacteria; kingdom Bacillati; phylum Actinomycetota; class Actinomycetes; order Mycobacteriales; family Mycobacteriaceae; genus Mycobacterium; species Mycobacterium marseillense. The sequence goes on from NZ_AP022584.1 coordinate 3,163,524, forward strand.
GAAATTCCCAAGGTTCCGTCGGTAAAGCCTCCGGAGGTCAAGCCTCCCCCGGTCGCGCCCAAACCGCCGGAATCGGGCCACCCCGCGCCGGCGCCCGAGGGCAAGCCAGGACCTTCGGGAAAGCCAGCGCCCGGCCCAGCCGACGGTCCGCTGCCGCACAGCCCCACCGAATCCAAGCCACCGGTTGGCGGGACACCTCACAGCGGCGAACCGAAACCCATTGGGGTTCCGCCAGAATCGGGCGGCAAGCCGCCGGTATCGGCCCCCGCGGAAGGCACGACACCACCCCATCTGCAGCCGCACGAGCCGGCTCCCGCCCACGTGCCATCTGCGGAGCCGGCGACGGCCCCAGCCGCCGCTCCAACTCCCGCGGCCTCGATGCCCGCGGCATCGGCTCCTTCGGTGCCGTCGATGCCGTCTTTGCCGGAGCCGCCGTCCCTCCCCTCTCTTCCCATGGACAACCCCCCCGCCGAAACGCCCCCCGCTGCCGGGATACCTCACGGCGGGGAGCCGGGCGCTCCCCCAACGGGACCGCCACATCCCCCTGACGGCACACCGCCTCTTGACGGCACACCTCCCGGATCGGGTGATAGCGCTCCACACGGCCCAGGAGACGGCGGTCCGCATGGGCCGGTCGACGGCGATACGAACAACCCCAGCGGGCACGGACCACACGACCCGGGTCCAGACGACGGCAGCGATCACCATTTACCACTCCACCCGCTTAACTCGGACGATCTGGCCGCGCTTGCCCACTACACTGGGCCTGGATACAAAGACCTAAATTCTGCTCTTAGGGAAGGCGCGTTGGAAGCATCTCAACAGGCCCGTGTTGACGCGCTTAACAAAGCGTTGGAGAAACTCCCGCCGTATGAAGGCACCGTAGTCCGAGGAACAAACCTGCCCGCAGAAGTGCTCGAACAGTACCGACCTGGAGAAATAATTACCGAGTCGGCGTTTACTAGCACCTCGATGGACCATGCCGTGGCTCAGTCAGCCACTTTCGCCGGAAACGCCGAGTTTAGGATCTTGTCAACTACGGGAAGAGATGTTTCTTCCGTGTCAATGTTCCCCGATGAACACGAGATATTATTTCCAGCTGGGTCAAAATTTTATGTCGTGAACAAGATAGTAGATCCACATACAGGTAAGACAATTATCGAGATGATCGAACGCTGACTCGCTGCTCATCTCGTACCCTGTAGTCATGATGGGAGTTCCCAATGAGCAAAAAAATCGCCGGTAAGACTTTTTCCACGCCAGAAGAAGCCGGCGTCAGCGCACCAACAGAAGAAGAATTAGCGCGCGCAAGGAAGAGTTTCGACGAATTTCAGGCCAGAGTCGACGCTGTTGCGCCCGAAGACCGCAAAACAGACGTTTCGCCGAAATTTTGGGATGATATATCCGGTACTGAGTACGATCCCGACAAGAAAGCGTAGCTTTGTTTTCGGTGCGGGCACCGTAGAGGGGCGACGACGACCTTCCGTTATCGCGGACCTGCACTTCCTTAAATGGTGGTATTACCAGGAATCTTCGCCTTTCAGACACGGATCCTAGTTATCCGCCGATACAGTCGCGGCAACGAGCGGAGGATAGTTGACTGCGCGGGCCCAGAGACCAACTAACGCCCACGGACAAGTCTCGTCGCGCCCGACCAGACTGGCTCGCCAGCCCCGAGTGTGACGCTGCAGTCACACTCGGCGTCGAACGTGACTGCAGCGTCACGCTCGGCAGCGCGGGGCGAGCCCAAGCCGCGGCCCGAGGCGGCGGCCCGGGCCGAGGCACCCCTAGGCGTCAACGCCTCCACGCCATCTGCCCGATAGTGTTGGGTCTCGGGCACCCGCTGGGTCACCAGGCAACACAGCGATCTAGGAGGTTGGGCGATGACTTCCTTTGACCCGGTCAACGCAGACCACACCGGTTACGTCGACTTGGAGTCGCTGGGCGCGGACGCCAGCGCGGCCCGCGCGATCGAGGGCATGCACGAGGAAGCCGCCGCCGCTCCGGACCGTCCGCAACCCCCGATCGACCTCACCGCAGCCGCCTTCTTCGACGTCGACAACACCCTGGTGCAGGGCTCCTCGGCGGTGCATTTCGGGCGCGGGCTGGCCACGCGCAACTATTTCACCTACCGCGATGTGCTCGGATTCATCTACGCGCAGGCCAAGTTTCAGATCCTCGGGACGGAAAACAGCAACGACGTCGCCGCGGGCAGGCGTAAGGCGCTCGCCTTCATCGAGGGTCGATCGGTCGAGCAGCTGGTGGCCCTGGGCGAGGAGATCTACGACGAGATCATCGCCGACAAGATCTGGCCCGGCACTCGCGAGCTGACCCAGATGCATCTGGACGCCGGCCAGCAGGTGTGGCTGATCACCGCCACCCCCTACGAGCTCGCCGCGACCATCGCGCGGCGGCTCGGCCTGACCGGCGCGCTGGGCACCGTCGCCGAATCGGTCGACGGCGTCTTCACCGGCCGGCTGGTCGGCGACATCCTGCACGGCACCGGTAAGGCGCACGCGGTGCGGTCGCTGGCAATCCGCGAAGGGCTCAACCTGAAACGCTGCACCGCCTACTCCGACAGCTACAACGACGTGCCCATGCTGTCGCTGGTGGGGACCGCGGTCGCCATCAATCCCGACGCCCGCCTGCGCGCCCTGGCCCGCGAGCGCGGATGGGAGATCCGCGACTTCCGCACCGCCCGCAAAGCGGCCCGCATCGGGGTGCCGTCGGCGTTGGCGCTGGGCGCGGCCGGCGGTGCGCTGGCCGCGGTGGCCTCTCGGCGGCAATCACGCTGATAGGCTGCGCCGCGCAGACATCTTCGAGCGGAGAGCACAGCGGCATGACAGTCCCCAAAGAAGCCGAAGGACTCATCGGCAGCCATTACCGCGCACCGGACTACTTCGAGGTCGGTCGCGAAAAGATCCGTGAGTTCGCGTTGGCGATCAAAGACGACCACCCGGCGCACTTCGACGAGAATGAATCCCGGAACGCCGGGTACACGGAGATGGTGGCGCCGCTGACGTTCCTCGCGATCGCCGGGCGCCGCGTTCAGTTGGAGATCTTCACCAAGTTCAGCATCCCCATCAACATCGCCAGGGTCATCCACCGCGACCAGAAGTTCAAGTTCTACCGCCCGATCCTGGCTCACGATAGGCTTTACTTCGACACCTACCTAGACTCGGTGATTGAGTCACACGGCACCGTCCTCGCGGAGATCCGCAGCGAAGTGACCGATGCCGATGGAAAGCCGATCGTCACCAGCGTTGTCACGATGCTGGGGGAAGCCGCAAGCCAGGCCGACACCGAAGCAACCGCCGCGGCAGTTGCATCAATATCCGCAGGAAAGTTAGGGGCGACGTAAATGTCACCACAGGGGGAAACGGGAACGCAGCTCCACCCGCCAGTCGAGGCGGTGCGCTCCCACTACGACAAGTCGAACGAGTTCTTCAAGTTGTGGCTCGACCCGTCGATGACCTACAGCTGCGGTTACTTCGACGAGAATCCGGACCCGCAGAACCTGACCAAGACGCTCGAAGAGGCGCAGTACGCCAAGCGCAAGCTCGCCCTGGACAAGCTGAACCTCGAGCCCGGCATGACGTTGCTCGACATTGGCAGCGGCTGGGGCTCCACCATGCGGCACGCGGTGGCGGAGTACGACGTCAACGTGATCGGCCTGACGCTGAGCGAGAACCAGTACGCCCACTGTGTGGCCGAGTTCGACAAGATGGACAGCCCCCGCCGCAAGGAAGTGCGAATCCAGGGCTGGGAGGAATTTCCCGACGAACCCATCGACCGGATCGTGTCGCTGGGCGCGTTCGAGCACTTCGCCGACGGCGCCGGTGACGCCGGGTACGAGCGCTACGCCACCTTCTTCAAGAAGTACTACGACCTGCTGCCCGACGACGGCCGCATGCTGCTGCACTCGATCGTGGTCCCCAGCCGCGAAGAGGGCAACGCGATGGGCTTGAAGGTCAACATGACCCTGCTGCGGTTCATCAGCTTCATCTTGAAGGAGATCTACCCGGGCGGAAAGCTGCCCCAGGTCGACCTGGTCGACAAGTACTCGACCGACGCGGGTTTCAAGATCGAACGACACCACTTCATCGGCAAGAACTACGTGCCGACGCTGACGGCGTGGGCCGACGCTCTTGAGGCGCACAAGGACGAGGCGATCGCCCTCAAGGGGCAGGAGACCTACGACATCTACCTGAAGTACTTGCGGGGCTGCTCGGATCTGTTCCGCGACGGCTATACCAACGTCTGCCAGTTCACCATGGTGAAGTAGTCGACTTCTTCAAAGGTCAACGCCACCACGGATTTCCGTGGTGGCGTTTCCTTTTGGGCGCGCCCCGCTCAGCCGAAGAAGATGTTGCGCCGGCCGGCCAGCAACCGGTACAGCGTCTGCTGGATGGTCTCGCGCACCTGGTCGGTCAGCTCGAAGGTCACCATCGGGTCGTCGGCGTCGGAGGCCGCATAGTCGTCGGTGTAAATCGGCTCACCGAACGCGATGTGCCATTTCGACGGCAGCGGCACCAAACCCATCGGCCCGGCCAACGGGAACAGCGGCGTGATCGGGAAATACGGCAGCCCGAACAGCCGGGCCAGCAGCTTGACGTCGGCCAGCATCGGGTAGATCTCTTCGGAACCGATGATCGAGCAGGGGATGATCGGCGCCTTGGTCCGCAGCGCGGCGGTGACGAATCCGCCGCGGCCGAACCGCTGCAGCCGGTAGCGGTCCTCGAAACGCTTCCCCAGGCCCTTATAGCCCTCGGGGAACACGGCGGTGAGCTCGCCGGCGGCGAGCAACCGGTGCGCGTCCGTCGTGCACGCCATGGTGTGGCCGGCCTTGCGGGCCGCCTCGCCCACCACGGGCAGATCGAACACCATGTCGGCGGCGAGCAGCCGCAACTCACGATGCGCGGGATGCTCGTCGTGCACAGCCACCGACAGCATCAGCCCGTCGAACGGCAGCACCCCCGCGTGATTGGCGACCACCAGCGCGGCGCCCTCGGCCGGCAGGTTCTCGATACCGCTCACCTCGACCCGGAACCAGTTCCGGAAGAACACCCGTAGCAACGGCCGGACGATCGCGCTGTTGAAGTGGGGATCGAAGCCGAACTCGTCGACGCTGTAGTCACCCGTCAGCCGCTGGCGGAGAAATCCGGCGACCGACGCGACGCGTTGCGCCAGCTCGTTCAGCGGCGCCTCGCCGGACGACGCACCCGTGGCACGGCGGTGCTGGTCGATTTCGCGAACCACCGCGGCGATCTGCTCCGCCGACGCGCGGCCACGCGGATCGGTCAGTAACGAGGGGTGCTGGCGGGCCGACTCCGCCCGTTGGTCGGCTCTGCGTCGCGCTGCTACCCGGCCCCGATTCGTGTGCAGTGGAATGACATTCGCTCTGGATTCACCCGCCACGATACCTACCTGACCCCACCCCACGGAATTGGATTTCGGCTACCCCAGCGCTGAGCTAGAGATATGGCGCGACCTTCCAAGGAGCGTACCCGATGTGGGTCGATTATGGGAGTGAGGCAGCGGCCGCGAACGTAGTCGTCGAAGGCCTCCGCCGTCGTCCATTTCGGCTGGTAGTCCAGTTCTGAGCGCATCCGGCTGGTGTCCATGACGCGCCCGTAACTCAAATAATCAAACTGATCGCGACTGATCTCGTTGTAGCGGTTGGCGCGGCGCAGCGAATCCAGGGCCCAGACGCCGAAACCCGGTACGGGCAAAGGGATCCGGCCCGCGCGACGGATCGCCTGCGACAGCATGATGATGCCGTCGGCGCCGATGTTGAACGTTCCCGCCTTGCCGGCCATGGCCGCGCGCTCGAGCGCGCCGAGGGCGTCCTGCTCGTGCAGCAACTGCAGCCGGGCGTCGCGGCCGAACATCGTGGGCACCAAAGGCCCGGCGAGATAACGCGACAGCGTGGTGTCCATCGCCGGGCCGATCATGTTGGCCAGCCGCAGGATCGTCACGGCGATGTCGGGCCGGCGCCGCCCCAATCCGCGCGCATACGCTTCGATGTCGAGGCTGTCCTTGGCGAAACCGTCGCGGAAGGGCCGGCGGCTGGTGCTGTCCTCGGTGAACATCACCGGATCGTGGGCGCTCGAGCCGTACACCTCCGACGTCGACTTGAGCACCACGCGCCGCACCGAGGGCGCCTTCTGGCAGGCAGCGAACAACTGCATCGCGCCCATCACGTTGATCTCTTTGAGCGCCGCGGTGCCGCCGGACCTGGGCGCGTAGGACGCGGCCGCCGCGTGCACCACCGTGTCGACGTCGCCGTTCCGAATCACCTTGGCAATAAAGGGATTACGGATGTCGGCGCGGACGAACTCGGCGCGCCCCATGCGGCGCAGCATGTCCTTGCTGGGGGCGATCGCGTCCACCGCGATGACCCCTTTGATCAGCGGGTTCTGCGCGAGCCGGGCCGTCAGGTAGCCGCCCAGAAACCGGCAGGCGCCGGTGACCAGCACGACTTTGGGGTAATGCGCCGCGTTGCCGGCGGTGTCGTCCGGCCCGGTGTTCTCCCCATTCGACGCATCCACCCGCACAGCGTAGCGGTCGGCGAGACGGCCGCACTATGGCGCGTTGCGACCAGTTACGGCCTTTTTACGGTGGCCTTATGACGGCCTTAAGAAGGCCGCAGCGGGAGTTACTTGCCGAGTTTTCTGCGCTGCACCCGGGTGCGACGCAGCAGCTTGCGGTGCTTCTTCTTCGACATACGCTTGCGCCGCTTCTTGATTACTGAACCCATGAACTCCGCTATCTAGACCGAGACCTGCTTCAAAGATCGGACCCGGACACTTTACCCAGCCGCACGCACCCAACGCCAAACCGGCGCCACCCGATCGCCGCGCGACCGCGAGGCCAGCTGCCGCTCGTGAGCGGCCACCGGTTGTGGTCAGCCGGCGTCGAAGTAGGAGGTCTCCAGCATGTCGTGGACGGCCTTGGCGTGCACCCGGAAGGACCGGCCCACCCGAACCGCGGGCAGTTCGCCGTTGTGCACCAACCGGTAGACCGTCATCTTGGAGACCCGCATCAACGCCGCCACCTCGGCGACGGTGAGAAATTGCGTCCTGCCCTGCTGGCCATCGACGGAACTGGTGTCCCGCGGCTTACCTGCAGAATCTCGCGTTGATGGCCCATTCGTAGACGTCATCGCTACCCAATCGTGTCAGGCACGCGCATGCCAGCGGCTTCCCCTCCGCTGGCACCCACACGTGCTTACAAAGAGGAGAATAGCGGGACTGATGGGGTTACTGGTACTGGTGGGGGACAATCAGTTCAAAAAACTTGGATTACTCTGATGTAATTCTTAGCTGCTCAGAGCGCATTTTGGCGGCCTGAACCGCCGCGTCGACGGCCGCTCGTAGGCCGCCCCGTTCCAGCTCGCGCAGGGCCGCCGCGGTGGTGCCACCGGGCGAGGTCACCGTCGCCCGCAGCTGCGTCGCGGCGGCGTCCACCCGCGTCCCGGGCGCCTCCGCCTCCCCGCGCCGGCGATCGGCGTCCATCCGTTCCAGCAGCATCGCCGCCGCGCCGGCCATGGTCTGCGCGGTCAGCTCGCCGGCAACCTGGCGGCTCAGGCCCGCCGCGACGCCCGCGTCGACGAGGGCCTCGACCATCAGGAAGAAATACGCCGGACCCGAGCCCGACAGCGCGGTGACGGCGTCCATCTGGCTCTCGGGAACGCTGAGCACCCCGCCGACCGAGTCGAACAGCGCCGAGACGCCCTCCAGCTGCGGCGGGGTGACGAACCTGCCCTTAGCCAGGGCCGTGACCCCCGCGCCGACCAGCGCCGCCGTGTTCGGAATGGCCCGCACCACCGGCGTCCCCGCGGGCAGTTTGGCTTCGAAGTAGCCGATGGTGACGCCGGCCGCGACCGTGACGAAGACCTGCTCGGCGGTATCGCTGTCCGCCGCGGCGGCCACGCGCGCGACCTCCGACATCACCGACTCGACGTCGGCGGGCTTCACCGCGACCACGACGAACGACGCGTTTTCCACGGCCTCGGCCACCGAGGTGATCAGCACCGAATAGGTATCGGCCAGGTACTTGGCGCGCTCGGGCACCCGCTCGGCCACCACCAGGTCCTTGACCTGCCGGCCGGCGCGCAGCAGACCCGACAGCAGTGCCTCCCCGATGCTGCCGCCACCGATGATCGCGATTCTTGCCATGCCGGACAGCATCGCAGACCCCGCCCGCTAGCGAGCGGCAGGGACCAACGCCAGCTGGCGGGCCTGCACCACCAGGCGCCCCAGGCTGTCGACGACCGTGTGGTCCTCGTCGAACCAGTCGTGCCCGATCTCGGTACAGGTCGCGATGATGCGCAGCCAGCCGTCGGCGGGCAGCCCCCGCAGAAAGGCGGTGAGCTGGATGGTGGGCGCCCAACCGGTGCGGTCCACCGCAAACGTCACCGGCGCCGACAGATCGCCGCACATGAGCGCAAACAGCGCGTCGGGGGCCACACCGCGGGGGCGCGCCCACATCTGGATCACCGGCGGGCGCCCGTCGGCGCGGGCCTCCATCGTCGACAACACCGGCCGCACGTCGCAGCCCTCGCCCAGGTGCACCAGCCCGGCCAGCGGATGCCCGGGACCGATCGGCTCGATGTCGTCGGGCGGTTCGGGCGCCATCAGGTCGGCCACCGGGTTGGCCGACAGCAGCGGTTTGGCCGCACCGTCAGGAGGAAAGTGTTCCGGCTCGCCGAGGTTGACCACGGCGTGCACCGCGGTGCGGTCGCCCTGGGTGAGCTCGACGTCCACGACGCTGATCCGGCGGCCGCGCTTGCGGATCGACGTGACCAACTGCACCGGCCCCGGGTCGGGCGCCCACAGAAAGCTCGCCGACACGGCGACCGGTTGCAGCGCCGTCCCGGTCGGCTGTCCGCCGCAGGCGGTGCGGGCGGCGTTGGCGCATAGCGCCAGCATCGCGCCGCCGTGCACCTTGGGACCGATGGTCCAGCGCTTGTCGAGTTCTCCTTCGTAGACGCCGGAACCGGCCTCCCGCAACGACATTGCGGTGGTGAATAACGCGTTCATGGATTTTCGCGGGTCTCCTGAATGATCAGCGCAGCAGATGCGTGCGGGCGAACTGCAGCGACTCGGCGAGCATGGCTTCGCGCTCATTGGCTGAACGTGCGCCGGAGGTCGACACCTCCAGGATGACGTGCCCGGCGAAATGGCTGCCGGCCAGCATCTGGCACAGCTCCACGGTGGGTTGCGTACCGCGCCCCGGCACCAGGTGCTCGTCGGCGGGCAGCCCGTTGCCGTCGCACAGGTGCAGATGGACCAGTCCTGCCCCCATCCGTCGCGCCATGTCCAGTGAGTCGGTGCCCGCGGTCGCGGTGTGGGACAGGTCCAGCGTGTAGTGGGCGTGGTTGCCGTCGAGGGGGTCGTAGGAGGGCGCGAACGCCGAGATCGCCGGGCCGGGGCCGCCGCCGCGCCGGCGCATCCGTTCCAGCGACTGACCGGCCCCGAACAGGCGGTCGGCCCGGAACGGAAACATGTTCTCCACCGCGACCAGCACGTCACTCGACGCTTCCAGTTTCGCCACCTGCTCGCTGAAACCGTCGGCGTAGCGCCGCTGCCAGCGAAACGGCGGATGCACGACGACGGTCTGCGCGCCCAGCTGTTCGGCGACGCGCACGCTGCGGTCCAGCTTGGGGATCGGGTTGGGGCCCCACACCCGCTGCGAGATCAGCAGGCAGGGCGCGTGCACCGACAACACCGGGACGCGATAGCGCCGGGACAGCTTCTTGACGGCCGCGACGTCCTGGCTCACCGACTCGGCCCAGACCATCAGCTCGACGCCGTCGTAACCCAGCCGGGCGGCGTACTCGAACGCGGCCTCGGCCCGCAACGGATACACCGAAGCCGTGGAAAGGCCGACTTTGATGGCTGGGCGCACTGGATGTGGGCGTCGCTAGCCCGACTGCAACGACAGCGCCAGGGGCCCCAGGGTGATCAGCGCACCCACCGCGACCGCGATCAACGTGCTGGCAATGTCCTCGGTTTTGCGGACCACGCGCACCCCGACCACCAGGCCGAGGATGACGAGCACCGAGAGCACCAGCGCCACGATGCTGTTCCAGCGCCACAGTTGGTCGAAGGCCACGAACAACCCGCCACCGAACGCGACGGCCAGGATCGACTGCAGCACAACCACGGCGCTGCGCCACAGCGCGTCGAGCCTGCCCTCCGCCGGGTGGGCGTCGGAGCCCTCCGCGTGCCCGTCCTCGTCCTCGAGGCCCAGCAAGCCGGTGTCGAGCGACCCGGCCCCCGCGGTGTCGTCGTCTTCGTCCAGCGAGTCCGAGGACCGCAGGTAGGAGCGCACGTAGGCGGAGTCCTCCAGCGCGGGTTCGGCCTCGCGCACGTCGGAGTCCATCACGTCGACGGGGATGTCGGCGTAATGGTCCATCGGGTCAGGACTCATGTCCTCGGCGCCGGAGGGCTCCGCGGGCTTGGCGGTCCCGTTGGCCAGGGGCCGCGGGTATTCGCTGCGCTCGGGGCCCGGCACCCGCTTGGGCTGCGGGGGCGACTTGGGCCAGCGCGGCTCGGGCTCGGACCAGTAGGCGGTCTTGGGCTCGTCTTCGGTCACCGGCTCGGCGACGGCGTCTTCGACGGCATCGTCGACGGGTTCGGCGGCCTCGATCGTGTCGGTAGCGCCGTGTTCTTCATCGTCGTCGTCGCGGATCACCGGTATTTCGCCGGTGAGTTCGGCGACGGTCACGGCGTCGCTGTCACCGCGGCGACGGCGGCGGCGCCGGGTGACGGCCGGGGCGCCGATGGTGCCGTTTCTGGCCAGCAATTCGGCCACCGAGATCGGCCGAGTGCCGGGGCTCTCGGTCTCGGAGTGCGGTCCGGTCATGGTTTGTCGCCTCTCGATCGGTTCTGATTCCGATCAACTGCCTGACCTCCAGCATTACGCACGGACGGGCCCATGAGGGCGGTTCCGTCGGCTTCGCTGTCGAGTTTGCGCAGAATGAGACCTTCCCGTAATGCCCACGGGCAAATATCCACCGATTCCATCGACAGCGCTCGCATGCTCGCTTCCGCCACCAGCGCACCTGCCACAATCTGCGGCGCGCGCTCGGCGCTCACTCCTTCCAGTTCCGCCCGGTCAGCGGTCGTCATCCTAGAGATGAAAGATATGAGTTGCCTGAGGCCGTTTGCTGTCAGCGTCCTCTTGACCCGCGGACCGGCGCCCGACGGGGCCGCGCCGGTGAGCCGCGCCAGCGAGCGGAACGTCTTCGACGACGCCACCGCCAGGTCGGGGCTGCCGGCGTCGAGGATCTTCGCGCTGGCTTCGGAGAGTTCGGCGTCCAGCCAGTCGCGCAGCATCGCCACCCGGCGCCGTCCGGGCGGATCGTCGGGCAACCATTCGCGGGTCAGCCGGCCGGCGCCCAGCGGTAGCGACATCGCGACCTCGGGCTCCTCGTCCAGGCCGCTGGACATCTCCAGCGAGCCGCCTCCGATGTCGAGGTTGATGATCCGGCCCGCGCTCCACCCGTACCAGCGGCGCACCGCCAAAAAGGTCAACCGCGACTCGTCGACGCCGGTCAGCACCCGCAACTCGACGCCGGTCTCCTTGCGCACCCGGCTCAGCACGTCCTCGGAGTTGCCGGCCTCGCGGACGGCCGAGGTGGCGAAGGCCATCAGCTCCTCGCAGCCCGAACTGTCGGCGATCTTGGCGAATTCGTCGATCGTGGAGATCAGCTTCTCGGCACCGCGTTTGGTGATCTTGCCGGCGCTGTCGGTGGCCTCGGCCAGTCGCAGGGTGGCCTTCGTCGAACTCATCGGCGTCGGATGACCGCCCCGGTGGGCATCGACCACCAGGAGATGCACCGTGTTGCTACCCACGTCGAGAACGCCCAATCGCACGTAGACAACCTAACGGGGTGTCCCCGCCAGGGTTTTGCGCCACCCGGTTAACCCACCGTGATTACGGCCATACGGGCCGCGAGTGTCAGCGGCTCGGCCGCGCCGAAATGTGGTCTAACGTGGACTCCGTGGCGAATTCGCACCCAGAATCCGGACAGCCGGGGCACGAGGTCGAGCTGGATTTCGCCCGCGAATGGGTGGAGTTCTACGACCCCGACAACCCCGAGCACCTGATCGCCGCCGACCTGACCTGGCTGCTCTCGCGGTGGACGTGTGTGTTCGGCACTCCGGCCTGCCAGGGCACGGTGGAGGGCCGCCCGGACGACGGGTGCTGCTCGCACGGCGCGTTCTTGTCCGACGACGACGACCGCGCCCGCCTGGACGACGCGGTGAAAAAGCTGACCGCCGCCGACTGGCAGTATCGCGAAAAAGGCTTGGGCCGCAAGGGATATCTGGAGATCGACGAGCATGAGGGCCAGCCGCAGTACCGCACCCGCAAGCACAAGAATGCGTGCATCTTCCTGAACCGGCCCGGCTTCGCGGGCGGCGTCGGCTGCGCGCTGCACAGCAAGGCCCTCAAGCTCGGTGTGCCACCGCTGACCATGAAGCCGGATGTCTGTTGGCAGTTGCCGATCCGCCGCAGCCAGGAGTGGGTGACCCGGCCCGACGGCACCGAGATCCTCAAGACCTGGGTCACCGAATACGACCGCCGCGGTTGGGGTTCCGGCGGTGCCGACCTGCACTGGTACTGCACCGGCGACCCGGCCGCTCACGTCGGCGCCAAGCAGGTGTGGGAAAGCCTGGCCGACGAACTCACCGAGTTGCTGGGCAGCAAGGCCTACGCGGAGCTGGCCGCAATGTGCAAGCGCCGCAGCAAGTTAGGGCTCATCGCGGTGCACCCGGCGACTCGCATCGCCGAGTAGCGGCTAGCCTTCCAGCTTGTAGCCCAGGCCTCGCACCGTCACCAGGTGTACCGGGTTGGCCGGGTCTGCCTCGATCTTGGACCGCAGGCGCTTGACGTGGACGTCGAGCGTCTTGGTGTCGCCGACGTAGTCCGCGCCCCACACCCGATCGATCAGCTGCCCGCGGGTGAGCACCCGGCCGCTGTTGCGCATCAGGTACTCGAGCAAGTCGAATTCCTTGAGCGGCAAGGTGATCGTGTCGCCGTTGACCGACACGACGTGGCGTTCGACATCCATGCGCACCGGGCCCGACTCGAGCACGCCATCGCTGATCTCGGAGTCGTCCTCACCGCCGCGGCGCAACACCGCCCGGATCCGCGCGATCAGCTCACGCGCCGAATAGGGCTTGGTCACATAGTCATCGGCGCCGAGTTCGAGACCCACGACCTTGTCGATCTCGCTGTCCCGGGCGGTCACCATGATCACGGGCACGCTGGAACGCGCGCGCAGTTGCTTGCATACGTCGGTGCCCGACATTCCGGGCAGCATCAGGTCGAGTAGCACGATGTCGGCCCCGCCCCGATCGAACTCGGCGAGGGCGGCCGTCCCGTCGGTCACCACGGTGGCCTCAAAGCCCTCCTTGCGGAGCAGGAACGCCAGCGGATCGGCCAGCGACTCCTCGTCCTCCACAATCAGCACGCTTGTCATCGACTTAGTTCTTCCTCTCGTTGGGACCGGTCGGACCGCACGTCGCGGCCCTGCGGTTGCTCGGATTCGCCCGCGTCTCGAGGAGACGGCGTGGCCGCCGGAATGGACAGGGTGAATGTCGATCCGGTTCCCGGCTTGCTCCACACGCCGATGGTGCCGTTGTGGTTGGCTGCGACGTGTTTGACGATGGCCAGGCCCAGGCCGCTGCCCCCGGTAGCCCGCGAACGCGCCTTGTCGCCCCGGAAGAAGCGCTCGAAGACCCGCTCCTGGTCCTCCAGGGCGATACCGATACCGCGATCCGTGACGGCGACCTCGACGTTCTCGCCGCGGCGGCGGCGGCTGATCGACACCGGCGAGCCCGGCGGCGAATAGGCGATCGCATTGGACACCAGGTTGGCCAGCGCGGTGATCAACAGCGTCTCATCACCAAGCACCCGCAGACCGCTGGGGGCGTCGGTGCGGACCTCGATGTGCGTGTTGTCGGCGGCCACCTTGTGGCGCGAAATCGCTTCGCTCACAACCTTATCGACGTCGACCTCGACGACGTTGGGCAGCGGTTCGGCGCCCTGTAGCCGGGACAGCTCGATCAGCTCGGCGACCATGTCCCCCAGGCGGTTGGCTTCGACGAGCACCTTCTCGGCGAACCGCCGCACGGTTTCGGAGTCGTCGGCCGAGGCCAGCAGGGCCTCGGCGAGCAGAGCCATGGCACCCACCGGGGTCTTGAGCTCGTGGCTGACGTTGGCCACGAAGTCGCGCCGGGTCGCTTCCATCCGCGCGTAGTCGGACTGGTCGTGGGCGAAGACCACGGCGAAGCGGCGGTCCTCTTCGCTGAGCAGCCGGGCCTGCCCGTGCACCGACAGCCCGGACCGGGCGCCCGCCCGTTTCGCCGGCTGCAGGTCGAATTCGACGTCGACACCGGTCAGCGCCTGCTGCGCCGCCTCCCACGCCTGGTCATCGAGCTGGCGGTCGCGCACCAGGCCCAGCTCCTTGGCCCGGTCGTTGAGGTAGACGACGTCGCGGTGGACGTCCACCACCGCCGCGCCCACCGGCATCAGCGCCACGATGCATTCCAGCATCTGCCCGACGGTGATCCCGGTCCATTCGGTGCTCACCCGCTGGCGGCGCTGCATTGCATGCGGAGACAATCGGGCCCCGACCGCCACACCTGCGGCCAGTGCCAGCACGGACAACACCCCGGCCAGCAACAGCGCCGAGAACACAGTCACATAGCAAATCCTACAAATCTTCCTGAACGCTGCCCTAGCAGAACGAGGCCAAAATCGGACAAGTCACACCTTGCGTCACAGGTGTTCCGCTCCCGTTCACGTGCTGTTTGGCTAACGGGGCTGTTCGCCCGGCACATCGCGCCGGGCGCGAGGGTCAGCCGCGGCCCTGGCCGGCGACCGCGGCGGCGCCGGCGGCGGCCGCTTCGGGGTCCAGGTAGGTGCCGCCGGGCACCACCGGCCGCAGGTCGGCGTCCAGGTCGTAGCGCAGCGGGATGCCGGTGGGGATGTTCAGTCCCACGATGTCGTCGTCGGACATCTGGTCGAGGTGTTTGACCAGGGCTCGCAGCGAGTTGCCGTGCGCGACGATCAGCACCGTCTTGCCGCTGCGCAGGTCCGGGACGATGACGTCGGTGAAATACGGCAGGAAGCGGACGACCACGTCGGCGAGGCATTCGGTCAGCGGCCCGCCGCCGATGTCGGCGTACCGGGGATCGGTGTCCTGGCTGTAGGTGCTGCCCTTCTCGATCGGTGGGGGCGGCATGTCGTAGCTGCGCCGCCAGGCCATGAACTGGTCGTCGCCGTAGCGCGCCTTGGTCTCGGCCTTGTCCAGGCCCTGCAGCGCCCCGTAGTGGCGTTCGTTGAGCCGCCAGGTGCGCCGCACCGGGATCCACAGCCGGTCGGCGGCGTCCAGCGCGAGGTGCGCCGTCGAGATGGCCCGGCGCAGCAGCGACGTGTAGAGGATGTCGGGCAACAGATTGTGTTCGGCCAGCAGCTCGCCGCTGCGCACCGCCTCGGTGCGGCCCTTGTCCGTCAGCCCGATGTCCACCCAGCCGGTGAACAGGTTCAGCGAATTCCATTCACTTTCGCCGTGGCGCAGCAGGACCAGCGTGGCAGAGTCACCCATGCCGGTTAGTCTCTCACGCACTCAAAAAGTCGCCCGAGCGTACTAATCCGAGTCGTCGTCACGGCTCGAAGCTCGACTCCTCCTCATCGCGCTTCGCGCTCTGCATCGTCGTCTTCGTCGATCAGGTGGGCGAAGGCCTCCAGGTTCTTCAGCGACTCGCCGCGCGACACCCGCCACTCCCACTCTTTCTGGATCGACGAGCGAAATCCCAACTCCAGCAACGTGTTGAAGTCCGAGTCCACCGCTTCGAGCACCTGCCCCAGCACTCGGTCGATCTCGTCGGCGTCCACCGACGGCAGCGACATGCGGCCCACCAGGTAGATGTCGCCGACGTTGTCCAGCGTGTAGGCCACGCCGTAGAGCCGGCGATTGCGCTTGAGCAGGAACCGATAGACGCCCTCGTGATTCTCGTCCGGCTTGCGGCACACGAAGGCCTCGACTCGCACCGAATGCTCGCCGACGCTCAGGATGGTGTTGGTCTTGAGCTTGCGCTCGCCGGGCAGTTCCACCACCAATCCCGACGGACCACCATGTGCGCCAGCGTGTTTCGAGTAGTTCAGCCCGCTCGCCTGCAGGGCATCCTCGATCACCCGCGACACGTCGGTGGAGGAGGTCATGCGCCCAACCCGCGGCGCTCGGCGGTGTATTCGCGGATCGCGCGGCGATAGCTAGCCAGCAGCGCGTCGGTGGTGTGGTCCCAGGAGAAGGTCGCCGCGTGGGCGGCGGCCGCGCGGCCCGTCTCGTCGGCCTCTTGCGCGGGTCTGCGCAGCAACCCGTCCAGCGCGGCGGCCCAGCGGTCGACGTCGTGCCCGGCGACCAGCGTGCCGGTGACCCCGTCGCGCACGGCCACCGGCAGCCCACCGACGGCGGCCGCCGCCACCGGGGTGCCGCAGGCCTGCGCCTCGAGGGCGACCAGACCGAAGGACTCCGAATAACTTGGCACCGCAACCACATTGGCGGCCTGGAACAAGGTGGCCAGGTTCGGGCGGGACTGCGGGGGCAAAAAGGTCACCCGCGCGGTGATGCCGAGTTCGTCGGCCAGCCGGGCCAATCCGTCCGGCGAAGCCAGTCCGCTGCCCGACGGCCCGCCCGCGACCACGATCCGCACCCCCGGCAGCTTGGCGGCGGCACGCAACACGATGTCGGGCGCCTTCAGCGGCTGGATCCGGCCGACGAACGCGACGATGTGTTCGTCGGGCGGCAGGCCCAGCGCGGCCCGGGCGGCGCGGCGGTCGCCGGGCCGGAACACGTCGAGGTCCACGCCAGGATGGACGACGTCGATCCTGGCCGGGTCGGCGTGGTGAATCGAGATCAGCTGCCTGGCCTCGTCGTCGGTGTTGACGATCAGCCGGTCCGCCTCGTCGACCACCTGCTGCTCCCCCACCGTGCGCAGCGGCGGCTCGGGCGAGTCCCCGTCGGCCAGCGCCGCGTTCTTGACCGCGGCCAGGGTGTGCGCGGTGTGCACCAGCGGCACCGCCCAGCGGTCCCGCGCCAGCCAGCCCACCTGCCCGGACAGCCAATAGTGCGAATGCACGATGTCGTAGTAGCCCGGCTCGTGGGAGGCCTCGGCGCGCAACACCCCGGCCGCGAATGCGCACAGCTGGGTGGGCAGGTCGTATTTGTCCAGGCCTTCGAACGGGCCCGCCACCACGTTGCGGACCAGCACCCCCGGCGCCACCCGCGCGACCGGTGGGTCCGCGGACGCGGTCGCCCGCGTGAAGATCTCCACCTCGATGCCGCGCCGCGCCAGATGCAACGCGGTCTGCAGCACGTAGACGTTCATGCCGCCCGCGTCGCCGGTGCCGGGCTGGGCCAGTGGGGAGGTGTGGACCGCCAACACTGCGACGCGACGCGGTTCGTTCAGCCGGAAAACGTCATCGTGCCGCACCCTGTCATCTTTACAGGACGGGCCGCCGGCGACCGCAGGCGCGCATGACACGCGTCAGGCGGACGACTCGTCCCGGGTGACCTCTGGCAGGCGGGCGTCCAGCGCCCCGGCCCGCCGCATCGCCCCCAGCGGGTCGGCGTAGAGCCCGGACAGCGACACGGTCCCCGCGCCGGCCTCCTGCACCCGGTTGCCGAAGGCGGTGAGGCGGATGTCGCGCGGCCCCAGCACCGAGCGGGCGGCGAACGCCGCCTCCACTTGCTCCATCGCCTCGGGGTATTCGGTGAACGCCTGTCCGCCGACCACCAGCTCATCGGGGTTGAGCATGTCGCGCAGCAACGCCACCGCCTCGCCGAGCACCCGGCCCCGCTCGGCGAGCAGATCCTTGGCCTGCTGGTTGCCGGCGCGCACCACCCGCAACAGGTCGGCGATGCCGGTGGCGGGCCCGTTGCCGCGGTTCGCCGGGGCGAACGGCAGGATGCGCTGCTGGCGGGCGACGGCCACCACGGCCTCGTCGCTGACGGTGGTTTCCAGCGCTCCGGTGCCGCCGAGCAGCTCGGAGTGGGCGGGCAGGCTCGCGATGGTGCCCGGGCCGCTGGACGGGCAGTGCACCCGCCCGCCGATCACCAGCGCATAGCCGACGGTTTCGCGGGCGTAGACGTACAGGCTGGTCGGCGAGCTGGGCAGGAACCGCCGCATGCCCAGCAGCAGCTCGGCTCCGGCCATGGCGTCCACGTGCGAGGCCACCGAGACCGGCAGGCCGAGCGCGTCGGCCAGCACCTGGCCGACCGGCGCCTGCCGCCAGCCCAACCGCGGGTGGTCCACCTGGCCGGTGGCGCCGTCGACGGTGCCACCGATGGCGACCCCGACCCACAGCGGCCGCCGCCGATGCCAACGGCGCAGATATCGGCGAGCGCTGTCGGCCAGCGACGCCAGCGCGGGCCCGGCCGGGTTGCGCGGCGTGGGGGTCTCGACGGTGTCGAGGGTGCGGCCGAACAGGTCGGCGGCCACGATGCTGGTGGTGCGCGCGCCGATGTGCATGCCTAGCGTCACGAACGGCTCGTGGTTGACCTCCACCGGCACGCGCGGGCGGCCGATCGCGCCGGAGACGGCCAGGTCGGCCCGCTCCCGCAGCAGACCGGCCTCCAGCAACGCGATGACCTGACGGTTGACCGTGGCGATGCTCAGCGAGGTGACGCCGGCGATGACGTCGCGGCCGACGGGCCCGCGCAGCCGGACCGCCCGGAAGACGGAGGCCGCCGCGGAGTCGGGGATGTGCAGGGCCGGCGGCACGATCTGCCGTCGCACCGAGCGATGGCCCTTTTGGCCGGAGTAGCCGACGACGCGGCTAGGCGAAAGATGGGTATGGGTGAGGGTATTGGTAGGCACGAGCGTCCTTTGTCCGAATTTTGCTGGCCATCTTGGCCACACCTGGCATGGGGTCAGGAGCGGCAAAGTGCGCAGCAACAACACGCACCCGCCGCGCACAGACACGCGGCGGTGGTGATGTCGGACAGGGCGCTGTGAAGCACAGGGAAAATTTAGCACGTTCACTAAGGTTGTTTCGATGGTTAAAACTGGCAGGAATGAACGCGTCGCGGTGATCACGGGAGCCAGCTCCGGAATCGGCGCGGCGACCGCTCGAAACCTGGCTGCACAGGGCTTTCACGTCGTCGCGGTGGCGCGCCGGGCCGACCGGATCCACGACCTGGCCGAGGAGATCGGCGGCACCGCGATTGTGGCCGATGTCACAGACGACGCCGCCGTCGACGCGCTGGCGAGCAAATTGAGCCGCGTCGACGTGCTGGTCAACAACGCCGGCGGCGCCCGCGGGCTGGCGCCGGTCGTCGATTCCGACCTCGACCACTGGCGATGGATGTGGGAGACCAACGTGATCGGCACGCTGCGGGTCACCCGCGCGTTGCTGCCCAAGCTGATCGAGTCCGGCGACGGGTTGATCGTCACCGTCACTTCCGTTGCGGCACTTGAGGTTTACGACGGTGGCGCCGGCTATACGGCGGCCAAGCACGGCCAGGGGGCGCTGCACCGCACGTTGCGGGGCGAGTTACTGAGCAAACCGGTGCGGCTGACCGAAATCGCGCCGGGGGCGGTCGAAACGGAATTCTCGCTGGTGCGCTTCGACGGCGACCAACAGCGCGCGGACGCCGTCTACACCGGCATCACCCCGTTGGTGGCCGACGACGTGGCCGAAGTGATCGGATTCGTCGCCTCGCGGCCGGCCCACGTCGATCTGGACCTGATCGTGATGAAGCCGCGCGACCAGGCGTCGGCCAGTCGCTTTAACCGCCGGGGGTAGCCGGGCCGGTGGTGGCCGGCGTCGTCGTGGTCGGGGTGCCCGACAGCGTCGGCGCGTTGGACGGCGTCACCGGCGCGGTGACCGGGATCTGCGTCGACGGCGGGTGCGCGGTGGGCGGCGGCAACGCGGACATGGCCACCCAGGTGTCCCAGTCCACGGCCCAGTCCCAGATGTCGCCGTCGGAGTAGGACAGCTGGATCGTGCTCCCGGTGACTTCGACCGGGTCGCCGTAGATCGCCGTCTGGTAGTACTGCTCGGCGTCGTTGGTGGACAGGTTGATGCAGCCGTTGGTGACGTTGGTGTTGCCCTGCGCGCCCGCGCTCGCCGGGTTGGCGTGGATGAACTCGCCGTTGTTGGAGATCCGCACCGCCCAGCGTTCGTGGATGTGGTTGTAGCCGGCCGCCGGGTTGGACATGTAGAAGTCGGCGTACTTCTCGCTGACCACGTGGATGCCGTTGCGGGTGACGTTGCGCGCCTTGTCGGCTTCGCCGTAGCTGCACGGGAAGTCCATGATGACGCCCTCGTCGCGGACCACCTGGATGCGGTGCGACGAGACCTCGGCCTTGACCACCTGCCGGCGGCCGATCTGGATGTTCAGCGAGATGTCCTCGGCGCCGTACGCGCTGTCGCCGAAGGGCAGTCCGTAGAGCTTGGCGTCGACGTTGACCGTGGTGCCCGCGGGGTAGTACTCGCGGGTGCGCCAGTGCGCGCGGGCGCCGGCCGCCTCGTCGGGCAGCCAGGCCCAACTGCCCTCGACGGGCGGATTGGTGGTGACGGTGAGCGCCCGTTCGACGGCGGCCTTGTCGGTGATCGGGGCGTCGAACTGCAGGATGATCGGTGCCGCGACGCCGACGGTCTGGCCGTCGGCCAGCTGGAACGCCCCACCGATCTTTTTGCTGGGCGACACCGTGGTGAATTTGCCCGCGACCGGGACCGCCTTGCCGTCGTGCCCGACGGCCGAGCCGCTCCACGTGTAGGTCATGTCGTAGCCGAGGGGTTCGGAGGTCGTGTAGACGGTCCGGTCCTGGTTGAACGTTCCGGTGACGACTTTGCCCGACGAATTCGACAGCGTGACGTGCTGAAACCACCCGTCGCTCACCTGGACGCTGACCGGGGCGATCGGCACGACGTTGCGGGTGGCGTCAGCGGGCTGGTACTTCAGCTGCAGCGCCGGCTGCTCTTTCTTTTCGGCTTGTTTCGCGGAGGTGCCGCTGCAGGCGGCCAAGGCATTGGGAGCGAGCACGCCGAGCCCGAGGGTCGCCAAAGCCACGCGCCGATTGAACGGCCGCGGGGCGCGGGACGGGGTCACGAAAATCAAAGATACCGGGGAAAATCCACCAACCCGGCCGCGACAAATCGGGGTTCGGCACACGTCGGCAAATTTTGCCGCTACAGCCTGCACCCCAGCAGGACGGGCTCGGGGATCAGTGTGACACCAAACACAGCCCGGACCCCGTCGCGGATGGCGCGGGCCAGCGCTATCACGTCCTCGGCGCTGGCCCCGCCGCGGTTGGTCAGCGCCAGAGCGTGCTTGGTGGACAACCGGCACGGCGCCTCGGACCCGCCCGGTCCCGGCTGCGGATAGCCCTTGCCGAAGCCGGCCCGCTCCACCAACCAGCCGGCGGCAAGCTTGACACCGTCGGGAGCCGGGTAGTTCGGGACGGGCCCGCCCACGCTCGCGGCCAGTCGCTCGTAGACGTCGGGGGCGACGACCGGGTTGGTGAAGAACGAACCCACGCTCCAGGTGTCGTGATCGGCCGCGTCGAGCACCATGCCCTTGCCCGCCCGCAAGGTCAGCACCGCCTCGCGAACCGCGCGCGGGTCGGCGCGCTCGCCGATATTCACCTTCAGCGCGGCCGCCAATTCCCCGTAGCGCATCGGCGCGCTGCGCCCCGATGGGTCCAGCGCGAATTCCACTTCCAGTACGACGGAAGGGGTTTCGAACCCGCCGCCGCCACTGCGTTTGAACACGCTGGTGCGGTAGCCGAAGCCCAACTCGCTGCCCGGCACCCAGCGCGCCTCGCCGCTGGCGCGATCGAGCACCCGGACCCGCGTGAGGGTGTCGGACACCTCCGCGCCGTAGGCCCCGACATTCTGCACCGGGGTGGCCCCGGCCGAGCCGGGAATCCCGGACAGGCATTCCAGCCCGCCGAGGCCGTGCTCGATGGCGGTGACCACCACGTCGTCCCACACCGCGCCCGCCTGCGCGCGGACCAGGTTGCCGTCGACGGTGATGCCGTCGTTGGCCAGCCGCACGGCGGTCAGGTCCGCGCATGTGTCGGAGATCACCAGGTTGGAGCCACCGGCGAACACCAGCACCGGGTCGCCTTGTCCGGCACGGGTTTCGGCGTCCAGGTGCCCCAGCGTGGCGACGACCTGATCGCTGTTCGTGCAGGTGACGAGGCGCCGTGCGATCGGTCCGACCCGCAGGGTCGTCAGCGGCGCCAGTGGCACCGATTCGGCCACCGACGCGCCGGCGAACACCGAACCGGCACCGCTGGATTTCATCGTCCGTAACGGTAGCCTGACCTGCTATGCCGCGTTCATTCGACTTGTCGGCCGACTACGACGGCAGCGTTGACGAGGTGCACCGGGCCTTCACCGATGCGAACTACTGGCGGGCCAGGCTGGCCGGATCCGGCGTCGACGTCGCCACGCTGGAGTCGATGCGGGTCGGCGGGGAAACCGGCGACGACGACTCCGTCGAGGTCGTCACGCTGCAGGTGATCCGCAGCGACAAGCTCCCGGGGATGGTCACCCAGTTGCACAGCGGCGACCTGCGTATCCGGCGCGAGGAGACGTGGGGACCGGTGAGCGACGGGGCGGCGACGGGTTCGGTCGTGGGCTCGATCGTGGACGCGCCGGTGAACCTGGAGGGCACCGCCGCCCTGGAGCCGATCGGGCGGACCGGCGGCGCCCGGTTGACGTTCCGGGCCACCGTCCACGTGCGTGTCCCGATCATCGGCGGCAAGTTGGAGAACATCATCGGCGCCCGACTGGCCGAGCTGATCGCCGCCGAACAGCGCTTCACCACGGAGTGGATCGCCAAAACAGCCTGAGGCCTCACGGGCCTAAGCTGGCCCTCATGCGAATCGCCCTGGCGCAGATCCTCAGCGGCACCGAGCCCGCAGCAAATTTGCAGCTGGTGCGCGACTACAGCCGCCGCGCCGCCGACGCGGGCGCGCAACTGGTGGTGTTCCCGGAGGCGACCATGTGCCGGTTCGGTGTCCCGCTGGGACCGATCGCGGAGCCGCTCGACGGTCCCTGGGCCGACGGGGTGCGGAGCATCGCGGCCGAATCGAAGATCACCGTCGTCGCCGGCATGTTCACCCCGTCGGGTGACGGGCGGGTGAAGAACACGCTGCTCGCGGCCGGCCCGGGCGATCCCGATCAGCCCGGCGCCCACTACGACAAGATCCACCTCTACGACGCGTTCGGCTTCACCGAATCGCGCACGGTCGCGCCGGGACGCGAGCCGGTGGTGATCACGGTCGACGGCGTCGGGGTCGGATTGACCGTTTGCTACGACATCCGCTTTCCAGAGCTCTACACCGAACTGGCCCGCCGCGGCGCCCAGGTGATCGCCGTCTGCGCGTCCTGGGGCGCGGGCCCGGGCAAACTCGACCAGTGGACGCTGCTGGCCCGCGCCCGCGCGCTCGACTCGATGAGCTACGTCGTCGCCGCCGGTCAGGCGGACCCCGGTGCCGCGCAGGCGGAACGCGGATCCGGCGCACCGACCGGGGTCGGGGGAAGCCTGGTCGTTTCGCCGCTGGGCGAGGTTGTCGCGGCGGCCGGCGCGGAACCGCAGCTCGTGGTGGCCGACGTCGACGTCGACCGGGTCGCCGAGGCGCGCAAGGCCATCGCAGTCCTTAGCAACCGCTCGGCCTTTGCTCAGGTCGATAAGGCAGAATCGGTACGGTGACGAACCCACAAGGACCCCCGAACCAGGACCCGTCGAAGTGGGCCCGTCCCTCCAACCAGGGACCGTTCGGCCAGCCCCCCACGGAACGGCCCACCGAGCGGATCAGCACCGGCGGCCCGGGTCAGCCGCCCCCGCCCCCGCCCCCGCCGCCGCCCACTCAGGGGCCCCCGCCCACTCAGGGTCCCCCGCCGGGTCAGACCGAGCGGTTCGGGACGCCCCAGCCGAACATGCAGCAGCGTGGTTATCCGCCGCCGCCCACCCCGCCCGCCGGCCCGACGGAGCGGCTGGCCACCCAGCCCGGTGACGACACCACGTCGGGAAAGAAGAAGCGCCGCTTCGGCCGTGACCCGGTGTCGGTCCTGCTGATCTTCATCATCGTGTTCGCGCTGATCATCGCCGGGCTCATCGGGGCCGAGCTATACGTGCGCCACGTCGCGGACACCAAGGTCGCCCAGGCGGTGGCCTGTGAGGTCAAGGACCAGGCGACCGCGTCCTTCGGGGTGACGCCCCTGATGCTCTGGCAGCAGGCGACCAAGCACTACACCAACATCTCGGTGCAGACGGCCGGCAACAACATCCGCGATGCCAAGGGCATGAAGCTCTCGCTCAACATCAACGACGTCCGGATCAAGGACACGGGCAACTCGAAGGGCACCATCGGCTCGCTGGACGCCACCATCAGCTGGACCAGTGACGGCATCAAGCAGTCGGTGCAGAACGCGATCCCGGTTCTGGGCCCGTTCGTCACCAACACCGTGACCACGCATCCCGCCGACGGCACCGTCGAGCTGAAGGGCATGTTGGACAACATCACCGCCAAGCCGGTGGTGGATGGCACCGGGCTGAAGCTGCAAATCGTCAGCTTCAACGCGCTCGGGTTCACGATGCCCAAGGAATCCGTGCAGTCGACGCTGGACGACTTCACCTCGAACCTGACCAAGAACTACCCGCTGGGCATCCACGCGGACAGCGTGAAGGTCACCGACGAGGGTGTGACCAGCCACTTCTCGACGCGCAATGCCAGCATCCCCGCCGGCGACAACAACAATCCCTGCTTCGCCAACCTCTGACGGTTCAGCCCGTCCGGCGCCAATGCGTACCGGCACGGCACGCTGAGAAGCCGGACAGGTTCAGCCGAGCCCGTCGAGCACTGCCCGGGTGCCCGAAAGGCCCAGCCGGGTGGCTCCGGCGTCCAGCATCGCGAGCGCGTCGGCGGCGGTGCGGATGCCACCGCTGGCCTTCACGCCGAGCCGGCCCCCGACCGTCTCGGCCATCAGCGCGACGGCCTGCGCGGTCGCGCCGCCGGTCGGGTGAAACCCGGTCGAGGTCTTGACGAAGTCCGCGCCGGCGTCTTCGGCGGCGCGGCACACCCGCGCCAGCGTGCGCTCGTCGGCCAGCGCCAGCAGCGCTGAGGACTCCACGATCACCTTGAGCACGGCGCCGCCGACAGCACCGCGCACCGTCTGGATGTCGGAGCGCACCGCATCGATGTCGCCGGCCAGCGCCGCGCCGACGTCGATGACCATGTCGATCTCGCAGGCGCCGGCGGCGACGGCCAGGGCGGCCTCGTGCGCCTTGACCGCCGAAACATGCTTGCCCGACGGGAATCCCGCCACGCTGGCCACCCGCACGCCCGCGCCGGCGCGCACCGCGACGGGAACCATCGACGGCGAAACGCAGACCGCGTACGCGCCCAGTTCGGCCGCTTCGACGACCAGGGCGGCCACGTCGGCGGCGGTGGCTTCGGGTTTGAGCAGGGTGTGGTCGACGAACGCCGCCAACTCCGCCCGGGTGGGGTGGCTGGTCATCCGAACGATTCTTCCCGACCGCCCGGATTGCAGTCGGAGGCAACCATTTCGGCGTCGTCGACGACCGGGCGCCATGGCTCCAGGTTCCAGCTGGTCTTGCCGGGCCGAGCCAGTTCGCCGAACTGCCAGTGGCACAGGAACTGCGCGCGCATCCCGGGAGTGTCCGCATCGGGAGCCAGGGCGAGCACCTCGGCCCAGGCCTCGTCGGCCCACGCCATGCTCGTGGGGGCGCGAGAGGCGGTTCGGCCGGCCGCCGTCGGGAAGACCCGCAGGCTGCCGCGGCCCTGCCACTGCACCCACTCGGTGCGGTCGACAAACGGTGGGGACACTGCGGGCGGGTTCGCCGCGCCGGTGCCGGGGTCGGGATCGGGCGCGGCGATCGCGTGGGGCGGCGGGCAGCACAGGGCGACGAGCGCAACGGCCAGCGCCGTCAGCAGCACCCTCATGGCGCTAGCGCGACTTACCCTGAATTTCCAGGAGTTTGGGCCGCACGTCGACCAGGTACACGCCGGCCGCACAGGCCGCGATCGCCATGCCGAGCACGCCGAAGACGAACCCCAGGATCGACGTCAGGGCGACGGCCCCGGCCAGGATCAGCAACCACACGGGCTTGGTCAGCTTGTCGGCGGCGGTGTAGGCGTCGGGCCGCTGGAGCGCGGCGTGCACGAACGCGTAGATCGCCGTGACCAAGACGGCGATCTGCAAAACCAGCATGACGGTACCCACGAGGTGGTTCACGCCTCAAGCGTAGGCGGGCACCCTCCAAAACGTCGACTCCGAGTCACCCGCGGGCGACTCGGAGCCGAACGTCGTGAAGCGTCGTACTACTTCTGGGTGACCTTCTTGGCCGCCGCCTTCTTGGCGGGCGACTCGGAGCCGAACGTCGTGAAGCGTCGTACTACTTCTGGGTGACCTTCTTGGCCGCCGCCTTCTTGGCGGGCGCCTTCTTGGCCGGAGCCTTCTTGGCCGGAGCCTTCTTCGCGGGCGCCTTGCCGACGGCCTTCTGGGCCTTCTTGGCGGCCGTGTCGGTCTTGCCGGGCAGGTCGATGCCGACCAGCTTGGCGGCACGCTCGCCGACGGCGCGGGTCTGCGACGCGACGGTGCCCAGAGCCTCCTGGGTCAGCTCGACGGCCTGGTCGACGTAGCCCTCCGCGCGCGCGGAGGCGTCCTCGAACGCCGTCTGGCTGCGCAGCCGCTGCAGGGCCGCCTCGCCGCGCTCGACGAGCTCGTTGTACCGGCTGGTCGCCGCCTCCAGGTAGCCCTCGGCGGCCTTGCGCAGCTCGTCGGTGGTGAACTTGTCGCGCAGCTCGGTGAACTGCTCGGGCAGGTCCTCTTGCAGCCTGGTCAGGCGCGCGCGGCGCTCTTCGACCCGGCTGCGGGTTTCGACGCGGGTCTCCTCGGCGCGCTCGCGCAGGCCGGCGATCAGGTCGTTAACCGTGGCCAGGGCCAGGTCGGCCGCGCCCAGGGCCGCGAGCAAAGGGGCCCGCAAGTCTTCGATGTTTGAGTTTTCCGCCATGGTTTTTCCTTTCATGGTGTGGTTTGGCTTTTGGCGTTATCCGTTGTCACGTGTCTGGTCGGGAAGTTAGGTGCAAACGTCTCCTTCGCAACTGGGGCCGCCAGAGCCGGGGTATTTCGTCCAGCGCATGAGCTGGAATCGGTAGATCCCTCCCTACGGGGTAACCCGGGCGGCCGGTCGTCTATACATCACCGATCCGAGAGCGACTGTTCACTCGGTGTCGGATTCGGTCGAACACTCCTCGTCGGTGGACTCGTTTTGCTGGGTGAACGAGGCGTAGATGTCGAGCAGAATCTGCTTTTGGCGCTCGGTGATCGCAGTGTCGGTGACGATCGCGTCCCGCACCTGACTCTTGTCGGTGGGTTCGAGAATCCCGGCGCGCACATAGAGAACCTCGGCGGAAACCCGGAGGGCCTTCGCGATCTGGTTCAGGACGTCGGCGGAGGGTTTACGCAATCCACGCTCCACCTGGCTCAAATATGGATTGCTGACCCCGGACTTCTCGGCGAGTTGCCGCACCGAGACCTGCGCGAGTTCACGCTGGCTGCGGATGAAGCTGCCGATGTCGGAGGCCATGTCGGAGGCAGCGTTGGACACCTTGGCGGAGAGCTTCTCCTCGGGCGCCATCGGATGCTCCTGGGTCGGGCGGTTGATCTTGACGCCACCAGGGTACAACAAGTGCTTGCTATTGCAAGCACTTGTTAGCACTGCTAGAAAAGCAGCTGCGCGACGGCGTAGATCACCAGGCCCGCCAACGAGCCGACCACCGTTCCGTTGATCCTGATGAATTGCAGGTCACGGCCCACGTGGAGTTCGATGCGCCGGCTGGCCTCCTCGGCATCCCAGCGTTCGATGGTGTCGGTGATGATCGCTGTGATCTCCACCCCATATTGCGAGACCAGATGCTGGGCCGCCCGGACGAGCCAGTTGTCGACCTTGTCACGCAGGTCGACGTCGTCGCGCAGCGACTCCCCAATGCGGACGACCGTGTCGGCGATCCGCGTGCGCAGCGTGCTGGACGGGTCGTCTACGCCCTCGAGCACCAGGCGCTTCAGCGTCGTCCACGCGGTCGCGGCGGCGTTGGCGATCTCGTCACGCGCCATGAGCTGCTCTTTGATGGTGTCGGCGCGCGCGATGGTGTCCGGGTCGTGCTGCAGGTCGTCGGCGAATTCGAACAGGAAGCGGGTCGCCGACCGGCGCAGTTCGTGGTCGGGGTTGCGGCGCACCTTGTCGGTGAAGTCCATCAGCTCGCGGTGGATGCGGTCGCCCACGAGATGATCGACGAAGCGCGGCGACCAGGTCGGCGAGTCACGCTCGACCACCCGCTGGATGACCTCGCCCGCGTTCAGCGACCACTGGAAGGCCCGGTCGGCCAGCAACTGGATCAGCGCCTCCTGCCGATTCTCGGCCAGCAGGGTCGCCAACACCCGGCCGACGGGCGGACCCCATTGCGGTTCGGCGATGCGGCGCACGATCATCCGATCGATCACCTGCTGGACGTCCTCGTCGCGCAGCAGCTCGACCAGCACCCGCAGCACGGTGGCCGTCTCGCTCGCCACCCGCTCGGCGTGCGCGGTTTCCGACAGCCATTTGCCGAGCCGGCCGGACACCTCGGCGTCGCGCAGCTTGGTCTCCACGACCTCCGCCGACAGGAAGTTCTCCCGCACGAAGGCGCCCAGGCCCTCGCCCAGCTGGTCCTTCTTGCGCTTGATGATCGCGGTGTGCGGGATGGGGATGCCCAGCGGGTGCCGGAAGAGCGCGGTCACGGCGAACCAGTCCGCCAGCGCGCCCACCATCCCGGCCTCCGCGGCGGCACCGACATAGCCCACCCAGACGCCCAGGCCGGCGTGAGCCTGGGCCCACCGGCAGGCGAGGAACACGCCGGTGGCACCGATCAAAAAGCTCAGCGCCACCATCTTCATCCGGCGCAGCGCCACCCGTCGCTGCGCGTCGGCCTCTTGATCGGCGCCCGCGAAAGATTCGGCAAAAGAGGTGCGACCCCGCGCCGGGGCCGTCAACGGCGTCGCCGAACCGGGCCTCGCCGTCGGCGGGCCGGACGCGTCGCCTCGCACCGAGGCTCTGTGTGCCACCACTTCATCATCTATGTTCCCGGCAATTGGTGTGACGACACCGGTTGCGCGGCCCCTCAAACGCCGCTACATGCCCGGCCAGGACCACAAACCGCGCGCCACACGCCGTAGTATCGAGGGCGTCTAGGGAATGGGAACTCGGCGACAGTGA
The DNA here is from genome assembly GCF_010731675.1 of Mycobacterium marseillense. Classification (NCBI taxonomy): domain Bacteria; kingdom Bacillati; phylum Actinomycetota; class Actinomycetes; order Mycobacteriales; family Mycobacteriaceae; genus Mycobacterium; species Mycobacterium marseillense. The sequence continues at coordinate 3,192,838 of NZ_AP022584.1, forward strand.
CAGAGCAACTCGCGGTTGTGCGCGTCAAAATGGATGGGCGCAAGCGGCGCTGGCATCAGCACAAGGTGGAGCGTCGTAACGAACTCGTTGACGGTACGATCGACGCGATTCGGCGCCTCGGCGGCACCCTGAGCATGGATGAGATCGCCGCGGAGATCGGCGTCTCGAAGACGGTGCTGTACCGCTATTTCGTCGACAAGAACGACCTCACCACCGCCGTGATGATGCGGTTCACCCAGACCACCCTGATCCCCAATATGGCTGCGGCGCTTACGTCTAACCTCGACGGCTTCGACCTGACCCGCGAGGTCATCCGGGTATACGTGGAAACCGTCGCGAACGAACCCGAGCCCTATCGCTTCGTGATGGCCAACAGTTCCGCCAGCAAGAGCAAGGTCATCGCCGACTCCGAGCGGATCATCGCCCGCATGCTCGCGGTGTTGATGCGCCGCCGCATGCAACAGGCGGGCATGGACACCGGCGGCGCGGAGCCGTGGGCCTACCTGATCGTCGGCGGCGTGCAGCTGGCCACCCACTCCTGGATGTCCTATCCGCGGATGAGCCGCGACGAGTTGATCGACTACCTGACGATGCTGAGCTGGAATGCGCTGAAGGGCATCGTCGAGGTCGGCGGATCGCTGGAGAAGTTCCGCGAAGAGCCACACCCGTCGCCGATCGTCCCGCCCCGGGACGACGCAGGGACCGGCCTCTGAGGCCCTGTTGCGGGCGGCTTTTGGCATGGCACCGCGGCTCATGTGACGCTGGGACGCGGCCCGGGGAGTGCGACTCCGCCGACCTCAGGGATTAACATGCAGAGGAGCGTCGGGGGACAAAGCGGGGTTGTTGTTCGGCTGTTTGCCCCCTGCCCTCCGCAATAAGAAAGGCTCATGTCGACATGTCTGTGCAGCTCACGCCGCATTTCGGAAACGTGCAAGCCCATTACGACTTGTCTGACGATTTCTTCCGGCTGTTCCTGGACCCCAGCCAGACTTACAGCTGCGCCTACTTCGAACGCGACGACATGACGCTGGAACAGGCGCAGCTCGCCAAGATCGATCTGGCGCTGGGCAAGCTGAAGCTCGAGCCGGGGATGACGTTGCTGGACATCGGTTGTGGCTGGGGCGCCACCATGCGGCGAGCCATCGAGCGCTACGACGTCAACGTCGTCGGCCTGACGCTGTCGGAGAATCAGGCCGAGCATGTGCAGAAGTCCTTCGACCAGATGGACACCACCCGTACCCGTCGGGTGCTGCTGGAGGGCTGGGAGAAGTTCCACGAGCCGGTGGACCGCATCGTCTCGATCGGGGCGTTCGAGCATTTCGGCCGCCAACGCTACGGGCGCTTCTTCAAGATGGCCTACAACGCGCTGCCGCCCGGCGGAATCATGTTGCTGCACACCATCGTTCGGCCGTCGTTCAAGGACGCCCGGGCAAAGGGCCTGAGCCTGACGCACGAGATCGTCGAGTTCTCGAAATTCATCCTGGCCGAGATCTTCCCGGGCGGCTGGCTTCCGACGCCCCAGACCGTCGGCGAGTACGGCGTCACCGTGGGCTTCGAGCTCACCCGCGTCCAGTCGCTGCGGCTGCACTACGCGCGGACGCTGGATCTGTGGGCCGAGGCGCTCGAGGCGAATCGCGAGCAGGCCCTCGCCATCCAGTCCCAAGAGGTTTACGACCGGTATATGAAGTACCTGACGGGTTGTGCCGAGCTGTTCCGCGACGGGTACACCGACGTCAATCAGTTCACGATGGAGAAATAACCGGCCGCACCGAAACAATCAGCCCCGAACGGATCTACCGTTCGGGGCTGACTTAGCTGTCCTACTTGACCAACGTGAATTGCCCCACGTTGCTGATGCCTTTGCGGAAGAAGTTCTCGCATCCGGTCAAATAGTGCATGTATTTGTCGTAGACCTCTTGGGACTGGATGGCGATCGCCTTTTCCTTATTGGCTTCCAGGTTTGCCGCCCAAATGTTGAGGGTCCGCGCGTAATGCTGCTGCAGCAGCTGCACCCGCTCGACGGAAAAGCCCGCCGCCTCGCCGAACTTGAAAATGTCTTCCTGCGCCGGCAGTTGTCCGCCCGGAAAGATCTCTTGGCCGATGAATCGCGCGAAGCGAATATCGCTCATCGTCAATGTGACGCCGAGTGAGGGGTAGTCCTGCCAGTGATACATCAGAATCGTGTGCAAAAGCATTCGGCCGTCGTCGGGAAGGATGTCGTAGGCGCGATCGAAGAACGCGGGGTAGCGCTCCATCTTGAAAGCTTCGAAGGCGCCGATCGTCACAACGCGGTCGACCTTGTCCTCGAACTCTTCCCAGCCCTGCAGGCGCACTTCGATGTTGCGGTCCGTCGGCAACCCGGCCAGCTTGTTCTTGCTGTACTCAAATTGGTTGCGGCTCAGCGTGATTCCGATGACGTTGACGTCATAGCGCTCGACGGCCCGTTTGAGCGCGCCACCCCAGCCGCAGCCGATGTCCAGCAGCGTCATCCCCGGCTCGAGGTTCAGCTTTCCCAGCGCCAGATCGAACTTCGCAATTTGGGCCTCTTCGAGGGTCATGTCGTCGCGCTCGAAGTAGGCGCACGTGTAGCCCATCGTGGGGTCGAGAAACAGTGCGAAGAATTCGTCCGAGACGTCGTAGATGGACTGCGACTCCTCGTAATACGGCTCGAGCCTCGTCATCCTCGGTACATACCTTTCGTCCTCTTCAACGCACGCATACTAACCGACGGGATACCAGCCGGCGGCTCAGCCGCCCCGCGGTATGTCTGGATCGGGGTCAGTACCTGTAGAAGCCCTGGCCCGTCTTCTTGCCGAGTCGGCCGGCCTCCACCATGCGCAGCAACAGCGGCGGCGGTCCGTACTGCGGCTCCTTGAACTCCTCGAACATCTTGTCCGCGATCAGCTTCAAGGTGTCCAGGCCGACCAGGTCGGACAGGCGCAGCGGGCCCATCGGGTGCGACAACCCGGCCACCACGGCCTTGTCGACGTCTTCGACGGTGGCAAAGCCGGCTTCCACCATACGGATCGCCGACAGCAGGTAGGGCACCAGCAACGCATTCACCACGAATCCGGACCGGTCCGAGCAGCGCACCACCTGCTTGCCCAGGACCGCGCTCGCGAACTCTTCGGTGCGGGCGGCGGCGGCCTCGTCGGTGACCAGCGTGCTGACCAACTCGACCAGCGGCAGCACCGGGACCGGGTTGAAGAAGTGCAGACCCAGCACGCGTTGCGGGTTCTTGGTGGCGGCGGCGATCTTCATGATCGGGATGCTGGAGGTGTTGGACGCCAGCACCGCGTCGGGATCGGTGATCACGCGGTCGAGTTCGGCGAAGACCTGCGCCTTGACGGCGTCGTCTTCGATGATCGCCTCGATGACCAATTGGCGGTCGGCGAGGTCCTTCAGGTCAGTGGTGAAGGTGAGCTTGCTCAGCGCGCGGTCGCGTTCGCGCTCGGTGACCTTGCCCGCGCTCACACCGCGCTCCAGCGACTTGACGATGCGGTTGCGCCCCGCGGTGATGAGGGCCTCGGTGGTCTCGAACACGGTCACGTCGACGTCGGCGCGGACCGAGACCTCGGCGATGCCGGATCCCATCTGACCGGCCCCGACTACGCCTACTCGCTGAATCGCTGTGTCACTCACTGAATTCTCTCCGGTTCTCTGCGGTGGCCGTATCGTCTTGCACCGCAATAGGCCCCGCCCAGGGGTGGCCTGGGCGGGGCCTACGCTACTTCATCTCATTTTCGGTGCGGCGAGCGTGTAGTCAGGGCGAAGATTCGGCCGAATTCTCGCCGCAGGTGCACGCTCGGCGCGCTCGCGGGCCAAAGCCCGCTCGGGCTCAGTGGAACTGGCCCTCTTCGGTGGAGCCGGTCAGCGCGGTGGTCGACGAGGTCGGGTCGACCGTGGTGGCGATGCGGTCGAAGTAACCGGCACCCACCTCACGCTGGTGCTTGGTGGCGGTGTAGCCACGCTCCTCGGCGGCGAACTCGCGCTCCTGCAGCTCGACGTAGGCGCTCATCTGGTTGCGGGCGTAGCCGTAGGCCAGATCGAACATCGAGTAGTTCAGGGCGTGGAAGCCGGCCAGCGTAATGAACTGGAACTTGAATCCCATTGCGCCAAGCTCCTTTTGGAACTTCGCGATGGTGGAGTCGTCAAGGTGCTTCTTCCAGTTGAACGACGGCGAGCAGTTGTAGGCCAGCATCTGGTCGGGGAACTCGGACTTGACGCCCTCGGCGAACTTCGCGGCGAGCTCGAGGTCCGGAGTGCCGGTCTCCATCCAGATCAGGTCGGAGTACGGCGCGTACGCCTTGGCCCGGGCGATGCAGGGCTCCAGGCCGTTGCGGACCCGGTAGAAGCCCTCCTTGGTGCGCTCACCGGAGATGAACGGCTGGTCGCGCTCGTCGACGTCGGAGGTGATCAGCGTGGCCGCCTCGGCGTCGGTCCGGGCGATGACCACGGTCGGAACGTCGCACACGTCGGCCGCCAGGCGGGCCGAGGTCAGGGTGCGGATGTGCTGCTGGGTCGGGATCAGCACCTTGCCGCCCAGGTGACCACACTTCTTCTCCGAAGCCAGCTGGTCCTCCCAGTGCGAGCCCGCCACGCCGGCCGCGATCATGGCCTTCTGCAGCTCGTAGACGTTGAGCGCGCCACCGAAACCGGCCTCACCGTCGGCGACGATCGGCGCCAGCCAGTTCTTCACCGAGGTGTCGCCCTCGACCTTGGCGATCTCGTCGGCGCGCAGCAGCGCGTTGTTGATCCGGCGGACCACCTGCGGCACCGAGTTGGCCGGGTACAGGCTCTGGTCGGGGTAGGTGTGGCCGGACAGGTTCGCGTCACCGGCGACCTGCCACCCGGACAGGTAGATGGCCTTGAGGCCGGCGCGCACCTGCTGGACGGCCATGTTGCCGGTCAGCGCGCCGAGGGCGTTGATGTACTCGAGGTCGTGGAGCTGCTCCCACAGCACCTCGGCGCCGCGGCGGGCCAGCGTGGCCTCCTCGACGACGGTGCCCTGCAGCGCGACGACGTCCTTGGCGCTGTAGGTGCGGGTGACGTCCTTCCACCGCGGGTTGGTGTCCCAGTCCTTCTGGATCTGTTCGGCGCTCTTGGGGGTGCCAACGACAGACATTGGGCATGCTCCTTCACGATGTTCACTACTGAGTTGCTGAACGCCTCACCGGCGGCAGCTAATGGCTCAACTTCGCTGGTGTGCTAACTCGAAGATGGCACAGCTCAAGGACGCCGGTCCACCCGTTTCAGTTGCCAATTTCAGCAACGGGAACGCGCGAATTTGCGAATCTTGTTAAGTTGCTAACAAGCTTGACCGTTTCAGAAGCTACCCATCAGTAACCTCAAATCCGCAGGTCACAGCGCAATTTAACCGGGACGCTTGTCCTGTTACCTAGCAAAGATCGACGCGACGGCTTTCGTCTCGTCGCCGACCGCGTATGTGAGCGTTGTAACAGTGCGATCGGTGAGGCCGGGACCGAATTGCTCGGTCGATCCGGCGGGGTGGACGTGCGAGATGATCTCCAGCTTGTCCCCCAGCGCCACCGGCGCCTCGTGCTCGATGGTGATGCGCAACGGCGCCTCCATCAGTTCGGTGTGCGAGGCCAGGTAGTCCTCGACCACGCTCCAGTACACCGAGTTGTTCATGTGGTCGAACAGGTCGATGTCGGTGACCCGGACGGGAAACTCGTGGATTTCGACCGCGTCCTCCCGGCTGCCCGGCTTCAGATAGGACTTCCACCGCAGCCGGTCCACCGACGTCGTCTTGTGCAGGCCGGCCAGGAAGTCGTCGGCGATGCGCGAGGGCATCTGGGTTTCCCGGTTGATGTTGATCCAGAAGGCCTCGGACTCGATGAGGCCGCCCTTGCGCTTGCCATCGATGCGCACCCGCATCTCGCACCAGCGATTGGAGGTGCCCGAGCACCACCGGCGCATGCGCAGCATGTCGCTGAACTCGACGGGCCGGATCAGGTCCACCATGGTGCGCCGGACGATCCACAGCGGGTGGGTCTCCTCGAAACCCATCTCGCGCAGCTGGTCCTGGCCGATGTCCTGGATGTGCCGGCACGCGGCGTCCAGCCGCAGGCGGCCCGTGCGGTCGATATCGCCGACCCGCAACGGCCACTGGCGGTCGAAAACGTCAGGGTGACCGTCGGGCACCGGCATCAGTTGTTTATCCAGGCTCACCGCCACCCTCCCCACTGCTCCCCGATTCCATCCTCGTGGTCACCCCAGGCTAAGGCCCAAGGCCCGGTCGAATCATGCCAACGGCGCCCGTGTAACACCAATCGACACCAATCGCGACGCGCGAGAGAGCTGCCAAGTCTGCGAACCATGCCTTCACAAAGCCGGGTAACCTCGGTGCGGTGTCCAAGACGTTCGTCGGCTCGCGGGTCCGCCAGCTGCGCAACGAGCGCGGGTTTTCCCAGGCCGCGCTGGCCCAGATGCTGGAGATTTCCCCGAGCTACCTCAATCAGATCGAGCACGACGTCCGCCCCCTGACCGTGGCCGTGCTGCTGCGCATCACCGAGGTGTTCGGGGTGGACGCCACCTTCTTCTCCTCGCAGGACGACACCCGGCTGGTGGCCGAGCTGCGCGAGGTCACCATGGACCGCGACCTGGACATCGACGTCGACCCGACCGAGGTCGCCGAGATGGTCAGCGCCCATCCCGCGCTGGCGCGCGCGGTGGTCAACCTGCACCGGCGTTACCGGATCACCACGGCGCAGCTGGCGGCCGCCACCGAGGAGCGGTACTCCGACGGCAGCGGCAGCGGGTCGATCACCATGCCCCACGAGGAAGTGCGCGACTACTTCTACCAACGGCAGAACTACCTGCACGAGCTGGACACCGCCGCCGAGGACCTCACCATCAAAATGCGGTTGCACCACGGCGATTTGGCCCGCGAGCTGACCCGCCGGCTCACCGAGGTGCACGGGGTGCACATCAACCGCCGGATCGATCTCGGCGACACCGTGCTGCACCGCTACGACCCCGCCACCAAAACCCTGGAGATCAGCAATCACCTGTCGTTGGGGCAGCAGGTGTTCAAGATGGCCGCCGAACTGGCCTACCTCGAGTTCGGGGATCTGATCGACAGCCTGGTCGCGCAGGGAAAGTTCACCAGCGACGAGTCGCACACGCTGGCCCGACTCGGGCTAGCCAACTACTTCGCCGCGGCCGCCGTGCTCCCCTACCGCCAATTCCACGACGTCGCAGAGAATTTCCGCTACGACGTCGAGCGGTTGTCCTCGTTCTACTCGATCAGTTACGAAACCATCGCGCACCGGCTCTCGACGATGCAGCGCCCGTCGATGCGCGGGGTGCCGTTCTCCTTCGTCCGGGTCGACCGTGCCGGAAACATGTCAAAACGCCAGTCCGCCACCGGTTTTCACTTCTCTTCCAGCGGAGGAACCTGCCCGCTGTGGAACGTCTACGAAACGTTCGCCAATCCGGGCACGATCCTGGTGCAGATCGCGCAAATGCCCGACGGGCGCAACTACATGTGGGTGGCCCGCACCGTGGAACGACGCGCCGCCCGGTATGGTCAGCCGGGTAAGACCTTCGCGATCGGCCTGGGCTGCGAGCTTCGCCACGCACACCGGCTGGTCTACTCGGAAGGACTCGACTTGTCGGGGGACATCTCCACACCGATCGGCGCGGGCTGCCGGGTCTGCGAACGCGACAACTGCCCGCAACGCGCCTTCCCGGCGCTCGGGCGCGCGCTCGATCTCGACGAGCACCGCAGCACCGTGTCCCCGTACCTGGTGACGCAACCATGAATCCCGACGGCCGCATCCCGCCGGGGCAATTCCGCCAACTGGGACCGATCAATTGGGTGATCGCCAAGCTGGGCGCGCGCACCGTGCGCGCCCCGGAGATGCACCTGTTCACCACCCTGGGCCAGCGCCAGTTGCTGTTCTGGACGTGGCTGGCCTACGGGGGCCGGCTGCTGCGCGGGAAGCTGCCGACCATCGACACCGAGCTGGTGATCCTGCGGGTCGGGCACCTGCGGGCGTGCGAATACGAACTGCAGCACCATCGCCGAATGGCCCGCTCGGCCGGGCTGGACGCGGACACGCAGGCCGCGATCTTCGCGTGGCCCGAACGGCTGGACCCGATCGAGGGACGCCTGACCGTGCGACAGCAGGCACTGCTGGCGGCGACCGACGAGTTCATCAACGACCGCACCGTCACCGACGCCACGTGGCGCGAGCTGGCGACTCACCTGGATCGACGGCAGCTGATCGAATTCTGCTTGCTGGCAAGCCAATACGACGGGCTGGCCGCGACGATGTCCGCGCTCGAGATTCCGCTGGACAACCCGCGGCAGCTATAGGTAGACGTCGGCGAGGATGGCCAGCGTCAGGACCACGGGAAGTACCGGCAGGCCGAAGGCGAACCCGGCCCAGGCGTGCTTCCCGCGCCGGAGCTGCCAGGCACCCCAGATCGCGGCGCCGATTCCCAGTATCACCGAGACCAGCAACACCAACGGACCCCACTGGCCCGCCGTCGCGTTGTCGCCGCTCGAAATGCCCAGCAGCCACACGACATAGCCGGTCGCCAGGCCGCCGACGGCACCCGCGATCGTCTGAGGCGTGACGGTGCGAATCATGTGCGGCTCAGAAATTGATCATGTGTCCGGTCAGGCCGTGGAAGCATTCCTGCAGCGCCTCGGACATGGTCGGGTGCGTGTGCACGTTGCGGGCCAACTCAGTGGCGGTCAGGTCCCACTTCTGCGCCAGCGTCAGCTCCGGCAGCAGCTCGGAGACGTCGTGGCCGACCAGGTGACCGCCCAGCAGCTCACCGTATTTGGAGTCGGCGATCAGCTTGACGAACCCGCTGGGGTCGCCCACACCGTGAGCCTTGCCGTTGGCGGTGAACGGGAACTTCGCCACCACCACGTCGTGGCCTTCCTCGCGGGCCTGCTCCTCGGTGAGGCCGAAGCTGGCGACGTTGGGCTGGCAGAACGTCGCGCGCGGCATCATTCGGTAGTCACCGAGCGCCAAAGTCTCTGCGCCGGCGATGGTTTCGGCAGCCACCACGCCCTGGGCCTCGGCGACGTGGGCCAGCTGCAGCTTCCCGGTAACGTCGCCGATGGCGTAGATGTGCTCGATGTTGGTGCGCATGTAGTCGGTGATGCCGATGGCCTTGCGGTCGGTCAGCGCGACCCCGGCCGCCTCCAGGCCGAACCCCTCGACGTTGGGCGCAAAACCGATGGCCTGCAACACCTTCGCGGCCTTGAGTTCCTGCGCGTTACCGTCCTTGCTGACGGCGACGGTCACCTCCGAGCCGTTGTCGGAGATGGACTCGACCTTGGTTCCGAGGAGGATCTTGACGCCCAGCTTCTTGAACTGCCGCTCGACCTCCTTGGAGACCTCGGCGTCCTCGTTGGGCAGCGCGCGCGGCAAGAACTCGACTACGGTCACGTCGACCCCGTAGTTGCGCAGCACATAGCCGAACTCCATGCCGATCGCTCCGCAACCGGCGATGATGATCGACTCCGGTAGCTCGCGGGACAGGATCAGTTCCTCGTAGGTGACCACGTTGGCTGACAGCGACGTGCCGGGAACCAGCCGGGTGCTGCTGCCGGTGGCGATGATGGCGTTGTCGAACGTGACCGTTTCGGTTCCGCCGTCGTTGAGTTCGACCGCGATGGTGTTGGCGTCGGTGAACCGGCCGTAGCCGTGGATCTCGGTGATCTTGTTCTTCTTCATCAGGAAGTGCACGCCGGCCACGCGCCCGTCGGCCACCTTGCGGCTGCGGTCGAAGGCGACGCCGTAGTCGAAGGTCGCCTCGCCGCTGATGCCAAAGGTCTTGGCCTCTTTGGTGAAGATGTGCGCGAGTTCGGCGTTGCGCAGCAGCGCCTTGGACGGAATGCAGCCGACGTTGAGGCACACGCCACCCCAGTACTTCGGCTCGACGACCGCGGTGGAAAGGCCCAGTTGCGCGGCGCGAATGGCCGCGACATATCCGCCGGGACCGGCTCCGAGGACGACGACGTCATAGTGAGAAGTCACGTGCCCACCCTAGTGGGCCAGGGCCCCCGCTGGCCGTCCGGGCGAGGCGTCAATACGGAATGACGCCGACGAGGCAGTGGCCCACCCGCTCGCAGTAGTAATAGCCGTACAGGGGGGCGGCGCCGGCCACGGCGGCGAACGGCCCGGACAGCAGCGCCAGCGACAGCGCGGAAACCAGCGGCCTGCCGTGGACCATCGCGACCATCACGCCGCCCACCACGCACGCCGTCACGTAGACGAGCACCGCGAACAGCGCGGGGGTCTTGTCGATCGAGTCGTACCACCACGAGAACAGGCCTAGCCCGACTACCGCGGCCGCCACCCACACACCGAGGAGCACCAGGGCCAACTTCCACCACCTGACGTAGAGGTAGCGGCCGGGGACGGTGACCGAGGGCACCGGGCCGGCGGATCCGGTGGCGACTTCGGCTCGGGCTCACCGGGCTCGGGCTCGGGTGCCGCGGGCCGCGCGCCGGTGTCCGCAAGCCCGCTGTCGGAGTCGGAGTCGTCGTCGAAGTCGGGGACCCACGATTGCGTGCCGGTGCCCTCGGCCTCGTCGTCATCGTCGGAGAAGTCCGGCACGAAAGCCTCGGTCCCGGGGCTCGCGGTGTCCTTGTCGTCAGGCACCGGCGGTCACCCGCAACGCGACGAGCACACCGAACCAGCCCGGGGCGACCGCCAGGATGAACGACCCCAGCGTGGTGACCCAGCGGCGCCCCGAAAACAGGATCATCGTCAGACCGAGGACGCTGGGAATACCGACGACCGAGGCGATCGCGATATCCGGGCGGACGCTGGCGTGGACCACCGCGGTGTACGCCACACACGCCAGGGCCCCGACCGCGCTTCCGATCAGCATGGCGCCGGCCAGTAACCAGGGACGGGGCAGGGGAATCACTTTCTCGACTGTACTGCGGTTACCGACCCGGAGGGCATGTCTGCGCGCCCGCGTCGGCCACCACCGGACCTCGCGTCGCGGGGCGTTCCCCACGCTCGTAACCGGCGCCCGTGATGACCGGCGCGCCGGTCAGGGACTCCTGTTCGGCCGCGGTGAAGCCGCGGCCGCGCGACAGGAACCTGACGCCGTCGGGCGCCTCCAGGCTGAATCCACCGCCGCGACCGGGCACCACGTCGATCACCAATTGGGTGTGCTTGTCGCGATAGTGGGCCGCGTACTGGGGGCCTGAAATCCACACCGGCACGCCATCTGTCCCGACATCGAGCACGCCGAGCAGGACGTCGCGATCGCCGACGAGGAAGTCGCCCAGCGGGTAGCACATCGGCGACGAGCCGTCGCAGCAGCCGCCGGACTGGTGGAACATCACTGGGCCGTGGGTCGCCTGCAGCCGCGTCAGCACCTCGGCGGCCGGGGCGGTGATGACCACTCCCGGTGGGGGTCCGGCGGCATCGCGGCGCCGCTCCATCAGAAGAACCCTTGCGCCTTCTCCGAATACGACACCAGCATGTTCTTGGTCTGCTGGTAGTGGTCGAGCATCATCTTGTGGTTCTCGCGGCCGATGCCGGACTGTTTGTAGCCGCCGAACGCCGCGTGCGCGGGATAGACGTGGTAGCAGTTCACCCACACCCGGCCGGCCTGGATGTCGCGCCCGGCCCGGTAGGCGGTGTTGCCGTCGCGGCTCCACACCCCCGCGCCCAGGCCGTAGAGGGTGTCGTTGGCGATCGACATGGCGTCGTCGTAATCGGAGAACGACGTCACCGCCACCACCGGCCCGAAGATCTCCTCCTGGAAGACCCGCATCGAGTTGTCGCCGCCGAGGATGGTGGGCTGCATGTAGAAGCCGCCGGACAGGTCGCCGCCGAGTTCGGCGCGTTCGCCGCCGGTGATCACCTTGGCACCCTCGCCTTTGCCGATTTCGATGTAGGACAACACCTTTTCCAGCTGGTCGTTGGAGGCCTGCGAGCCCAGCATGGTCTCGGAGTCCAACGGATCGCCCTGCCGGACCGCCTTGGTGCGGATCGCGGCCAGCTCCAGGAACTCGTCGTAGATGTCGGCCTGGACCAGGCTGCGCGACGGGCAGGTGCACACCTCGCCCTGGTTGAGGGCGAACATCGTGAAGCCCTCCAGCGCCTTGTCCTGATAGTCGTCGGCCTTGGCCATCACGTCGGAGAAGAAGATGTTGGGGCTCTTGCCGCCGAGTTCCAGGGTGACCGGGATCAGGTTCTGCGACGCGTACTGCATGATCAGTCGCCCCGTGGTGGTCTCCCCGGTGAACGCGATCTTGGCGATCCGGTTGCTCGACGCCAGCGGCTTGCCGGCCTCGGCGCCGAACCCACTGACGACGTTGATCACCCCGGGCGGCAGCAGGTCACCGATCAGCGACATCAGGTAGAGCACCGAAACGGGTGTCTGCTCAGCCGGTTTGAGCACCACCGCGTTGCCGGCCGCCAGCGCGGGCGCCAGTTTCCACGCACCCATCAGGATGGGGAAGTTCCACGGGATGATCTGCCCGACCACGCCGAGCGGCTCGTGGAAGTGGTAGGCCACGGTGTCGTCGTCGATCTGGCTCAGCGAGCCCTCCTGCGCCCGCAGCGCCGCGGCGAAATACCGGAAGTGGTCGGCCGCCAAGGGAATGTCGGCGGCCAGCGCCTCGCGGATCGGCTTGCCGTTGTCCCAGACCTCGGCCACCGCCAGCGCGGCGGTGTGCTCGTCGATGCGGTCGGCGATCTTGTTCAGGATCGCGGCGCGCTCGGCCGGCGCCGTCTTGCCCCACGCCGGTGCGGCCGCGTGGGCGGCGTCGAGCGCCTTGTCGACGTCGGCCTCATCCGAGCGGGCCACCTCGCAGAACGTCTGGCCGGTGACCGGTGTGGGGTTCTCGAAATAGCGCCCCCGCGCCGGCGGCACCCACTGCCCCCCGATGAAGTTCTCGTAGCGAGACTCATACGACATCAACGCCCCGGCAGCACCTGGACGTGCGAAAACGGTCACTGCTCTCACTCCTCATTCGGCCGTGTAATACACCTCACAGTACCGCCGCGGCCACAATGGCTTCCATGGCTTCCATGACGTCGCAAGCGCGCACCGCCCCGCAAGACGGCCAAGACCCCTACCTCTGGCTCGAGGACGTCACCGGTGACGAGGCGCTGGATTGGGTGCGGGCACGCAACGAGCCGACGCTGACGCGCTTCCGCGACGCCGACTTCGAGCGGATGCGCACCGAGGCGCTCGAGGTGCTCGACACCGATGCCCGCATCCCCTATGTGGTGCGCCGCGGCGAGTACCTCTACAACTTCTGGCGCGACGCCGCCAACCCCCGCGGGCTGTGGCGGCGCACCACGCTGGACAGCTACCGCGCCGACAGCCCCGAGTGGGACGTGCTGATCGACGTCGACGAGCTGGGCCGCGCCGACGGCGAGAAGTGGGTGTGGGCCGGCGCCGCCGTCATCTACCCCGAGTACACCCGCGCTCTGGTCAGCCTCTCCCGCGGCGGCTCGGACGCCTCCATCGTGCGCGAATTCGACATGGCAACAAGGGAATTCGTGGCCGACGGGTTTGAGCTGCCGGAAGCCAAGTCGCAGGTCAGCTGGGAAGACCCCGACACCGTCCTGGTCGGCACCGACTTCGGCCCCGATACGCTCACCGAATCCGGCTATCCGCGGGTGGTCAAGCGCTGGCGCCGGGGCACACCCCTGGCCGAGGCCGAGGCCGTGTTCGAGGGCGCCCGTTCCGACGTGAACGTGGCGGCCAGCGCCAGTCGCATTCCCGGCTTCGAACGCACCCTGATCGGCCGGGCCCTGGACTTCTGGAACGAAGAACTCTACGAGCTGCGCGGCGCGGAACTCATCCGCATCGACACCCCCACCGACGCCAGCGTGAGCCTGCACCGTGAATGGCTGCTGATCGAGCTGCGCAGCGAGTGGTCCTTCGGCGGCACGACCTATGGCACCGGGTCGCTGCTGGCCGCGAAATACGAGGAATTCCTCGCCGGCACAGCACAATTGCAAGTGGTCTTCGAACCCGACGAACACACGGCGCTCAACCACTACGCGTGGACCCGCGACCGGCTGTTGATCGTCTCGCTGGTCGACGTGGCCAGCCGCGTCGAGATCGCCACGCCGCCATCGCGTGACGACCCGCTGCGCCCGGCTCCGCCGCCCTTGCGATCGTCACGCGGGGCCTGGCGGCGCGAACCGGTGGCCGGGATTCCGGCCGCCACCAACACCGTCGTCGTCTCCGCCGACGACACCGGCGACGAGTTCTTCCTGGATTCCAGTGGATTCGATACCCCGTCCCGGCTGATGCGGGGCACCGATGACGGGACCCTCGAGCAGCTCAAATCCGCCCCGGCGTTCTTCGCTGCCGAAAACATCTCCGTGGCACAGTATTTCGTGAATTCGCAGGACGGCACGCCGATCCCCTACTTCGTAGTGCAACCCGGCGGAGCGGCGTCCGACGGGCCGGCGCCCACCCTGCTCTACGGCTACGGCGGGTTCGAGTCGTCGAACACGCCCGGCTACAGCGGGGTGCTGGGCCGGTTGTGGCTGGCCCGCGGCGGCACGTACGTGCTGGCCAACATTCGCGGCGGCGGTGAATACGGCCCCGGATGGCACACCCAGGCGATACGCGAGGGCCGGCACAAGGTGGCCGAGGACTTCGCGGCCGTGGCAACCGATTTGGTGGACCGCGGCATCACCCGCGTCGACCAACTCGGCGCGCAGGGCGGCAGCAACGGCGGCCTGCTGATGGGCATCATGTTGACCCAGTACCCGGAGAAGTTCGGCGCGCTGGTGTGCAGCGTGCCGCTGCTGGACATGAAGCGCTATCATCTGCTGCTCGCGGGCGCCTCGTGGGTTGCCGAATACGGCGACCCGGACAATCCCGACGACTGGGAATTCATCGCCGAATACTCGCCGTACCAAAACATTTCGTCGAGCCGCCGGTACCCGCCGGTGCTGATGACCACGTCTACCCGCGACGACCGGGTGCATCCGGGCCACGCCCGCAAGATGACGGCGGCCCTCGAGGCCGCCGGTCATCCGGTCTTCTACTACGAGAACATCGAGGGCGGCCACGCCGGCGCCGCCGACAACGAGCAGGTCGCGTTCAAGTCGGCGCTGACGTATTCGTTCCTATGGCAGATGCTCGCGCGGCCATAGGATCGTCGACGTGTCAGCGATCCAACGCATCGAACTCACCCTGCTGGCGACCGGGCTGATCTTCATCCTGGCCTCGGCGGCACAGGCGCGCTACCGCTTCGTCAAGCACCGTCGTGCCGGCCGGCGGTTCTACTGGGCGACCGCGATCATCGGCATCGTCTGCTTTGCGGTGGGGACCGGCCAGCTGTGGCCCAACGGCGTCGCCGCGGCGGCGATCTTTTCGGCCATCATCGCGTTCTCGGCCTACCTCACCACCCCGTACCTGAAGATCGGCGGGCGGATCTATGCGTCCTCGCCGGAAAACCGCGAGGCCGACCCGCCCACCGAGGAGCGCTAGCGATGCCGGACTTCGAGACGCTGCTCTACAAGACGGCCGGCGCGGTTGCCACCATCACCCTGAACCGGCCCGAGCAGCTGAACACGATCGTGCCGCCCATGCCCGACGAGATCGAGGCCGCCGTCGGCCTGGCCGAGCGCGACCCGGCCGTCAAGGTCATCGTGCTGCGCGGGGCGGGCCGGGCGTTCTCCGGCGGCTACGACTTCGGCGGCGGGTTCCAGCACTGGGGCGAGTCCATGATGAGCGACGGGAAATGGGATCCCGGCAAGGACTTCGCGATGGTCAGCGCCCGCGAGACCGGGCCGACGCAAAAGTTCATGGCCATCTGGCGCGCGTCCAAGCCGGTGATCGCCCAGGTGCACGGCTGGTGCGTGGGCGGGGCCAGCGACTACGCGCTGTGCGCCGATCTCGTCATCGCCAGTGAGGACGCCGTGATCGGCACCCCCTACAGCAGGATGTGGGGCGCGTACCTGACCGGGATGTGGCTCTACCGGCTGAGCCTGGCCAAGGTGAAATGGCACTCGCTGACCGGCCGCCCCCTGACCGGCGTGCAGGCCGCCGAGATCGAGCTGATCAATGAGGCGGTGCCCTTCGAGCGCCTCGAGGCGCGGGTGGCCGAGATCGCGGCCGAACTGGCGCAGATCCCGTTGTCGCAGTTGCAGGCGCAGAAGCTGATCGTCAACCAGGCCTACGAGAACATGGGCCTGGCCTCCACCCAGACGCTGGGCGGCATCCTCGACGGCCTGATGCGCAATACGCCCGACGCTCTGGGCTTCATCAAGATCGCGGAGGCCGACGGCGTGCGCGCGGCCGTCGAGCGCCGCGACGGTCCGTTCGGGGACTACAGCCAGGCCCCACCCGAGCTCCGGCCGGACCCCTCGCACGTCATCGTCCCTGATCGGGACTGATACTGAGACAGGCTAGGGATCCGCTGGAAGTGACCTGGGAAATGTCCGCGTCCGGCCAAAAAGTGCTACCGTAACTGCTATGTCTCGGCTGAGTACCGGCCTGCGTGCAGGCGCCACGTTCCTTGCTCTGGGTATTACCGCTGCGATTTTTCCGTCGACCGCGGTAGCCGACTCCACGGAGGACTTCCCGATCCCCCGCCGGATGATCAACACCACGTGTGACGCCGAGCAGATCCTGGCGGCCGCCCGGGACACCAGCCCGGTGTACTACCAGCGCTACATGATCGACTTCAACAACCACCCCAACGTGAACCAGGCCGCCATCGACAAGGCGCACTGGTTCTACGCGTTGTCGCCGCAGGACCGCCGGAACTACTCGGAGAACTTCTACGCGCCACAGTCCGATCCGCTGTGGCTCGCCTGGCCCAACCACATGAAGATCTTCTGGAACAACAAGGGCGTGGTCGCCAAGGCCACCGACATCTGCAACCAGTACCCGCCCGGCGACATGTCGGTGTGGAACTGGTCGTAATCCTCACGGCATAAGCGGTATTCACCCACCCAGCGCCCAGGAATCTCCTCCTGGGCGCTGAGTCTTTTGGTGTGCCCTCCTGCCGTTTTTCCACGACTAGAAAGGTACGGCCCGCACCGGAGAACCGGTGCGGGCCGCGTGGCTGTCGGTACACCCACCGACACGAATTACGGTACCTCGGAACAAATTATTTGGCTACCCGAAATCTCGCGGTATGTTCGGACGACAGCCCACACCGACGAGGGAGAGCCATGCCCCACTACGTCCTGCCCGACCTGACCTATGACTACGGGGCGCTCGAGCCCGCGATCAGCGGCGAGATCATGCAGCTGCACCACGACGCGCATCACGCCGCCTACGTCAAGGGCGCCAACTCGACCGTCGACCAGCTCGCCGAGGCGCGTGCCGAGCGCAACCTCGCCCACTTGCCGGGCCTGGAGCGGACGCTGGCGTTTCACCTCGCCGGCCATGCCTTGCACTCGATCTTTTGGACGAATCTCTCTCCGGAGGCCGCCGAAAGGCCCGAGGGGGAACTGGCCGCCGCCATCGACGAGTTCTTCGGCGGATTCGAGGCGTTCCGCGCCGAGATGACCGGGGCCACCTCCAGCGTGCAGGGCTCGGGGTGGGGCGCGCTGGCGTGGGACCCGATCGGGCGTCGTCTGGTCGTCCACCAGATTCACGATCACCACATCAGCGTGGCGATCACCAGCACTCCGCTGCTGGTGTTCGACGCCTGGGAGCACGCGTTCTACCTGCAGTACCGCAACGTCAAGGCCGACTATGTCGACAGGCTGTGGTCCATCGTGAATTGGGCCGACGTCGCCGTCCGCTTCGAGGCCGCTCGCCGCGGCGACCTGTCCGGGCTACACAGCAGCGACGAGATCGGCGGCGCGCGATGAGCATCCGATCGGTGGATCGAATGCGGGCGATCAACTGGAATCGCCTGCCCGACCCCAAGGACGCGCAGGTATGGGATCGGCTGACGGGCAACTTCTGGCTGCCGGAGAAGGTGCCGCTGTCCAACGACTCGGCGTCATGGCAGACGCTGACCGCGCAGGAGCAGCAGACGACCGTGCGGGTGTTCACCGGGCTCACGTTGCTCGATACGACGCAGGCCACCGTCGGCGCGGTGTCGATGATCGCCGATGCGGTCACGCCCCACGAGGAGGCGGTGCTGACCAACATCGCGTTCATGGAATCGGTCCACGCCAAGAGCTACAGTTCGATCTTTTCGACGCTGTGCTCCACCCGCCAGATCGACGACGCCTTCGACTGGTCCGAGCGCAATCCGCACCTGCAGCGCAAGGCACAGATCGTCGTCGACTACTACCGCGGGGACGACGCTCTCAAACGCAAGGCGGCGTCGGTCATGCTGGAATCGTTTCTGTTCTACTCCGGTTTCTACCTGCCGATGTACTGGTCCTCGCGCGGCAAGCTCACCAACACCGCCGACATCATCCGGCTGATCATCCGCGACGAAGCCGTGCACGGCTTCTACATCGGCTACAAGTGTCAGCGCGGACTCGCCGAGCTTTCGGAATCAGAGCGGTCCGGCCACCGCGAGTACACCTACGAGCTGCTGAATGCGTTGTACACCAACGAGATTGATTATGCCCACGATCTGTACGACGGCCTGGGCTGGACCGACGACGTACTGCCCTACATGCGGTTCAACGCGAACCGGGCCCTGGCCAACCTCGGGTACGAGCCGATGTTCGGGCCGTCGGACTGCCGGGTGAACCCAGCGGTGCTCTCGGCGCTCGATCCCGGCGCCGGCGAGAACCACGACTTCTTCTCCGGGTCGGGCAGCTCCTATGTCATCGGCTCCCACCAGGCCACCGAGGACGCGGACTGGGACTTCTGACCACCCGCAGCGGGCTGCTCACGCTTCGTAGGATCAGCGCGGCTGTACCACTCCGCCCGCCGGGTGCTCCTCGACGTCGTTGAGGATCAGCTCGCGCACCGCGGGACGCGGCCCGTATGGCCGCAGCATGGTGCTGGCCGGCCGTGGTCGCACATGCTGCGGCCACCAGAACCAGCGCCCGAGCATGGTGGCCAGCGACGGTGTCATGAACGACCGCACGATCAAGGTGTCGAACAGCAGACCCAGCGCGATCGTCGTACCCACCTGGGCCATCACCAGCAGCGGGCTGAACATGAACGTGGCCATCGTGGCGGCGAACACCAGGCCGGCGGAGGTGACCACCGAGCCCGAACCGGCCATCGCGCGGATCGTCCCGGTTTTGAGCCCGGCGTGGATTTCCTCTTTGAACCGCGATATCAGCAGCAGGTTGTAGTCCGAGCCGACCGCCAGCAGCAGGATGACCGCCATCGCCAGCACCATCCAGTGCAACTTCATACCGAGGATGTACTGCCATAAGAGCACGGACAGTCCGAATGAGGCGCCCAGCGACAGCAACACCGTACCGACGATCACGACGGCCGCCACGACGCTTCGGGTGATCACCAGCATGATGATGAAAATCAAAGTGGCCGCGGCGATTCCAGCGATCAGCAGGTCGATGTCGGAGCCGTCGTGCATGTCCTTGTACGTCGCGGCGGTGCCGCCGAGGTAGACCTTGGCGCCCTCCCAGGGCGTGCCCTTGATCGCCTCGTGCACAGCCTGCTTGATCGGCTCGATGTGGTTGATGCCTTCCGGAGTCGCCGGGTCGCCTTCATGGGAGATGATCAGCCGGACGGCGTGCCCGTTCGGCGAGATGAACTGTTTGAGACCTCGTGCGAAGTCCGGGCTCTTGAACGCCTCCGGCGGAAGGTAGAACGTGTCGTCGTTCTTCGCTTTGTCGAAGGCATCGCCCTGCGCGGTGGCGTTGTCGGACTGCGCTTTCGCCTGTTCGTTAAGACCCTGGGTGATCGCATAGTTCGACATGATCGTGTCGAGGTTGCGCTGCTGGCTCTCGATCTGCGGCGGTATCAGCGCCACCAGCTTGGGCTGAATCTTGTCCAGCTTGTCGAGGTTCGCGCTCAGGTTGACGATGTTCTCGGCCACCTGGTCGATGCCGTCGAGCGCGTTGAAGACCGACCGGAGTGCCCAGCAGGCCGGGATGTCGTAACAGTGCTTCTCCCAGTAGAAGTAGCTGCGGATCGGCCGGAGGAAGTCGTCGAAGTTGGCGATGTCGTCGCGCAACCTCTCGGTGATCTGGACGGTTTCCTTGGTGAGCTTGGTGGTCTCATGTGTCGTGTTGCTGAGATCCTGGGTCACCTGCATCTGCTCATGCAGCGTTGCCATCGTCTTGTGCAGCTCGTCCGCCTGCTTGAGCAGGTTCGCCGCCTGCTCGTCCTGATAGTGCTGGGTCTGGATCCGCCCCGCGGCTTGTGCGCCCATCTGAAAACCGAGGGTGCTGTGGTCGAGCGGCGTGCCCAACGGCCGGGTGATCGTCTGCACCCGGCCGATACCGGGGATGTGGAAGACCGCCTTGGCGACCTTGTCCAGGACCAGGAAATCGGCCGGGTTACGCAGGTCGTGATCGGTCTCGATCATCAACAGCTCGGGATTGAGCCGAGCCTGGTCGAAGTGCCGGTCCGCGGCGGCATAACCGACATTGGCCGGGGTGTCCGCCGGCAGGAAGTGGCGGTTGTCGTAGTCCGTCTTGTAGCCGGGCAGGGCGAGCAGACCCACCAACGCGATGGCGATGGTCACCGCGAGAACCGGTGCGGGCCAACGGACGACCGCGGTGCCCATGCGACGCCAGCCCCGGGTCTGCAGGATGCGCTTCGGGTCCATGAGTTTGAAGAACGACGCCACCGTCAGTATCGCCGGAGCCAGCGTCAAAGCCGCGAGCACCGCGACCAGCATGCCGACCGCACACGGCACCCCCAGCGACTGGAAGTACGGCAGCCGGCAGAAGCTCAGGCAGTACATCGCGCCGGCGATGGTCAGGCCCGATCCCAGCACGACATGCGCGGTGCTGTGGAACATGGTGTAGAACGCTTGTTCGCGGGTTTCGCCCAGACCGCGGGCCTCGTGATAGCGGCCGACCACGAAGATCGCGTAGTCCGTCCCGGCGGCGATCGCCATCAGCACCAGCATGTTGTTGGCGAAGGTCGACAGCCCCATGACGCCGTAGTTACCGAGCGTCGCGACGACACCGCGGGCCGCTGCCAGCTCGATGAACACCATGGCCAGCATGATCAGCACGGTGCTCACCGACCGGTAGACGAACAGCAGCATCAGGATGATCACCAAGAACGTGACGAGCGTGACCTTCGCTACGCCCTTTTCACCGGCGTGGGACTGATCAGCGAACAGCGGGCCCGCGCCGGTGACGTATGCCTTGATTCCCGGCGGCGCGGGCACCGAGTCCACGATCTTGCGGACGGCCGCGGCAGACTCGTTCGCCAGCCCGCCGCCCATGTTGCCGGCGAGGTAAACCTGGACGTACGCGGCCTTTTGATCGTGGCTCTGGGAACCCGCCGCCGTCAGCGGATCGCTCCAGAAATCCTGGACGTGCTGAACGTGTTTCTTGTCTTGCTCGACGCGCCTGACGATCTCGTCGTAGTAGCGGTGCGCTTCGGCCCCGAGTGGCTTGTCGCCCTCCAGCAGGATCATGGCCGAGTTGTCGGAGTTGAACTCTTTGAACGTCGACCCGACTTTCATCATCGACTGAAAGGACGCCGCGTCGGTCGGACTCATCGACACCGAGTGGGTTTTGGCGACGACCTCCAGCTGCGGGGCCACGGTGTTGGTGACGAACACGATGCCCAACCACACCAGGACGATCGGCAGGGCCAGCTTATGGATCATCCGCGGCAGGAACGGCGGGATCAGCGGCTGCGAGATGGGCTGCGCGGCAGAATCAGCCGCGCCCGGCTCGCTCATGCGGACTTGTCCAGGCAATAGACGAAGGCGTTCACGGTTTGGTTGGGATCTGAGCGGTTCGGCGTCTTGATGACGTCACCGCTCCCGTCGTGCTTGTTCACCACGAACTGGCAGGCGATCCAACTGCCGTCGCCTTGCGCCACCAGGTTTGCCGGGATGCCGGGCTTCGTTGAACTCAATACTTTGCTCCAGGGCAAGGGCACGTTGAGTGCCTGCTGCGGATGAGAGTTTTCGTCGAGGTAGTTGATGGTTGCCGTGCTGCCCGGTGGGCCCCAGACCTCGAGCGTGATCGTCTTGGCGTTGAACTCGTCGAGGACTTCGCCCGAGGTGCCACCGCCGAACGAACCGCGGTGAACGCCGAAGACGCCGTGCAATCGGTATACGACGAACCCCGACAGCGCGACGACAGCTGCGATCGTGAGCACCAGCCAGAAACGCCCGAAGAGCCCCTTTTTCTTGGCGCGCTGCGAAGCGACCTTTTTGCCCTCGCCGCCGGCGGAGCCCTGCTTCTGCAGCGGTTCCGTCCTTGGCTCAGTCGTCGTCATGGGCGCTCCAAGTCCTTCCCGTTCACCGGTTGCCGTTCGCCAAGCCACAGCCCCCCGGCCTCCCTTCCTGTTCATTCCGATCCCGAGATGAGGCCAATGCACGTGGCAGTCAGTAGACGCGTCAGCGCGGTCGCAAAGTCCAGATTCCACTCCGGCGGAGCCACTTCCGGCTCCTCAGCGTAGACGTCGGTGAGATCCGCCGGCGGGTTCGCGACCTGCCACAGGGTGGCCGCCAGTGAGTACGCGGCCAGCAGGATGTCGAGCGACCCCGACCGCCCCAGTTCGGGCAGCGCCCTCTCGATGGCATCGGCGAGCGAGCGCGTGGCGGCGGTGCTGATGCGCCTGACCTCGATGACCCGCTCCGCGTCCACCTCGTGTTCCAGGTGCAGGTGCAGGTTGGCCAGCAGGTCGCAGAACAACGGATCGTCGGCCAGCGCCTCGGCCAGCGTCCCGGCGATGCGCGACGGCGATTTGGCGCCCGGCTCGGCCAGCTTGTCCGACACGGTATTCGACCATCGCACCCAGCCCTCGGCGGAAAGGCGCAGCAACACTTCCTTGTGCGACGTGAAGTAGCGGCGCACCGCCGAATAGTGAATTCCGGCGCGGCTGGCGACCGCGGTCAGGGTGACCGACGCGACGCCCGTCTCCATCGCCAGCGAGCGTGCGGCTTCCACGAGGGCCTCCGCACGTTGGCGCTTTTTTTCCTCGGTGCGGGCGCGCTGGAATGTTAGTTGCGCCACCGGCTGAGCGTAACGCACGTCGTGTGATTTGTATAACGCACGTTGCGTGATTTGTGCGAGGTCACCCTCGCCGACGGCGCAAACGGGTAAAGGTGGAACCATGCTCACCGTCCGGCGCCCGTGGCGTCCTTGGAAGTAGCGCGTGCAGACCATCGCCCTGATCGGGTTTCTCGGCGGCCTGATCACCGGCATCTCGCCGTGCATCCTGCCCGTACTCCCGGTGATTCTGCTGTCCGGTGCGGGCATTACGCGAGCCGACGCGCGCCGCGTGAGTTCCGTGGCCCGGCCGTATCTGGTGATCGCGGGGCTGGTGTGCAGCTTCAGCCTGGCCACGCTGCTCGGCTCCGCGCTACTGACGGCGCTGCACCTGCCGCAGGACGCGATCCGGTGGGCCGCCCTGGTGGTGTTGACCCTCATCGGCCTGGGGCTGATCTTCCCGCCGGTGCAGCACCTGATCGAGCGGCCGTTCGCCTACCTCCCGCAGCGCCAAATCGGCGCCAACGCAGACGGTTTCGGCCTTGGCCTGACGTTGGGTGCGCTCTACGTGCCGTGCGCAGGCCCGGTGCTGGCGGCGATCGTGGTCGCGGGCGGGACCTCGTCGATCGGGCCCGGTGCGCTGGTGTTGACGGCGACGTTTGCCCTCGGAAATGCCGTGCCGCTGTTGGCTTTTGCGCTGGCCGGGCGTCGCGTCGCTGAGCGCGTCGCCGCGTTCCGACGACGGCAGCGCGCGATTCAGATCGCCGGCGGTATCGCGATGATCGTGCTGGCCGTGGCGTTGGTGTTCAACCTGCCGGCGATGCTGCAGCGGGCCGTCCCCGACTACACGGCGGCGATGCAGAACAAGCTGGGAGCCAACGACATCGGACGCAGCCTGCATCCCACCCCCGTGCAGCAGCCGAACGACGGCAGCGGCCTGCGGCTGAGCCCGCCCAGCACCACCGTCGAGGGGGCGCTCAGCGACTGCTCCAGCGGTTCGGCCGAGCTGCAGCAGTGCGGGCCGGCGCCGGGCCTGACCGGCGTCACCGGGTGGCTCAACACCCCGGATGGCAAGCCACTGGACGCTGCCGCGGTGCGTGGCAAGGTTGTGTTGATCGACTTCTGGGCCTACTCGTGCATCAACTGTCAGCGCGCGATTCCACACGTAATCGATTGGTACAAACGGTATCACGACGCCGGACTCCTCGTCATCGGCGTGCACACCCCGGAGTACGCGTTCGAGCGGGTTCCCGAGAATGTGGCCAGCGGCGCCGCCGACCTGCATATCCCCTACCCCATCGCCCTGGACAACGACTACGCGACGTGGAACAACTTCGCGAACCTGTACTGGCCGGCCGAGTACCTGATCGACGCGAACGGACAAGTGCGACACACGAAGTTCGGCGAGGGCGACTACGACGGCACCGAAAGACTCATCCGCCAACTGCTCGCGGACACCCACCCCGGCGCCCCGCTGCCGGCGCCGACGAATTCGGCCGACACCACCCCGCAGACCCGGCTCACGCCCGAGACTTATCTCAGTGTCGACAGGGCGGGAAACTACGGCGGCAGTGGCGATTACAAGTCGGGTACCGCCACGCTGGACCTCCCGCCGACCCTGGCCGAGGACAAGTTCGCCCTGCGCGGCCGCTGGACGCTGGACGATCAGGGCGCCACCGCGGAGGGCGACGACTCCACCGTGCGGCTGAACTACACCGCGAAAGATGTCTACGCGGTCGTCGGCGGCACTGGGACGCTCACCGTGACCCGCGACGGTAAGACCACCGCGACGCCGATCGGCGGGGCACCGACCCTGCATCGGATCGTCGCTGACGATGGCGCGCACCGCGATCAGCTGGACATGCGGGTCAGCAAGGGCCTGCAGGTGTTCTCGTTCACATTCGGGTAGCGGAGCTCGTCAGGATTTCTTCCAAAGACTGCCGACCATCGCGACGATCACGCCGAGTCCCACCACCCCGGCGCCGGCCAGCAACGTGACGTTAAGCCATTGGTGCAGATCGGCTTCGGCGTGTCCCACCATCGCCTCGGCGACGCGCCGGATGTCGCCGGTGGTGCGGTTGAGCGCCTTGTCGACGTAGCGGCCGGCGACCTCGAGGCCGGCCCAGCCGGCCGCACCGACGAGCAGGGCGGAGACCCCTAGGCTGCTCAGCGCCTTGCCGCGGCGCCGCGCGGCCGCCAGCGTGAGCAGTGCGCAGACCCCGCACAACGCCGCCGCCCCCGCGCTCACCCACGGACCCCAGGTGGACAGCCGGCTCAGTCGGCCCTCGCGCATCGTTGGCGGCAGCGAAACCGTCAGCGGGACAGTCAGTTTCGCGGGGATGGTCACATTGTGGCGGCCGAGCAGCGGCCGGATCGAGTCATCGTTGAGCATCGGGGCGACGTCGACCGCCCATTGGTTGCCGCTTTCGCCGGCCCCCGGGTCGCCGAACAGCCAGCCGTGCGCCGCGCGGTTGGCCTGGGCGAACAGCGGCGGAAACGCCGGCCCGGCGGTGAAGGCGCTGGCGGCGTCGTGCACTTCGGAGTTGTCGACGGGATAGCGGGCCCCGCCGTGTTCGGCGATGAGAGCCGTTGCCCGCGTGGTCAGTTCGGCCGCCATGGCGGACTGCAGATCTGGGTCGGCCGCCGCGCCCCGCGCCATCGCGGCGTAGCCGTCAGGGTCAACGACATGCAGTTGCGCCCACACCGCGGGGATCGCCACCGCCAGCGCAAGCGTGGTGGTGAGCCACAACAGCACGCTCGCCGCGAATCGCACGCCTGCGAATCTACGCAATCCCCCGCACGTACGCGGCCTGCCCGAGATGCTGGGCGCAGTCGTCGATGATGCTCACCAGACGCGCGCTCGCCGTCACCGGCGGATCCCAGTTGGTGTCCACGACGCGGGCCAGCTCGTCGGCGGTCACCCCGTCGATGTAGTCGCACGTGAGCTGGTGCACCGCGTGGTAGTAGCCGGACAGCAGGTCCGCGGGCGCCTTCACCTTGGCCACGTCGTCGGGCGAATGCCCGTAGCCCATGTCTCCCTTCGGCAGGTCCAGCCCGAACCGGTCCACCCAGCCGTCGCGCAACCACACCTGCTCGACCCCGGCGACGTCCGCGAGCTGGATGTCCTGCACCCGCGCGCTGTGCCAGAGCAGCCAGGCGATGCTGTTGGCGTCCGGCGTCGGCCGATAGGCCGACACCTCCTCGGTCAATCCCCGGGTGATCTCGTCGACGTGCTCGATCAACCGGGTGAACGCGTCGCGCAGGAGGTCTCGGATTACGGCGGCATCGTCGGTGCTGGCCATACTCGCGACACTACGGGAGCGCGGCGTGGAAGACAGCCTCGACGTTGTTGCCGTCGGGGTCGCGCACGAACGCGCCGAAATAGCCCGGGTGGTATTCGGGCCACAGGCGCGGCGCATGCAGCGGCTCGGCGCCCAGCTCGACCGCCACGCGATAAAACTCGCGCACCGCTTCCTCGTCGGCGGCCTCGAACGCCAGGTGAACCTCGCGATTGGGTCCGGCCAGCGCGCCCGAGATCCAGAACGTTGGCTTGCCCGCACGCCCGTACCCGATGGCGGGCCCCACATCCAGCTGCCGGGAATAGCCCAGCGTCCCCAGCACCGCGTCGTAGAACCGCTGGGACTTCGCGTAGTCGGCGCAGTTGATGCCCACGTGGTCGATCACGGAGAAGATCCTGGCACGAGCCGCCGCCACGGTCGTAGATTGTTTGGATGACTTACGACCTCATCATCCGCAACGGCACCATCGTCGACGGGCTGGGGGGCGAGCCGTACGTCGGTGACGTGGCGGTGGCGGACAACGTCATCAAGGCGGTCGGTGCGATAAACGGCGCCACCGCCGGCCGCGAGATCGACGCTACCGGGCTGTTGGTCACGCCCGGCTTCGTCGACCTGCACACCCACTACGACGGCCAGTCCATCTGGTCCGAGCGGCTGACCCCATCGTCGGCGCACGGGGTGACGACGGTGGTGATGGGGAACTGCGGGGTCGGCTTCGCGCCGTGCCGCCAGGACGACCACGACGTGCTCGTCGACGTGATGGCCGGCGTCGAAGACATCCCCGGCGTCGTGATGACCGACGGCCTGCCCTGGACGTGGGAGACCTTCCCCGAATACATGGACGCCCTCGACGCGGGCAAGCGCGATATCGACGTCGCCGCGTACCTGCCGCACTCGCCGCTGCGCGTGTACGTGATGGGTAAGCGCGGCGCCGACCGCGAGCCTGCCACCGAGGACGACCTGGCGAAGATGAGGGCGCTGGCCAAGGAGGCGATCGAGGCCGGCGCGCTGGGCTTCGCGTCGTCGCGGTTGACCATCCACAAGACCGAAAGTGGTTCGCCCATACCGAGTTACGACGCCGCCCGCGAGGAGATCGAGCAAATCGCCCGCGGTGTCGTGGACGGCGGCGGCGGCCTACTGCAGTTCGTCCCCGACATCCCGGCCGGCGGCTACCAGCCCGTGCTGCAGACGGTGTTCGACGTCGCCGAGGACGTCGGGCTGCCGCTGACCTTCACGCTCGTCGTCGGCAATTCGGGTGACCCGGCGTGGCCGGACGCCATCACCATGATCGAGAAGGCCAATAAAAATGCGGGGGCGGGCGGGGCACAATTCACCGCGCAGCTGTTGCCGCGTCCGATCGGGTTGATCATCGGGCTGCAACTGTCGGCCAACCCGTTCGTGCTCTACCCGAGCTATCGCGAGATCGCGCACCTGCCGCTGGCCGAGCGCGTCGCCGAGATGCGCAAGCCCGATGTCCGCGCCCGCATCCTGGCCGACAAGCCGGGCCAGGGGCACCCGATCCTGTACGTCGCCCAGATGTGGGACTGGATCTACCCGCTCGGCGAGGACCCCGACTACGAGCCCGACCCGTCGACCAGCATCGGCGCCCGCGCCCGCGCGAAGGGGGTGGAGCCGATGGAGGAGGCCTACGACCGGCTGCTCGACGACGACGGCCGGGCCATGCTGCTGGTCGCGACCAGCAACCTGCAGGGCAACTCGCTGGACACCGTCGGGGAGCTGCTGCACCGCGACGACGTGGTGCTGGGCCTCGGCGACGGCGGCGCGCACTACGGCATGATCTGCGACGCCAGCTACTCGACGTATTTCCTGACGCACTGGGCGCGCGACCGCAAGTCCGGCCGGTTCACGGTGCCCGAGGCGGTTCGCGAACTCACCTCGGTGCCGGCCCGCATCGCCGGGCTGAGCGATCGCGGCCGTATCGCGGTGGGCTACAAGGCCGATCTCAACGTCATCGACCACGCCGGCCTGCGGCTGCACAAGCCGATCATCAACTACGACCTGCCCGCCGGCGGGCGGCGCCTGGACCAGACCGCGGACGGCTATGTCGCCACGATTGTGTCCGGGGAAATCATCGCTGAACACGGCGTCCCCACCACCGCCCGTCCGGGCAAGTTGGTGCGTGGCCGTCAGCCCGGTCCGGCGCCCTTGCAATAACGCCACCAAAAGTGGCATATACCAGCTAAGTTGGGTCCCGTGACGAACCCGCATTTTGCGTGGTTGCCGCCGGAAGTCAACTCGGCACTAATTTTCTCCGGTCCTGGTCCCGGGCCGCTGCTTGCTGCCGCGGCGGCGTGGGACGGGCTGGCTGGGGAGCTGGCGTCGTCGGCATCGTCATTTTCTTCGGTGACATCGGATCTCGCCAGCGGGTCCTGGCAGGGCGCGTCGTCGGCCGCCATGATGACCGTGGCCAGCCAATATGTGAGCTGGCTCAGCGCGGCGGCCGCGCAGGCGGAAGAGGTGTCCCACCAGGCCTCGGCGATCGCGACGGCGTTCGAGGTGGCGCTCGCGGCCACGGTGCAACCCGCGGTGGTGGCGGCCAACCGCGCCTTGGTGTCGGCGTTGGCGGCTAACAACCATCTGGGCCAGAACACCCCCGCGATCGCCGACATCGAGGCGGCCTACGACCAGATGTGGGCCTCGGACGTGGCGGCGATGTTCGGGTATCACGCCGACGCGTCGGCGGCCGTGGCCAAGTTGCCGCCCTGGAATCAAGTGCTGCAAAACCTCGGATTTCCCAACGCCAGCACCGCCGTCACGCGCCCCGCCAGTTCCGGCGCCGTCGCCCGCGGCTACACGTCGCGCATCGCGGGGTTCCTCACGCCCCCAGCGCCGCAGTAGCGCAGGACCGCATTCGGTTCGCACCTATCCTTAAACATCATGCGCAGCAAGAAGAAGGTCGATTTCGCAGCGCTGGCCGACGCGCTCGCCGATTTCCCGTACGCCTACCTGATCACCGTCGGCGACGACTACCGCTCGCACACCGTGACGGTCGAACCCGAGTTGCGCGGACAGACCCTCGACGTCGGTCTCATCGGCGGCCGCACGCAGCAGAACCTGGCCCGCCGCCGCGACGTCACGCTGCTGTGGCCCCCGGCCGAACCCGGCGGTTATTCGCTGATCGTCGACGGCGAGGCCGCGGTGGCATCTGACGACCGAGCCGGCGACGCCGTCGCGCTCACCGTGACGCCCACGCGCGCGCTGCTGCACCGCGACGCCGACTCCCCCGAGGCGGCCAAGGGCTGCCTGCACGACTGCGTCGTGTTCTCGCTGCCGGCCTGACGCCGTACAGTCTCATCCGTGAGCCGCATCGCACCCCTCGCCCCGCCGTGGAGCGAGGAGGATGCCGCCGGCATCAACAGCTGGGGCCACCCGGACCGCACCTATGAGCCGCTGCTGCTGGTGCGGTGCCTGCAGCGCCACCCCGTGCTGGCCTCCCGGCTGCGCAAGCTCGGCGAATCCCTTTACACCGCAGCGCTTTTGCCGCCCCGGATGCGCACGATCGCCATCCTCCGGATCTGCGCGCTGCTGCGCTGCGCCTACGAGTGGGGCGGGCAGGCCGCCTTCTGGGGTCCGATCGCCGGTGTCAGCGACGACGAGTGCGACGCGCTGGTGTTGGCCGGCCCCGACGACCCGCGGTGGGGCGCGACCGAGCGGACGCTGATCGCCGCGGTGGACGAGTGCGAGCGCACCGGCTCGTGGTCGGCGGCGACGTGGGACGCGCTGGGCGGCTTCCTCGACGACGAGCAGCGGATCGAATTGCTCACGGCCGTCGGCTGGTATCGCACGATCTGCACGCTGTGCAACGCGCTCGCGCTTCCGGTGGAGGGCTGGATGCGGCCCTGGCCGGGGTCAGCCGGCTGACCGATCCCTGCGCAGGCTCGGATGCTGGTTCTTCAACAGCGGCAACAGCACCCGTCGCGGCATGAACTGAAACAACCGGGTGCTGAGCTGGCTGGGCAGCCCGGGGATCACGGTGCCGCGGTCGTGCTCGAGCGCATCGACGCCGGCGCGCGCCACCTCACGCGACGGCTTCCACATGAACTTCGGGAACGCGTCGGCGAAGTCCCGCTCGTCCATGCCGGCGCTCTTCACGAACTCGGTGCGCACCGGGCCCGGGCACAGCACCGCGACGGTGACGCCGGTGCCGGCGAGCTCGCCGCGCAGCCCCTGGGTGTAGTTGTTGACGAACGCCTTGGTGGCCGCGTACCCGGCCTGCCCCGGGAAGGGTTGGTAGCCCGCGGTCGAGCCGACGTTGAGGATCGCGCCACGCCCGCGCGGCACCATCTGCTGCGCCGCCCGGGTGCTCAGATCGATGACGGCCTCGACGTTGACCCGCACCTGCGCGATCTCGTCGGCGACGGGGATTTTCGTCACCGACCCCATGGTGCCGACGCCGGCGTTGTTGACCAGGATGTCTATCGTCAGGCCGCGGCGCTCGACTTCGTCGAACAGGCCGGCGCGAGCGGCGGCATCCGCGACGTCGCAAGCGATCACCTCGACGCGCACCCGGCCGGCGAGTTCGTCGGCCAGATCGCGTAGCCGGTCTTCGCGGCGGGCGACGAGCGTCACGCCGTGGCCGCGGTCGGCCAGCTCGCGGGCGATGTCGGCGCCGATGCCCGACGATGCGCCGGTCACGACGGCGGTGCTGGTGGGTGAGGGAGTCGGAAGAGCCACGCGTTTAAACGTACAAGGCGGGTTTCGGGCGGCGAGTGTGAAGCCTGGGCGGCGAGTGTGAAGCCAGGGCGGCAATCGCGAAAATCCCGCAGTGAGTTCACGTTCGGCACGCACGAAAAGCCTCGGCGCGCACGAAAAAGCCCGGCCCCTTGGGGGGGACCGGGCTTTTTCGTAATGCGGGACTTAGAAGTCCATACCGCCCATGCCACCGGTCGGGTCGCCGACGGGAGCGGCGGCCTTCTCCGGCTTGTCAGCGACGACGGCCTCGGTGGTCAGGAACAGGCCCGCGATGGACGCCGCGTTCTGCAGCGCCGAACGGGTCACCTTCACCGGGTCGGCAACGCCGGCCTTGAGCAGGTCCTCGTACTCACCGGTGGCGGCGTTCAGGCCGGTACCGGCGGGCGAGTTGCGGACCTTCTCGGCCACGACGCCAGGCTCCAGACCACCGTTGAAGGCGATCTGCTTCAGCGGAGCCTCGAGCGCGACGCGCACGATGTTGGCGCCGGTCGCCTCGTCACCGGTGAGCTTCAGCTCGTCCAGCGACGGGGTGGCGTGCAGCAGGGCCACGCCACCACCGGCGACGATGCCCTCCTCGACGGCCGCCTTGGCGTTGCGCACCGCGTCCTCGATGCGGTGCTTGCGCTCCTTGAGCTCGACCTCGGTCGCGGCCCCGGCCTTGATCACCGCAACACCGCCGGCCAGCTTGGCCAGGCGCTCCTGCAGCTTCTCGCGGTCGTAGTCGGAGTCGCTGTTCTCGATCTCGCTGCGGATCTGGGCCACCCGCCCGGCGATGGCGTCGGAGTCACCGGCGCCCTCGACGATGGTGGTCTCGTCCTTGGTGACGACGACCTTGCGGGCCTTACCCAGCAGGGCGACGTCGGCGCTCTCGAGCGACAGGCCGACCTCTTCGCTGATGACCTGACCACCGGTGAGGATGGCCATGTCCTGCAGCATCGCCTTGCGGCGGTCACCGAAGCCGGGGGCCTTGACGGCCACCGACTTGAAGGTGCCGCGGATCTTGTTGACGACCAGGGTGGAAAGCGCCTCGCCCTCGACGTCCTCGGCGATGATCAGCAGCGGCTTGCCGGCCTGGATGACCTTCTCCAGCAGAGGCAGCAGGTCCTTGACCGTCGACACCTTGGAGCTGACGAGCAGGATGAAGGGGTCCTCGAGGACCGCTTCCTGACGCTCGGCGTCGGTGACGAAGTAGCCCGAGATGTAGCCCTTGTCGAACCGCATGCCCTCGGTGAGCTCGAGCTGCAGGCCGAAGGTGTTGGACTCCTCGACGGTGATGACGCCCTCGTTGCCGACCTTGTCCATCGCCTCGGCGATCAGGTCACCGATCGACTGGTCGCCCGCCGAAATCGCCGCGGTGGCAGCGATCTGGTCCTTGGTCTCGACCTCTTTGGCCGACTTGAGCAGGGTCTCGGTGACCTTCTCGACGGCCTTCTCGATGCCGCGCTTGAGACCCAGCGGGTTGGCGCCGGCGGCGACGTTACGCAGGCCCTCACGGACCAACGCCTGAGCCAGCACCGTGGCCGTCGTCGTGCCGTCACCGGCAACGTCGTCGGTCTTCTTGGCGACTTCCTTGACCAGCTCGGCGCCGATCTTCTCGTACGGGTCCTCCAGCTCGATCTCCTTGGCGATGGAAACACCATCGTTGGTGATCGTGGGGGCACCCCACTTCTTCTCCAGGACGACGTTGCGACCCTTGGGGCCCAACGTCACCTTTACCGCGTCGGCGAGGGCGTTGAGCCCCCGCTCGAGGCCGCGACGGGCCTCTTCGTCGTACGCAATTGTCTTGGCCATTGCGAAGTGATTCCTCCGAAATATGGGGTGACACATGGGGCGACCGTTTGTGGGGTCGCCTCATTGGACGCTGTGGCCGGGTGCAGTGCCCGCGACGGACGGCCTTGGGTGTCCCCGCTGACGCGGCCCAGGCCTCACCGTCCCGACCTAGCACTCACTGGTCGCGAGTGCCAAGTCATTCTTAGCACTCGCCTATGCCGAGTGCAAGAAGAAGGCCCGACGAAGCGGCCCGCTCAGGGCAGGTCGAGCAGCTGCTCGTAGAAGCCGCCGAAGCCGCGCTCGCGGTCGACGAGATGGATTTCGAGGATCCAGTGGCAGACGCGCCCGCGCGGGTCTGTGCGCCGCATCGGCTTGTCCGAGCCGGGCATGATGTACCACTCGATGCCGGGGCCGGCGATCTTCTTGTGCGGGAACTCCCCCACCAGGTGACCGGCGATGCGGCTGGCCCAGTCGAAACCCTCCGCGCGGGCCACCCCGACGGTGAAGTCGAACAGCTCGGCGCCGGTCACATCGGGATGGCCGGCGAAGTAGTCGCGCCCGGCCTGCCACACCCGCGGCAGCGCATCGCGGACGGCCTTCTTGTGCGGGTCGTCGCCCAGCAGGAACGTCCGGCCGAAGTCGGCCTCCCACTCCTCGAAGATGGGCCCCAGGTCGAGGAAGACGATGTCGTTGTCGACGATCAGCCGGTCCGGCGGGCGCTCGTGGAACGGTTGCAACGTGTTCTCCCCGGCGCGCACGATCCGCCGATGCCAGTGCCGGGTCACCCCGAACATCTCGCCGGCGAGATCGTGGATCTCATCGGAGAGTTGCTTCTCGCCGATCCCGGGGCGAATCATGGCCCGCCGCTCGATTTCGTCGAACAGTTCCGCCGCTTTGCGTTCGGCGTCCAGCAGCCGTTCCACGCGCACTTCCTCCGCGGCCTCCATTCCCGCGATGCTATGCGCACACTGGAGCCATGTCCCTCGTCGTGCCGCCCTACCCGCCGGCCCGCTACACCAAGGAAGAGCCGGAGATCAGCGCCTGGCTCAAGCGCGCTGACGAACCTCCCGACTACGAGACCTCCGGGGTCCGCTACCACTATTTGGCCAACCAACGGGACACCGCCGGCGATTACGGGCTGTACCGGGTCGACATCGCGCCGGCCGGCGGCGGACCCCCGGCCCACTTCCACCGGGCCATGTCGGAGGCCTTCTTCGTGCTCTCCGGGACGATGAAGCTCTACGACGGCACCGAGTGGGCCGACGGCCACCAGGGCGACTTCCTCTACGTCCCGCCCGGCGGCGTCCACGGTTTCCGCAACGAGGCCGACGAGCCGGCGTCCATCCTGATGCTGTTCGCGCCCGGCGCCCCCCGCGAGGCCTACTTCGAAGGGTTCGCGGCGCTGGCCGACCTGACCGACGAGGAACGCCGGGAGTGGTTCGTCCGCCACGACAACTACTGGGTCTGACCGCTCAGGTCGCCGTTCACTAGCGCCTCGCCCACCCGGCGGCGTCCGGTC
This sequence comes from Mycobacterium marseillense, assembly GCF_010731675.1. Taxonomy (NCBI): domain Bacteria; kingdom Bacillati; phylum Actinomycetota; class Actinomycetes; order Mycobacteriales; family Mycobacteriaceae; genus Mycobacterium; species Mycobacterium marseillense. The sequence continues at coordinate 3,227,154 of NZ_AP022584.1, forward strand.
CGGATGAGTATGTTTTGGGCCATGGCTTCCAACGACAAAGAGAACCGCATCTGGTCGGACGCCGACGTCCCGGATCAGAGCGGGCGCGTCGCCGTCATCACCGGCGCCAACACCGGCATCGGGTATGAGGCGGCCGCCGTGCTGGCCCACCGCGGCGCCCACGTCGTGCTCGCGGTGCGCGACCTCGAGAAGGGCAATGCGGCGCTGTCGCGCATCGTCGCCGCCGGGAGCCAAGGCTCCCGAGAAGTCAATGTCACGCTGCAGCAGCTGGACCTGACTTCGCTGGACTCGGTGCGCTCGGCCGCCGACGCGTTGCGGGCGGCCTACCCGCGCATCGACCTGCTGATCAACAACGCCGGGGTGATGTGGACGCCCAAGCAGGTCACCGCGGACGGATTCGAATTGCAGTTCGGTACCAACCATCTGGGCCACTTCGCGCTGACCGGATTGCTGCTCGACCACCTGCTCCCCGTGCTGGGCTCGCGGGTGGTGACCATCAGCAGCCTCGGCCACCGGCTGCGCGCCGCGATCCACTTCGACGACTTGCAGTGGGAACGCCGCTATGACCGGATCGCGGCCTACGGGCAGTCCAAGCTGGCCAACCTGCTGTTCACCTACGAGTTGCAGCGCCGGCTGGCGGCCACGCCCGACGCGAAGACGATCGCCGTCGCCGCGCACCCCGGCGGCTCCAACACCGAGCTGACCCGCAACATGCCGGCGATCTTCCGGCCCGCCGCCGCGGCGCTGGGCCCGGTGCTGTTCCAGAGCGCGGCAATGGGTGCGCTGCCGACGTTGCGGGCCGCCACCGATCCGGACGTCCAGGGTGGGCAGTACTTCGGTCCGGACGGCTTCCTCGAACAGCGTGGCCACCCGAAGCTCGTCAAGTCCAGCGCCCAGTCCCACGACGCGGAACTGCAACGCCGGCTGTGGGCGGTCTCCGAAGAGCTCACCGGCGTCAGCTTCCCGGTCTGACGCGCGGATAATGGCCCCGATGCGATCAGTCGCGGAACATCAGCGCGTTGTCACCGATTTGATTCGTTCGCGGCCGCCGGTCTCGGTCGCGCTGCACGACGCCCAGGGCCTGGTCCTGGCCGAGGACGTGGTCGCCGAACTGGCGCTGCCGGTCTTCGACAACTCCGCGATGGACGGGTACGCGGTGCGCGCCGAGGACACGTCGTCCGCGACGCCGGAACACCCGGTGGTATTGCCGGTCGCCGAGGACATTCCGGCCGGGCGCATCGACGAGCTGACGCTGCAACCCGGTACGGCGCACCGGATCATGACGGGGGCTCCGCTGCCCGCGGGTGCGACGGCGATCGTTCCGGTCGAGGCCACCGACGGCGGGGTGGACGTCGTGTCGATCCGCGAGCCCCGCGAGGCCGGCAAGCACATCCGGCGGGCGGGTGAGGACGTCGCCCCGGGCACCACCGTGTTGCGCCGTGGCCAGGTCGTGTCACCGGCGGTGCTCGGCTTGGCCGCCGCGCTGGGGATCGCGGAGTTGCCGGTGATCCCACGCCAGCGGGTGCTGGTGATCTCGACCGGATCGGAGCTGGTGACGCCGGGCACCGCGCTGCAGCCCGGGCAGATCTACGAGTCCAACTCGATCATGCTGGCGGGGGCGGTCCGGGATGCGGGCGCCGAGCTGGTCGCCGTAGCGACCGCCGAAGACGATGTGGCCCAATTCAGTTCGATCATCGACCGGTATGCGGGCGATTCCGATTTGATCATCACCAGCGGCGGTGTCAGCGCCGGCGCCTACGAGGTGGTCAAGGACGCCTTCGGACGCGAGGGCGACCAGGGCGTGGAATTCGTCAAGGTGGCCATGCAGCCCGGAATGCCGCAGGGCGTCGGCCGGGTGGCCGGCGCGACGATCGTCACGCTGCCCGGCAACCCGGTCAGCGCGCTGGTGTCCTTCGAGGTGTTCATCCGGCCCGCGCTGCGCACTGCCATGGGCCTGCCGGACCCGGAACGCCCGCACCGGTCCGCCGTCCTGGCCGAGTCGCTGACCTCGCCGCGGGGTAAGCGGCAGTTCCGGCGCGCGGTGCTCAGCGACGACGCGAGCTCGGTCACCAGCTACGGCCCACCGGCGTCGCATCACCTGCGCTGGCTGGCGTCGGCGAACGGGCTGCTCGACATCCCCGAAGACGTCGTCGACGTGCCCGAGGGAACGCAGCTGCAGGTCTGGGATCTGCGCTAGCGGGCAATCGGGCTCAGCACTCAGGCCGCGGGTGTCGCCACGTCCCGGTGGAATTCGTCGGCCTTGTCGAAGGCCGGGGTGTAGCGGATCGCGATGCCGACGATCGACATCATCACCGGGATGGTGACCAGGGCCGCCGACAACCCCACCCACCCGGACAGGTGACCGATCAGCGGCGGGCCGAGCAGGTAGCCCAGCCAACCGGTCGCCGCCACGATGGCGATCGCCGATCCCGCTTCGCTCGCGCCGTAGGCCGCGCTGAACGCGGTGGGCACCAGCAGCGCCGCACCGATGCCCAACGCGGCGAAACCGAGCACGCTGAGGCTTACGTTGGCGGTCGCCAGGGCCACGCTCATGCCCACGACGGCCACCAGCGCCAAAGCCGGGAGCAGCCGGCGACTGGGGAGCCGCGCGTGCAGCCGGGGCGCGCCGAACCGGGTGATCACCATCGTCAGCGTGTAGGCCGCGTAGCTCAACGCCGAGACGCTCGGGCCCGCGCCGACGACGTTGCGCAGGTAGTTGGCCGACCAGTCGGTGGCCGCCCCCTCGCACAGAAACGACGCGAAGGAGACCGCGGCCAGGATCGCCACCGTCGGCGTCATCCAGGCCCGCCTGCCCTGGGCCGGTCCCGACGACGCGTCGGAGTCATCGGCCGCATCGGGGATCAGGCGACGGGTCAGCGCTACGACCACCACCAGCACGACCGCCCCGAGGACCGTCAGTTGCGCGGTCAGACCAATGCCCGCGCCGACGCACCCCGCGCCGATGACGGCGCCGACCAGCGTCCCAACGCTCCACATGCCGTGAAACCTCGCCATGATCGGCGCCCGGGCGGCCCGCTCGACCGTCGCGGCCTGGGTGTTCATCGCGACGTCCAGCGCGCCCTGGAACGTCCCCCACAACGCCAGCGCGCCGAACAGTGCGGGCCCGGATCTGGCCAGGCCGACCGTCGTCCCCGCGGCCGCATAGCCGGCGACCATGACCGGGATCAGCCGGTGGCTGCCCCACCGGCGCAGCGCCCAGTGGCTGAGGAGCGTGGCCACCACCGATCCCAGCGGCGCGCCGAACAGCGCCGTGCCCAGCGCCGCGTCGGAGAGGCCCAGCTCGGCCTTGACCCGCGGAATGTGGGCGGCCCACGACGAAAACACCAGACCGTGGGCGACGAATGCGGCAGTGACACCGCGTTTCGCCTGACGCACCGGTGTCGCCCGCCGATCAGCACTGTGCGGTTGCATGTCGATGGTCAACGTTCCCTCTGCGGGCGTCCACGAATCAACCGCGGGCTCCGTAAGATGGCCGCGTGGCACGACGCCCTCGCACTATTGGCCCCACGGCTTCGGACCCGGGCTTCAGCCCCCAACACGCGCTGGGGCTGGTGCGCTCCGCCATCCCGCCGGTGCACCCGGCCGGGCGCCCGTTCATCGGCGCCGGGCTGGCGCTGGCCCTGGCGGGCCGCCGGCACCGCTGGGTGCGACGGGCGGGCCTGCTGGTGGCCGGGGCCTGCGCGGGGTTCTTTCGGCATCCGCCCCGGGTGCCACCAACCCGGCCCGGGGCCATCGTCGCCCCCGCCGACGGAGAGATCTGCGTGATCGACTTCGCCACGCCGCCCGCCGAACTCGGCATGGGCGACGCGGCGCTACCGCGCGTCAGCATCTTCCTGTCTCTGCTGGACGCCCACGTGCAGCGCGCACCGGTCAGCGGCGAGGTGGTCGCCATGCAGCACCGGCCGGGCCGCTTCGGGTCGGCCGACCTGGCCGCCGCGAGCACCGAAAACGAACGCACCAGCTTGCACATCCGCACCCCGAGCGGGGCCGACGTGGTCGCGGTCCAGGTCGCCGGGCTGCTGGCCCGGCGCATCATCTGCGACGCGCACGTCGGGGACAAGTTGTCGATCGGTGACACCTACGGGCTGATCCGGTTCGGCTCCCGGCTCGATACCTACCTGCCGCCCGGCTGCGAACCGCTGGTGAAAGTCGGCCAGCGCGCGATCGCCGGCGAGACCGTCCTGGCCGAGCTGCCATGATCAGCAAGCCGCGCGGACGGGCGGTCAATCTGCAGATCCTGCCCAGCGCGATGACGGTGCTCTCGGTGTGCGCGGGATTGACCTCGATCCGCTTCGCCCTCGAACACCAGCCCAAGGCCGCGATGGCGCTGATCGCGGCGGCGGCTATCCTCGACGGCCTGGACGGGCGGGTCGCGCGCATTCTGGACGCCCAGTCGCGAATGGGCGAGGAGATCGACTCGCTGGCCGACGCGGTGAACTTCGGCGTGACCCCGGCGATCGTGCTCTACGTGACGCTGCTGACCAGCTCGCCGGCCGGCTGGGTGGTGATTCTGCTCTACGCCGTCTGCGTCGTGTTGCGGCTGGCCCGGTTCAACGCGTTGCAGGACGACGGCAGCCAGCCCGCCTACACCCACGAATTCTTCGTCGGCATGCCCGCCCCGGCCGGCGCGATCTCGATGATCGGTTTGATCGGGCTCAAGCTGCAGTTCGGTGACGGCTGGTGGACCTCGCCGCTGTTCCTGTGCATCTGGATCACCGGAACGTCGATCCTGATGGTCAGCAAGATCCCGATGCGCAAGATGCACGCGGTCGCGGTGCCGCCGAGTTGGGCCGCCCCGCTGCTGGCGATCCTGGCGATCTGCGCGGCGGCGGCGGTGCTGGCGCCCTACGTGTTGATCTGGGTGATCATCATCGCCTACCTATGCCACGTGCCGTTCGCGATCCGCAACCAGCGCTGGCTGGCCGCCCACCCCGAGGCCTGGGACGACGAACCCAAGCAGCGCCGCGCCACGCGCCGCGCGATCCGCCGGGCGCAGCCCAACCGCCGGTCGGTCGCGCGGCTGGGTCTTCGGAAGCCGGGCAGGCGCGTGCCGTGAGTGACGGCTCGAGCCGCCAGCTCACCTTGACGGCTCGGCTGAACACCTCGGCCGTCGACTCCCGCCGCGGTGTCATCCGATTGCATCCGAGTGCCGTTGCCGCACTGGGGATTCGGGAGTGGGACGCGGTGTCGCTGATCGGGTCGCGGACGACGGCGGCAGTGGCGGGCCTGGCCGGACCGGGCACGCCGGTCGGCACCGTGCTGCTCGACGACGTGACGCTGTCGAACGCGGGACTGCGCGAGGGGTCCGCGGTGGTCGTCGGCGCGGTCACCGTCTACGGCGCGCGATCGGTGGCGCTGTCCGGCTCGGCGTTGGCCACCCAGTCGATCACGCCGGTCACGTTGCGCCAGGCCCTGCTCGGCAAGGTGGTCATGGTGGGCGACGCCGTGTCGCTGCTGCCCCGCGACCTGGGGCCGGGCACGTCAACGTCGGCAGCCACCCGCGCGCTGGCCACCGCGGTCGGCATCAGCTGGACCTCGGAGCTGCTGACGGTCACGGGGGTCGATCCCGAGGGCCCGGTCAGCGTGCAGCCCAACTCGTTGGTCACCTGGGGCACCGGCGGTATCGCGTCGGCGTCGCGGGTATCGGTCGAAGTCGCCCGGCCGGAGATGGTCGTCGAGGAGCTCAAAGGCACCCAGCCGCAGGCCGCCAAGCTCGTCGAATGGCTCAAGCTCGCGCTCGACGAACCGCACCTGCTCAAGACTTTGGGCGCCGGCACCAACCTTGGCGTGCTGGTGTCGGGCCCGGCCGGGGTGGGCAAGGTGACGCTGGTCCGCGCGGTCTGCGGCGATCGCCGGCTGGTCACGCTGGACGGCCCGGAGGTCGGGGCGCTGGCCGCCGAGGACCGGCTCAAGGCGGTGGCCTCGGCGGTGCAGACGGTGCGCGACGGCGGCGGCGTGCTGCTGATCACCGACGTCGACGCCCTGCTGCCGGCCACCGCCGACCCGGTGGCCTCCTTGATTCTGGGTGAGCTGCGCACCGCGGTCGCCAGCGAGGGCGTCGCGCTGATCGCCACTTCCGCGCGACCCGACCAGCTCGATGCCCGGCTGCGGGCGCCCGATCTGTGTGACCGCGAGCTGGGCCTGCCGCTGCCCGACGCCGCGACCCGCAAAGCGCTGCTGGAGTCACTGCTCAGAAACGTCCCCGCCGGCGGCCTTGATCTCGATGAGATCGCCTCGCGCACACCCGGTTTCGTCGTCGCCGACCTGGCGGCGCTGGTGCGGGAGGCGGCGCTTCGGGCGGCGTCGCGGGCCAGCGCCGACGGCCGGCCCCCCGAACTGACCCAGGAGGACCTGGCCGGCGCGCTGACCGTCATCAGGCCGCTGTCCCGCTCGGCCAGCGAGGAAGTGAGCGTCGGCGACATCACGCTCGAGGACGTCGGCGACATGGCCGAGGCCCGCCAAGCGCTGACCGAGGCCGTGTTGTGGCCGCTGCAGCACCCCGACACCTTCGCCCGGCTGGGCGTCGACCCGCCGCGCGGGGTGCTGCTCTACGGCCCGCCCGGCTGCGGCAAGACCTTCGTCGTGCGCGCGCTGGCCAGCACCGGGCAGCTGTCGGTACACGCCGTCAAGGGCTCCGAGCTGATGGACAAGTGGGTGGGAAGTTCGGAAAAGGCTGTGCGCGAACTGTTTCGGCGCGCCCGGGACTCGGCGCCCTCGCTGGTCTTTCTCGACGAGGTGGACGCGCTGGCGCCGCGGCGCGGGCAGAGCTTCGATTCGGGCGTCACCGATCGGGTGGTGGCAGCGCTGCTGACCGAACTCGACGGCGTGGATCCGCTGCGCGACGTCGTCGTTCTGGGCGCCACCAACCGGCCGGATCTCATCGACCCCGCGCTGCTTCGTCCCGGCCGGCTGGAGCGACTGGTCTTCGTCGAACCTCCCGATGCCGCCGCGCGCCGCGACATCCTGCGCACCGCAGGCAAATCGGTGCCGCTGAGCGCCGACGTCGACCTCGACGAGGTGGCGGCCGGACTCGACGGCTACAGCGCCGCCGATTGTGTGGCGCTGCTGCGCGAAGCCGCATTGACGGCCATGCGCCGATCCCTCGATGCCACCGATGTGACGGCCGCCGACCTCGCGGCGGCCCGCGAAACCGTCCGTCCCTCCTTGGATCCCGCGCAGGTCGAGTCCCTACGGGCTTTCGCCAAAGCTGTTTAGCACGGCCAACGCCGCGCCGGCCACGTCCTTTTCCAGCCATGACGGCATCGGGTCGTCGTGGGCGTGGCGCCGCACCACCGCGTAGGGCAGGTCCGCGACCGCCCGCGCGACGGCATCGATGGAGCGCGGCCTGGCGTTCCCGTACAGTTGCCGGGCCAACACCGCGATCCGCTCGGTCAGCGGGGCATTCATCGCGGTGAGCGTCCGCCGGAATGCCGCGTCGGGCTCGTCGTCGAGCAGGTCGCCCGGGCGGATCGTCAACAGCAGCCGCGCGTCCTCGGGCAGGGCGCGCGCGAAACCCACGGCCGCCACGGCCATCGCCACGGCCGTATCCGCCGCGGTATCCCCATTCGCGGCCAGCGCCCGCGCCTGGAAGCGTTCCAACGCGCGCAGCCACGCCGCCGTCAGGATGCCGTCGCGGTTGCCGAAGCGGTGATACAGCGTGCCCGCCGGTGCGCCACTGGTTTTCGCGATGGCGGCCACGCTCGCCGCGCGCGGCCCGCCGTCGAGGACCAGCGCCCGGGCGGCGTCAAGGATCACATCGGTTTCATGCTTCCGCGGAGGGGCCATGATCTAGTACAGTCCTTCTATATGGAACGATTACCCTATATTGATGAGCATGCCATAACCATCGAGGCAAACCGCGCAGACACGTGGTCGGCGCTGCTGCGGGTGATGTGCCGCGACCCGCACGACGCGACGACGGCGCCGGTCGGCTTCGTCCTGGACGAAGCGCGTGCGCCGGTGCGATTCGCGCTGAAGGGCCGCCACTGGTTCGCGATCTACCAGTGGGTGTTCGAGCTGGACGAACTCGACGGCGCCCACACCCGGCTGCGCGCGGCCACCTGGGCGGCCTTCCCGGGGATCCACGGGAAGGCGTATCGGACACTCGTCATCGGCACCGGCGCACACCGCGTCGTCGTGCGATCAACGCTGAAACGCGTTGCGTCCTCGGCGCTTTCCGGGCCGGCGCGGAGCGGCGATGCGGCCGATTACGTGGACGTCTTCGAAGTGCCGATCGCCGTCGGCGACGCGCGCACCGCGGAACAAACCTTTCGTGACGCGCTGGGCGACACGCCGGGGGCCCTCGGGAAGCTCGTCTTCTGGGTCCACCGCCACGTGCTGAGGCTGCGCCTGGGCCCGGCCCGCTCGCCGCAACACCTGATCGGCTGGACGGTCGTGCGATCGGATCCCGACGAGCTGATGCTGGCGACGTGCGGGCCGCTCATGCGCGGCGAGCTGACGCTGCGACGCCAGGACGATCAACGCGCCGTCCTGACCACCCGCCTGCACTACCGCCAGAAACGCGCCGCCCGGACGATCTGGGCGCTGGTGGGCCCCCTGCACCGGATCCTGGCCCCGCGGCTGATGCAACGCGGCGCTGCCCGCGGCCTTGTCCCCGCGAGATAAACGAGTCGCGCCAGCTCCATTTTTTGCAGTTGACTGCAATATTGCGTGTCACTGCATTCACGGGCTATGGTGACCCTCGAGCGATGCCGCAACGAATCGAGGGACGCCGATGACAATCACGCGCCACGCGGCGCGGCCGCTGAACGAGTTCATGAACGACCCGATCAGCTTCTTCGGCCAGTCGTATACGCGGATGCACAGCATCGAACGTCCGGAACTCGAAGAGCTGCAGCGTCAAGCCATGCGCGTCCGCTTCGCCGAGCACTATCGGAGCATCGAGATCCTGCGCAAGCTGGCCGACCGGCTGGGCATTAGCGCGCTCGATGACTTCGATGACATTGTGCCCCTGATGTTCTCGCATACGGCGTTCAAGTCGTACCCGGCGGCGCTGATCGACAAGAAGCGCTTCGACCTGTTGACCCGGTGGCTGGACAAGCTGACCAGCTACGACTTGTCGGGCGTAGACACCGCGGGGTGCGCCGGCATCGACGACTGGATCGACCGCCTCGACGAACAAACCCCGCTCGAGGTCATCACCTCCAGCGGCACCACGGGAACCATTTCGATCCTGCCCAAGGACAAGCAGGGCGCCGAAGAGGGCATGGTGCTGTGGAAGATCTGTCTGTTTCAGACATTTGGCCAAGAACCCACCGAGGCGGAGCTCAATCCGTCGGTCGATGTCGTGTGGCCCAACTTCGCCAGCGGCAAGCTCGGCCATCTGCGCATCGCCAACATGATCAAGCGCGGCTTCACCGGCGGCGACGAAACCAGATTTCACGCCCTGTATCCGGGCGCGATCGACACCGACCTGATGTTTCTGGCCTCCAAGATGCGCGCGGCCGCCTCCCGCGGTGAACTCGACCGACTTGAAATCGACCCCGCACTGGCCGCGCGCAAGGATGAGTTCATCGCCATGCAGGCACGCCAGGCGGCCGACATGGAAGCGTTCTTCACCCGGCTCAGCGACCAGTTGCGCGGGAAGCGCGTCTTCATGCTGGGCACCTACCACCTGATGTATGACATCGCCAAGGCCGGCCTGCAGCGCGGAGTACGAAACGTGTTCGCCCCCGACTCGGCGATCCTCACCGGCGGCGGCATGAAAGGCATTGCGCTGCCTGACGATTTCATGGACGTGATCAAGGAGTTCCTCGGCGTCGACCGCATCCAGGTCGGTTACGGCTTCTCCGAATCGAGCACCTTTCACTGGGGTTGCAGCCAGGGTCGCTACCACGTGGCGCCGTGGGTCATCCCGTTCGTGCTCGATCCCGACACCAGCGAGCCGCTCCCCCGCACCGGCGTCCAGACCGGCCGCGCTGCCGTCTACGACATCCTGCTGCGCGCCCACTGGGGTGGCGTCATCTCCGGTGACGAAGTCACCATCAACTGGGATCTGCGGTGCCCGTGCGGGCAGACCAGCGTCGCCTTCGAACCCGACATCATCCGCTACAGCGAGAAGCAGGGCGTTGACGACGACCGGATCACCTGCGCCGCAACGCAAGAGGTGCACGACGAGGCGGTCAACTTCATGAAGGGCATCGAGCTGTGATCGCCTACACCGTCCCGCTGTTCTTGCGGGGCCAGGTCATCGTCGATGATCTCGTGCCCTTCGAGACCCGCATCGGCGCCTCGCAATTCCAGGCGCCGGACATGAGCAAGTACGTCGAACACCTGCCGCTGAAGAATCCGGGGCAGATGAGCGACCTCTACGCGCTGAGCTTCGACGAGATCCTCGACGTGCTGGCCGCCCTCGGCGACGCTTTGGACTTCGAGACGAACTCCCACCTGCAGGAAGCCTACGAAGCCTCGTTGCTCGCCAACGTGCTGCCGGCGGAGATGCTCAAGAACAGCTATCGGGTGCTGCCGCCGCTGTTTTCCCGCGAGAACGTCACCGAAATCGCCGATACTCAGGTCGGCCTGGATTACCTCAACGGGTGGGTGCCGCACACCTTGCGCGACGGCCGTGAATTGCGCGTGCGGGCCTTTGGATCCCGCGTGCTGCACATCCCGGCGGGCAATGGCGGCCTGGTCTCGGCGGTGACGATCCTGCGGTCCGTGATCACCCGGTCCGACGTCATCGTCAAGGTCCCGTCCAACGATCCCCTCACCGCGATCGCCATCGCCCGCACGCTTGCCGACATTGCACCCGATCACCCGATCACCAAGCACCTGGCCGTCGGGTATTGGAAGGGCGGCGACCTGGCGGTCGAGGAAGCCCTCTACCAACCGCACCACATCGAAAAGATCGTGGCCTGGGGAGGATTGGCCTCGGTCAAACACGTGACCCGCTACATTCAGCCCGGCTTGGAGCTGATCGCCCTGGACCCCAAGCGCAGCGCCACCATCATCGGCGCGGAGGCATTCGCGGACGAAGCGACGCTCAGCGAAGTGGCCCGCCGCGCCGCGATCGACATCGGTGTGGCCAATCAGGAAGGGTGCGCGAACGCACGCGTCATCTATGCGCTCACCGGAACCGACGCGGCGGGCCTTGCCGACGCCAACCGCCTGGGCGAACTGATCTACTCCGAACTCGTTCGTCTACCCGCGGTGGTCAGCACCCCGCCGCGCTATCCCAGCCGGGAGCTCTTCGACCACGTCGAGTCCTCGCGGATGGCCGAGGACTTCTATCGCGTCGTCGGTGGCGAGCGTCGCGAGGGGGCCATCGTCATCTCGCAGATCGATGAGCCCGTGGACTATTCGCCAATGTTGTCCGGTCGTGTCGCCAACATCGTGCCGGTCGATAGCATCGACAAGGTGACCGCCGCCGTGAACGCCTACACGCAGACCATCGGCGTCTACCCCGAATCGCTCAAGCGCCGGCTGCGCGACACCCTGCCGTTGTTCGGCGCCCAGCGCCTGACCAGCTTGGGGTATGCGTGCAGTGTCGCGATCGCCATGCCCCAGGACGCCATCGAGCCGATCCGACGGATGTGCAAATGGATCGTCGACGAGGAGTGCGACCCCGCCGTCGTCCTCCCCCTGTGGCAAGCGGCGACGGCATGACCGAACATCCGACCGCATACGACGTGGTCGACGGAATCGACCTGTCCGGCAAGACATGTGTGATCACCGGAGCGTCGTCGGGCCTGGGCCGCGAGTCGGCCCGGGCGCTGGCCGGCACCGGCGCGCACGTCATCATGGCGGCCCGCGACCGCGAAGCGCTGGCGGAGACGGCTGCGTGGATCGCGGCCGGGGTGCCCCGAGCCCGGATATCGACGGTGCAGCTCGACCTTGCCGCACTGTCCAGCGTCCGCGCGGCGGCGGCCACGATCGGTGACCTCGCGCCGGTCATCGACGTGTTGATGAACAACGCCGGCGTCATGTTCACCCCGCCGGGCAGGACACAGGATGGCTTCGAACTGCAAATCGGGACAAACCATTTCGGCCATTTCGAGCTGACCCGTCTCCTCGTGCCCCGGCTCGCCGCCGCCGGCGGCGCCAGAGTGGTGATCCTCTCGTCCGGCGGGCACGTCATGGCCGACATCGACTTCGACGACCTCAACTGGGAGCGTCGCGAATACGACAAGTTCGCCGCCTACGGCGCAGCCAAGACGGCCAATATCCTGCACGCGTTGGAAGCCGACCGGCGCCTGCGGGACGCGGGGATCCGGGCCTACGCCGTACATCCCGGCACCGTGGCCACGTCGCTCGCACGGTACATGTCCCGGTCGGATTTCTCGCAGCTGCGCCAGCTTGTCGCCGGCAACGCCGGCGAGCCCTCCGACGGCTTCCTCGACTTCGTCATGCCCGAACAAGGCGCGGCTACCCAGGTGTGGGCCGCGGTGAGCCCCGAGTTGTCCGACCGGGGCGGTCTCTACCTGGAGGCGTGCGGGATCGGCGAGGCCGCGCCCCACGCCCGCGACGCCCGGCGCGCTGCCGAATTGTGGGAACTCTCCGAGAAGCTCTGCGCCACACCATGAGCAGGCTCGAGCGCCGCAAACGCGAGGTGCGGGAAAAAATTCTCACCGCCGCCTTCGACCTGTTTTTGGACCGCGGCGTCGCGGTCACCACCATCGAGGAGATCTGCGAACAAGCCGACGTTGCCAACCGAACGTTTTTCAATCACTTCGCCACCCGGCAGGAGATGATCCGCGCGCTCGCCGAACAGCGGCTGGTCAACCTGCACGACGTCGTGTTCGATCGCGCCGACGAAGCGATCCCGGCGCGCCTGGTCGGTGTGTTCGACGACATCGCCGCCACACTGGCCGGGTCGGGCGACACCTACCGCGAGATGATCGGGGAAATGCTGGCCACCACCGGCTATGGCATCCAGCGCGGATCCAACCTGCACGACACCTTTGTCGAGTTGGTCAAGGAGGGCGTCGCGCGGGGTGAGGTCGGCGCGCGCCACGACGCACAAACGTTGGCCGACATCATGGTTGGCGCGCTGTCCGGGGGCATCCTCAACTGGACCCTGGATCGGTCCTATTCGCTGGAGACCAACCTGCACAACCTCGGCGTCGCACTCGCCGAACTGCTCACTTCCGGCGCCGGCCCGCCACGCCGGCGCACACGCCGGGCAGATTCCGGCGGCTAGTCGCCGCGCTCACGGTTCGGGAAGCGGCGCCCACTCCCGCGACAGCCGCGCGGTGAAATTCGGCGGGCGGCGGTCCAGGAAGGCGGCGACGCCCTCGCCGGCGTCGGCCCCGCCCATCACCCGTTCGTGCAGCTGGGTTTCCAGCGCGGCGACCTGCCGCGGTGTGTAGCGATTGATCGCGCTGTCCCAGAGCAGGCGCTTACACAGCGCGGCCGACATCGGGGCCACGTTGACCGCGATGTCGCGGGCCACGGTCAGCGCGTGCTCGAGGACCTGCTCGGCGGGCAGCGCCCGATTCGCGATACCGAGCGTCACGGCCTCCGCGCCGCCGAACGTGCGCCCGGTGAGCAGGATGTCCGCGGCCACCCCCAGGGTGGTCAACTGGGTCAGCGTCCAGTGCGCCATGCAGTCGGGGATCACTCCCCGGCGAACCTGCACCACACCGTATTTGGCGTCCTCGGCGACGATGCGGATGTCCGCCTGCAACGCGATCGTGAGGCCGATTCCGATGGCGTGGCCGTTGAGCGCCGCGATCACCGGCTTGCGCAATTCGAAGGCGGCCGGGGTGATCGGTGACGCCGAGAACGTGCCGTCATCGGCGGGCGCATCGAACGGGCTTGCGCCGCCGGAGAAGTCGGCGCCGGCGCAAAAGGTGCGTCCCGCCCCGGTCACCACGATGGCCCGCACGCCGTCGTCCTCGTCGCACTCGCGGTAGGCCCGGCTCAGCAGCGCCCCCATCTCGGCGGTGTAGGCGTTCAGGTGCTCGGGCCGGTTGAGCGTGAGAACCGCGACGCCCGAATCGACTTCGACCCTGAGATCATCGCTCATGGCAGGGCCGGCGCTCGGTGCAGGGCGCCGATCAGGTCGGCGACGTCGGCGTCGCGCGGCGTGTAGCCGGGGAAGTAGCAGCACACCTCCCCGGCGTGCTCGCCGAACCGGGCGGCGATCTGCTGCGCGCATTCCTCGGGCGTTCCGACGATCCCGATCCGGGCCACCATTTCGTCGCTGATCAGCCGGCGCATCTCGGAGAAGCGCCCCTGCTTGGACAGGGTGTTGAGTTCGGGCTGGACGTCTGCCCAGCCCTCGACCTGCAGCACGGGCAGGTAGGCCGGCGTCGAGCCGTAAAACGCGATGAGCGAAGCCACCCCGTTGACCGCGGCCGCCAGATCCGCCTCGTCCCGGCCGACCGCGACCATGGCCTGGGCGATGATGGTGAACTCACCGAACGCCCGGCCCGAACGACGCAGCCCCTCACCGATCGCGGGTACGGTGCGTTCGGCGAAATGGCGGGCGCTGTTGAACGGCATCACCAACAAACCGTCGGCGACCTCGGCGGCGGTGCGCGTCATCACCGGGCCGAGCGCGCCCAGCAGCACCGGCGGCGGCCCGAACGGGTTCGGGCCGGGGTTGAAGTTCGGCGCCATCACGGTGTGCGTGTAGAACTCGCCGCGAAAGTCCAAGCGTCCCTGGCCCTCCCACGCGGCGAAGATGGCCTTGATCGCCGCGATGGCCTCGGCCATGCGGGCGGCGGGCTTGTCCCACTTACTGCCATAACGCTTTTCGATGTGCACCTTGATCTGTGAGCCGAGGCCGAGGCGGAACCGGCCGCCGCTGTAGAGCTGCAGGTCGTAGGCGGAGTGCGCCAGGTGTAACGGGCTGCGCGGCGGCGCGATCGCCACGTTCGTCATGAGGTCCAGGCCGGTCGTGCCGGCGGCGAGGAGCAGCGGGAAGAACACATCGTGCTGGCCTTCGAACGTGAACAGGCCGTCCGCGCCCCTCGCGGCGATCTCGGCGGCGCTCGCCGTCGCCCCCGCCGGAGAGCCGTCCACCTGGAGGTGAACCTTCATCGTAAGCTCCTGTCGCGCAGTGTTATTCGGAGAGCTGAAACTCGACCACCTCGGCGACCGCGTTCACGGCTTCGCTTAGCGCGGCGAGGCGCTCGGCGGCCGTCGGGGCCGCCAGCACCGTGTAGCGGTCGGCCGTGCCGATCGGGATGCGCGAGGCCAACGCGAACAGGCGCTCCCCCGCTGGGCCCTGCGAGTCGTGGCCCAACAGGACCTCGCGGCCGGGCAGGGTGATCCCGCGCGCCTGCGCGATCCGCTCGAACAGGGCCACCGCGCGGTCTTCGACGTCGAGCAGCTGGGCCGGCGAAACCTCGGGGCCCGGCTCGTCGGGCCATAGCGTGATCCGCGCCCGCGGATAGGGATCGTCGGGCAGCCATTCGCACACCCGGATGCGTTCCCCGGTCCGGCAGTGCAGCGCGTACCGGCCCGCACCCTGGTCGGCGCATTCGGTGATCCGCGACAACACCCCGACGTCGCAACGCGAATCACCGCCGCCCACCTCGCGCCCCTGCGAGATCAGCACCACCCCGAACGGATCGCCCGTGTCCACGCAGTGCCGCACCAGCGCGCCGTAACGGGGCTCGAAGATGCGCAGCGGCAGGTCCTGGTCGGGCAGCAACGCCGACTCGAGCGGAAACATCGCCAGCTCAAGGGATTCCATCATCAGATTTCCAGCTCGGAGACCAGCGCGTCGACGACCGCGCGCAGGTCGCCGTCGTGTTCCTCGGCCACTCGGCGCTGGCGCTGGTAAGACGCGCCCTGCCTGGGTATCTCGGCCACCGCGGCCAGCTCGTCGACGCAGTTCAACTTCTTGGCGACCGGCTCCAGCCGGTTGAGCACCTCATCGAGGTCCTCGGTGACCAAACGCTCGTTGCTGTCGGCGTCCAGGATGATCACCGCGTCCAGGCCGTAGCGCGCCGCGCGCCACTTGTTCTCCTGGTTGTGCCACGGCGGCATGCTGGGCAACGACTCGTCAGCTTCCAGCCTGCGGTCCAAATCGACCACCAGGCAATGGGTGAGCGCGACCAGCGCGCCCAATTCCCGCAGGTTGGACACGCCGTCGCAGATCCGCATCTCGATCGTGCCCAGGTGCGGGGAAGGCCTGATGTCCCAGCGGACTTCGTCGACGTGATCGATGATGCCGGTCTTCTTCTGGTCGTAGACGAATCCCTCGAACTCCGACCAGGTCTGGAACTGGAACGGCAGTCCGGCGGTGGGCAGCTGCTGAAACATCATCGCCCGGTTGCTGGCGTACCCGGTGTCCACGCCGGTCCACCACGGTGAGGATGCCGAAAGCGCCAACAGGTGCGGGTAGTAGTTCAGCAGCGACGTCATGATCGGCATCACCTTGTTCGGCGACGAGATCCCGACGTGCACGTGCACACCCCAGATCAGCATCTGCCGTCCCCACCACTGGGTGCGCTTGATCAGCTCGGCGTAGCGCGCGCCGGAGGTGAGCTTCTGGCTGGTCCACTGCGCGAACGGATGTGCGCCCGCGCAGAAGAGCTCCATGCCCCGATCCCGCACGATGCGGCGCGCGGGTCCCAGGGTCTGCCGCAGGTCCTCCATCGCCTCGCCCGCGGATTGGCAGATGCCGGTGACCACTTCGACGGTGTTGCGCAGCAATTCCTTGTGCACGCGCGGGTTTTCGCCGATCTCGGCGATCACCGCGGTGGCTTCGTTGCTCAGATCGCGGGTCTGCGCGTCGACGAGCGCGAACTCCCACTCCACCCCGATGGTCGGCCGTGACGAACGGGCGAAATCGATGCGCGCGTCACGCCTTTTAGCCGGCACCGATGACACCGCACGCCACCCGCTTGCCGGCGTCACCGGTGGTCATCGTCATCTCGTCGGGGCCCGGCGTTCCGTTGGTCTGGTTGTAGCGCTCGGCGGGGATGTTGGCGAAGTTGTCCGCGCCGGCGTGAATGATGATCGCGGTCTTCTGCCCGGTGAGCAGGTCCTCCATGGCGAAGGCGTCCGTGGTGGTCACCAACGTCCCGGAACCGTCCTTGCGCACCTGCAGGGAGGTCAGGTCTCCGCTGGCGGGCTCGCCGGCGTGGCCGGACACCTGGAAGTGGCCGCCCGCGGACAGGAAGTCCCCGGGCGCACCGCCGTTCGGGGCGACCGAGTTGGGTTCACACTTGCCCACCTTGTGGATGTGGACGCCGTGAAAACCGGGCGCGAGTACGCCGTTGGCGGTCGTCTCGATGGTGACCGTCGCGTAGCCGTTGTTGAATTCGAACTTCGCGACCGCGACCTGGGTGCCGTCCGGTGCCTTCAGGTGCGTGGTGACGGTCGGCACTTCCGCTGGCCCGGCCTCCGCGCCTTTGGCGCCCTGCGGCGACGGCGATCCCGTCCAGACCGCGGGCGTGGTGCCCGGGACGGACGACGCGTACTGCGGCGTCGAGCAGGCGCCCAGCAGCGCGACGCAACCGGCCAGAACCAGTGAGGGGGGCAGCTTACGCATAGCCAGCAGCCTAGCCCGGCGACGATGCGAGCCGGAACGGCTCGCGGAGGAGTCGGGCGATCGAATCCGGCGCTGATCTAGCCCGCGACGAGGACGATGACGCCCGGCGGCTCGCCGCTCAGCGCGGGAATGCGCGGTTCGACGGGGGCGCCCAGCTTTTTGCCGATCGCGTCGGCGGTGGCGTGCTCGTCGTCGGCATCGGTGTAGTAGACCGTGGTGGCCGAGACGTCGGGCACGGTCATGTTGTCGACCTTGGTGACCTTGAAGCCGGCGGACGTCAGCTGGTCTCCGGTGCGCGCGGCGACACCCTCTTTGGTGGAGATGTTGTACACCTGCACCTCGGCCTGGGTGGTCGCCGGCTTGTTGCTCGTCGACGTGGCCGACGCGGTGGCGGTCGCGCTGGATACCGGCGACGCCGAATCGTCGTCAGAGTTCCCGGAGGTGCCGAGCGCCTGCCAACCGAGCAGCAGGAAAATGACGCCGAGGAACAACAGCACCATCACCATGGCCCGCAGGGGCAGCCCAGTGGAGTCGGGAACTCGTTCTTTCATCGAGCCCTACTGTAACGAGTCAGGTCACCTCGAAGCCGAGACGCCGCGCCGCACGTGCCTTCTGCCTGCTCGCGCGCAACCGGCGCAGCCGTTTCACCAGCATCGGGTCGGCCGCCAGCGCCTCAGGCCGGTCAACGAGCGCGTTGAGCACCTGGTAGTACCGCGTCGCCGACATCGAGAACAACTCTTTGATGGCGTCTTCCTTCACACCGGCGAACTTCCACCACTGGCGTTCGAAGGCCAGGATGTCGTGCTCGCGGCGGGTAAGTCCATCTGCGACGTCAGAATCGTCCCCCGATCGATTTGCCCGCGCCATGGCGCTGTCCATATCGCTTCCCCTGGACCCTTCCGGCGAATTCCGAACTGCTCGAATGACTTGACTTAGCTAAGGGCGTGTTTCGGCGAATATTGAAACACGCCCCAAACCCTCAAGCCGTCATCCAGACCCGCGAGTCGGCCGATTGGCCTAATTGCCCACCCCCGAAGATCGGCGGCTGAGCAGCCCACGGGCGTGCGGTAGCTTAGCCGACCATGGCAGTCGTTCCGATCCGCATTGTGGGAGATCCCGTCCTGCATACCCCGACGAAACCGGTGCCCGTCGCTGCCGACGGTTCGCTGCCCGCGGAGCTGCCCGCGTTGATCGCCGACCTCTACGACACCATGGACGCCGCGCACGGGGTCGGGCTGGCGGCCAACCAGATCGGGGTCGGCTTGCGGGTCTTCGTCTACGACTGTGCTGACGAACGCGGGCGCACCGAGCGCCGGCGCGGCGTCGTCGTCAATCCGGTCCTGGAAACCTCCGAGATACCCGAGACGATGCCCGATCCCGACAACGACGACGAGGGCTGCCTGTCGGTCCCCGGCGAGTCCTTTCCCACCGGCCGGGCCAAGTGGGCCCGGGTCACCGGGCTCGACGCCGACGGCAACCCGGTCACCCTCGAGGGCAACGACCTGTTCGCCCGGATGCTGCAACACGAGACGGGGCACCTGGACGGCTTCCTGTATCTGGATCGCCTCGTCGGCCGGCACGCCCGCAGCGCGAAACGGGCGGTCAAGTCCAACAACTGGGGCGTTCCCGGCCTCTCGTGGCTGCCCGGCGAGGGACCGGACCCGTTCGGCCACTGATGATCTCGTGGCCGGCCCTGGGGACGCGGGTGATGGTTCGATACCGGCTCGCCGAGGGATCGGTACCGCCGTTGACCGACGCGGTGGGACACCTGCTCGCGGTCGACCCGGTGGTGCGGGTGCAGACGAAATCGGGTGCGGTCGTCGACTGCCGGCCCGCCGACGTGGTGATGCTGCGGGTGCTGACGTTCGCGCCGTTGCGCACCTCGGACATCCGGGCGCTCGAGCACGCGGCGGCCATGGCCTGGCCCGGCGTCGAACACACCTGGCTGGAGGGCTGGCTGCTGCGGGCCGGCCACGGGTCGGAACTTCCCCCCAATTCGGCGGTGCCGCTGGATCTTTCGGCCCGGCTCAGCACCGTACCCGCGATCGCGGACTGGTATGGGCGCCGCGGCCTGACCCCGCGACTGGCCATACCCGACCGGTTGTTGTCGGTGCCGACCGGCTCGACCGGTGAGCACCCCGAGAGTGTCCTGGTGCGCGACGTGTCCGAGATGGCGGCGCGCGAACCCAACCCGTCCGTGCGCCTGTCGGCGCAGCCCGACGATGCCTGGCTGTCGATATTCGGGCCCGACGTCGACGTCGACGTGCTCACCGCGGTCAGCGACGGCGAGCTCATGTTCGGGACGGATGGCGCGGCGGTCGCGCGTGCCGCGGTGACCGAGGCACCCGACGGCCCGCGCTGGGTCGGGCTGTCAGCGATACGGGGCGACGACGACCGGGCCACAACGGCCTTGTGCGAGGCGCTGTTGGCGTGGGGCGCGGGTCGCGGTGCCACGCGCGGCTACGTCGCCGTCCCCGATACCGAGGCCGACACCGGGTGGCTGGACTTCCGGCTGCATCACCACCGCCGCTACTTCCCGGTCCGACAGGGCGCCTGAGATACCGTCTGATCCCATGCCCGATGGCACGTTCAGTGATGGCGGCGACCCGCTGCGCCCGGCTTCACCGCGCTTGCGATCGCCGCGCAGCGATGGCGGCGACCCGCTGCGCCCGGCTTCACCGCGCTTGCGATCGCCGCGCAGCGATGGCGGCGACCCGCTGCGGATTGCCACCTGGAACGTCAATTCGATCCGCTCCCGCCTGCCCCGCGTCGTCGACTGGCTGGCCCGCGCCGACGTCGACGTGCTGGCCATGCAGGAGACCAAATGTTCCGACAGCCAATTCCCGACGCTGCCGTTCTTCGAACTCGGCTACGAGGTCGCCCATGTCGGTTTCAACCAGTGGAACGGCGTGGCGATCGCCTCGCGCGTCGGCCTCGACGACGTGCAGATCGGATTCGACGGCCAGCCGACCTGGAGCGGCAAGCCGGAGGTCGCCGCCGCCGCCGAGGCCCGCGCCCTGGCCGCCACCTGCGGCGGCGTCCGGTTGTGGAGCCTTTACGTTCCCAACGGCCGGGCACTAGGCGACCCGCACTATGCCTACAAGCTCGATTGGCTTGCTGCCCTGCGTGATTCGGCAGAGGGATGGCTACGCGACGATCCCGGCGCCGCGATCGCGCTGGCCGGTGACTGGAATATCGCGCCGCAGGACGACGACGTGTGGAGCATGGAGTTCTTCGCCGGCGCCACACACGTCTCCGCACCGGAGCGCCGCGCGTTCAACGCGATCGTCGAGGCGCAATTCACCGACGTGGTGCGGCCTTTCGCGCCGGGGCCCGGCGTCTACACCTACTGGGACTACACCCGGCTGCGGTTCCCGAAGCGGCAGGGCATGCGCATTGACTTCATCCTGGGCTCACCGGCATTGGCGAGCCGGGTGACCGACGCGCAGATCGACCGCGAGGAACGCAAAGGCAAATCCGCGAGTGATCACGCGCCCGTTCTCATCGATGTACGCGTCGACTGACGCTGCGACCCGGCGTAGGCTAACTGGCAGCGCAATTCCGTAGATCCCCTCAACTGTGCGATCCACGGTATACATGAAAACAGCGAACGCGAATTGCATGAATACGAAATTGGGCCAGGGAGTCAACATGGGTGTCGTCGACGGAGCGGTTCGCAGCGTAGGGCGAACACTGAATCGTGCGGCATCGGTCACCACCTCCACCGCCGGCGCGGTCGGCGGCGCGGCGGTGAACGGTGTCGTCGGCGGCATCAAGGGCGCCGCGGACGGCATTCAGCAGGGCATCAGCAAGGGCAGCAAATCGACGACGGCCGCCGCGGTGGGCCTGGGGGCGCTCGGCGCCATCGGCCTGATCGAGTGGCCGGTGCTGCTGGCGGTCGGCGGCGGGGCGCTGGTGTTGCAGCGGATCGCCCGCCAACAGAAGGAGTCGGCCCCGCCGCCCCGGGCAAAGCTGACGACGGTGCCGACCAAGCCCGAACCCGAGCCCCAACCGCGCAAATCGCCGCCCCAAAAGGCCCCCACCAAACGGGCGGCCGCCAGTAAACCGGCCAAGAAGGCCACCGGCCGTCGCGCCGGCAGCGCCGCGCTGCGCAGCACCAACTGACACGGAATCCTTACTGAACTCTTGAGTATCACAACGTCTCTGCGACGGTCGCTGCCGTCGCGAATGATTTTTGCGGGCCTACAGGCGACAACCGATCTGGCGCGAGCGAGTATCGAAACCAGTATCGACATCGCGACCATCCCCTTGCGCGAGGGCGCCAAGGCGCTGTCCGGCGAACTCACCCGGGCCACGCTGCGCCGGCATTGTTGGCGTGGCAACAGCCGCGCGTGGATCGAGGTGCGCGGGCTGGCCGACGCGGCCGACGGCCCACTCGGCCCGACCGTGCTCGAGGCCATCCTGGCCCATCCCGGCGTGGCGTCAGCAAAGTTGAATTACCCCCTGTCCCGGGTGGTCGTGGACCTCGACGATCCAAACACCTCGCTGAGCGACCTGTGCGGCGTCGTCGAGGAATCCGAAAACCGTTGCGCGCCTTCACAAGGTGCCGACCGGCCGGCGACGGCGTCGGCGAGCCTGCCGGGCGACGGCCTGGTGCTGGCGACCAGGGCGGTCACCGTGGCCGCCAACGCGGCCGGGCTGGGCGTGGCACTGTTCGGCCGGGCGACGCGGCTGCCCCGACTGCCGGTCACCATCGCCGCGAGCATCACGTTCTTCGACTACCAGCCCTGGCTGCGCCGCCGGCTCGAGGACCGGATCGGGGGCCCCGCCACCGACACCGTGATGACGCTGGTCCAGGCGACCAGCCAAACGCTTTCTCAGTCGCCGACGTCGCTGTCGCTGGGGCTGACGATGCAGTCGCTGAAGGTCGCCGAGTGCCGCGCCGAGGCGCGCGCGTGGGAAGAGCACGAACCCGAGCTCGCGCGGCACGCCGACCAACCGCTGACCTACCGCTCGCCGCGACCGCAGCCGTCGCGGGGCATGGAGCGGGCTCCCGGTCGCTTCGCGCTCCTCCAGGCGCTCAGCGCCGGAGCTATCGGCGCCGGCACCCGCAACCTGAACATGGCCGCCACCGCGGTGCAGGTAACCACCCCCAAGGCCAACCGGACCACCCCCGAGGCGTTCGCCGCAACGCTGGGTCGCGGCCTGGCCGAGCGACACTCAGTGCTCCCGTTGCGGCCGGAAAGCCTGCGGCGGCTGAACAAGATCGACACGATCCTCATCGACCCCCGCGTGTTGTGTACCGACACGTTGCGGGTGGCCCGCATCCGCGGCGCGAGCGACAGCGAGCTGGCCGCGGCGTGGAGCCGCGCCCAGCTCATGCTGGACAACACTGGTCTGCGCCCCGGCTGGCGCAAGGTTTCGGGCGGCCGGTCCGATGCGCAGGTCGAGGCGCTCTTCCTGCCCGCCCACGACCCGCTCGCCTCGGCGGTGGTCGGCGAGGCCAACCGCGCCGGGGCGCAACTGCTGACGGTCGACCACGAGTCCCTCGACGAGTTGCGACCGGCGTTCGACGAGGTCCGGCCGCTGAAGAGCGGGACCGACAAAGCAGTCGACGACGCACTCGCCGCCGCGGTGGACGACCTGCAGGAGGCCGGTCGCACGGTGGCCGTGTTGTCATCAACTGCCGCACAAGCCATTTCGTCGGCGCACCTCGCGCTGGGCGTGTTGCCCGCGAGCGGTCGCGCCGCCCCGCTGTGGAACGCCGATCTGCTGTTGCCGGACCTGGCGGCCGTCTGGCGGGTGCTGCACGCGCTGCCCGCGGCCGCCGCCGCGACCCAGCGCGGCATCGGGATTTCAGCCGGCGCCACCGCGATGGGGTCGCTGTTCATGATCCCGGGCGTGCGAGGCAACCTCGGATCCGAAACGGTGAACGTCGGCGCGGCGGCCGGTCTGCTCTCGGGCTATCTGCTCGCCCGCGGGATCCTCAATGCGGACACCCCGCGCCCGACCGCCACGCACGAATGGCACGCGATGCCGGTCGAGCAGGTCCGTAAGGCGTTGCCGGAGCAGGATTCCCCGGCGCCCGCCCCGACGGAGCGAGACACCCCCGCGGCCCTGCGCGTGGCGGAGACGCCCGCGCAAGCGGTCTGGCAGCTCGCCAAGGCCGTGCGCGCCGAATTGTCCGACCCGCTGACCCCGGTGATGGCGCTCGGCTCGGCGGCCAGCGCCGTGCTCGGTTCGCCCGTCGATGCGATGTTGGTCGGCACCGTGCTGACCGGGAACTCTATCCTGGCCGCGGCGCAGCGGCTGCGCGCCGAGAAGCGGTTGAATTATCTCCTGGCCCAACAGGTTCCGCCCGCCCGCAAGGTCGTCATCGGCGCGGACGGTGAGCGGACGTACGCGCTCGTCGACGCCGCGCAACTGCGGCCGGGCGACGTCATCGAGGTGCGCACCCACGAGGTCGTGCCCGCCGACGCCCGCGTCGTCGAAGAGGTCGACGTCGAGGTCGACGAGTCGACGCTCACCGGCGAATCGCTGTCGGTGGAGAAGCAGGTCGAGGCGACGCCGGGGGCGCCGCTCGCCGAGCGCCGCTGCATGGTGTTCGCCGGGACCACCGTGGTAGCCGGCACCGCGGTGGCGCTGGTGACCGCGGTCGGGCCCGACACCCAGCAGCGTCGCGCCGCCGACCTCATCTCGGGCGAGCTGTCCTCCGACATCGGCCTGCAGCACCAGCTCGGCCAGCTGACCACCAAGGCGCTTCCGGTGAGCATCACCGGCGGTGCGCTGGTCGGCGCGCTCGGGCTGTTGCGCCGCCTCCCCCTGCAGCAGGCGGTGGGCAGCGCCATCGCCATCGCGGTCGCCGCCGTTCCCGAGGGAATGCCGCTGGTGGCCACGCTGGCCCAGGCGTCGTCGGCGCGACGGCTGACGAAGTTCGGTGCGCTGGTGCGGGTTCCGCGCTCGGTGGAGGCGCTCGGCCGCATCGAGGTGGTGTGCTTCGACAAGACCGGGACGCTCAGCGAAAACCGTCTCCGGGTCTCGCAGGTCCACCCGGCGGCCGGGCACTCGCGCGAGGAGGTGCTGCGCTGCGCCGTGCACGCCGCGCCCATGACGAACGGCGGCACCCAGGTGCACGCCACCGATGTCGCCATCGTCGAGGCCGGTGCGGAGGCCGCGTCCGCCGACGGCGCGGCAACCACACCGCGGACCGCGCACCTGCCGTTCCGCTCCGGTCGGTCGTTCTCCGCCTCGGTGACCGGCGCCGAGCTGACCGTCAAGGGCGCGCCCGAGGTGGTCTTGGCCGCCAGCGGGGACACCGGGGCGATGGAGGGCACGGTCGCCGAACTCGCCGCCGGCGGGCTGCGTGTCATCGCGGTGGCGCGCCGCGAGCTGACCGCGCAACAGGCTCGGGCGATCGCGGACAATCCCGATGACATCGCCGAGTACTGCACCAGCGGGCTGACGCTCACCGGATTTCTCGGCCTGTCCGACACCCCACGCGCGACGGCCAAGCAATTGCTCGGCGACCTCGACGGCCTCGGCGTCGGCGTCAAGCTGATCACCGGTGACCACCCGATCACCGCCAAGGCCATCGCCGCCGAACTCGGGCTCAGCGTGACCGCCGATCAGGTCATCAGCGGCGCCGAATGGGAGGCCTTGTCACGCAAGGACCAGGAGCGCGTCGCGGCGGAGCGGGTGATCTTCGCCCGCATGACGCCGGAGAACAAGGTCCAGGTCGTCCAGGCGCTCGAGAACGCGGACGTGCGGACCGCGATGGTCGGCGACGGCGCCAACGACGCCGCCGCCATCCGGTCCGCCACGGTCGGCATCGGCGTCGTCGCCCACGGCAGCGATCCCGCCCACCTGGTGGCCGACGTGGTGCTGGTCGACGGCCGCATCGAGGCGCTGATGGAGGCCATCCGGGAAGGACACCAGCTGTGGCGGCGGGTGCAGTCGGCGGTGTCGGTGCTGCTCGGCGGCAACGCCGGCGAGGTGATCTTCGCGATCATCGGCAGCGCCATCACGGGGACGTCGCCCCTGAACACGCGCCAGCTGCTGCTGGTCAACACGATGACCGACGCGCTGCCGGCCGCCGCACTCGCGGTGAGCAAGCCCAGCGGCCCGATCGACCCGCGGTTGCGCGGCGCGGATCAGGCCGCGTTGTGGCAGGCGGTGACCATCCGGGGCGTCACCACGGCGGCGGCGACGACGGCGGCGTGGGCGATGGCGGGCCTCAGCGGCCCGCTGAGTAGTCCGCAACGCGCCTCGACCGTCGCGCTGGTCGCGCTGGTGGGGACCGAACTGGGCCAGACGCTGGTGGAGTCTCAGGCCCCGCTGGTGGTGCTCACCGCGTTGGGTTCGCTCGGCCTGGTCGGGGTGCTGATCAGCACCCCGGGCGTCAGCCAGCTGCTCGGCTGTACGCCGCTCGGACCGTTCGGCTGGGCCCAGGGCCTGGGCGCCGCCGCGGCGGCGACGGTCGCAACCGGCGTGCTGTCGCGTGTGCTGACGGGTCCGGACAAATCAGATCCCGAGCCTCCGTCGGATCTCGCCGAGCCTCCCGCTGCGGGTTCCGAATCTCGACCACCCCGACGCGCCACAACAGCGCATAGAGTTCCAGTAACGGCACCCTGAGCACCGAAGCAATCGACGAAACTAGCGGATCGCCCCCGGTGTCGGTCATCGTCGACATAGGTCCGACGTTGTACGCGTGACCCAGCGAGGCGGGAAACCCTTCGTTACCGAAAGGCAAATCATGGCGGAAAAGAAGTCGCGGCGGGACACCTCTCAGCGCGATGCGGTGGACAAGATCCGCGAGGGCGAAACGTTTGTGGTGAACCTGCCGGGGATCGGCCAGGTGGAGATCCCCCGGCCTGAGCAGCTGGCGTACTTCGGGGGGCTGGCGGCCCTGGCGGCGCTCGAACTCATCGACTGGCCGGTGGCCGTGGTCATCGCCGCCGGGCACCTTTTGGCGAGCAACCACCACAACAAGCTCCTCGAGGAACTCGGCGAGGCGATGGAGGAGGTCTAACCGGGCCGCACGGCAGGCGGACCCGCGTTCATCGTTGGCGTCCGCGCTGCAACGCGTCCGACAGCGTCGGGTAGATGTCGAACACGCGATCCAACTCGGTGACCTGAATCGGGCGTAGCACCTGGTCGTCATCGGCGACCAGGCGGACCGGCGTCCCACGGGCCGCGCCGCTCTCGTGGCAATCGAGCACCGCATTCAATGCCGCGCTCCCGAAGAAGTCGACGTTTTGCAAGTCGATGATTACCGGACGGGCCGGCTGCGTCGCGGCCTGCTCCACCGCGGTCGCCAAGTGGGCGGCGAGCTCACCGACGGTCCTGGAGTCGACAGCGCCTTTGACCCGCACGACGATCGCGTCCTCATGCGCCTCGTATTCGACCGCCAACAAGTTCGTGCCTTTCGCCGCAGCCACCGGTCAGATCTGCAGCCGCTAAGCCCGACGACGCGGCGGGGATGCGCGGTCGCGCATTGCAGACCACCAGAGATTAACTCCTACCCGAACTGCCGTTTAACAAATCGCGGGTTACCCGGCGGGCTCGGGCGAAATCCTCTCGTGCACGGTCAGCAGCAAATGATCGAACTGGCTCTGCACGGTCGCCGCCGGCGCCGGCAGGGTGGCCAATTCGTCGAGCAGCTGCCTGGCCAGCGCGCGTAGTTTCACATTGGTCTCTTGCGAGCGCCACTGCAGCACGCGGAACGCCTGCTCGGCGCTGACCCGGTAGACGTACATCAGCACACCCTTGGCCTGTTCGATGGCCGCGCGGCTCTCGAACAGATCCGGCAGCGCCTCGTCGAGCACTTCCTGCCGGGTTTCGTCGAGCGTGTTGGTGAGATCGATGTAGTAGCCCTCGGTGCCCACCACGGCGCCCGACACGTCGCGCATGCGGTCGGCGACGACGATCGCGTCGTGCACCGTACCCGCGGTGTCGATGAACCGGTGCCGGCTCGAGAACGACCCTTCCGACTGCAGGGCGTGGTCGAGCAATTCCTGGACATGGGCGCGGTCGTCGGGATGCTTGTGCGACAACAACAGTTGGGTCGTCGGCTCGACATCCCCCGGTCCGTAGCCGTGCATCCTGGCCACCTCGTCGGACCATTCCCAGCGTTGACCCACGAACCAGAACCGGAAGGTGCCGATGGTCAGGTATTCCGCCGGCGTCTCGCCGGGGCCCGAGGATCGCACGCCGTCCGCATCGGTCGATGATTCTGCCGCTCGCCCGCGCTGTTGCACGTATGCATTTTTCCATTCGGGAAATGTCTTCGGCTACTGCCCCGGAAGAAAGGGCCGTCACCCTGCCGTGTGGTCCGGGGTGGGGGTAACGTCGCGTGCGGACCCATCCATCAACGCGGGAGCGCATGCCGAGTGCGCTGAGAGGACGGCTCGGGGCCGTCGACCGTACGAACCTGACCGGGTAATGCCGGCGTAGGGAGATGAAAAATGACCGAGACATTGTCGGGAACCACTGCACCGTCCGTCACCACCGGCCCGATTGCGGGCAGCCACAAGATCTATCGCGATGTCGCGGGCGGGCGGGTCCCGTTCCGCCGGGTGGACCTGTCCAATGGCGATCACTTCGACCTCTACGACACCTCGGGCCCCTACACCGATCCGGACGTGACGATCGACCTGGCGGCGGGACTGCCTCCGCGGCCCGGAGTGATTCGCGACCGTGGCACTCAGCTGCAGCGCGCCCGCGCGGGCGAGATCACCGCGGAGATGGCGTTCATCGCCGCGCGCGAGGGCATGCCCGCGGAATTGGTGCGCGACGAGGTCGCCCGCGGGCGCGCGGTGATCCCGGCCAATCACAACCACCCCGAGATCGAGCCGATGATCATCGGCAAGGCCTTTGCCACCAAGGTCAACGCGAACATCGGCAACTCGGCGGTGACGTCGTCGATCGCCGAGGAGGTCGACAAGATGGTGTGGGCGACCCGGTGGGGTGCGGACACCATCATGGACCTGTCCACTGGCAAGAACATTCACGAAACCCGCGAGTGGATCATGCGCAACTCGCCGGTTCCGGTCGGTACCGTGCCGATCTACCAGGCGCTGGAAAAGGTCAAGGGCGATCCGACCGAACTGACGTGGGAGATGTACCGCGACACCGTGATCGAGCAGTGCGAACAGGGCGTGGACTACATGACCGTGCACGCCGGGGTGCTGCTGCGCTACGTGCCGCTGACCGCCAAGCGCGTCACCGGCATCGTCTCCCGCGGCGGCTCCATCATGGCCGCCTGGTGCCTGGCGCATCACCGGGAGTCGTTCCTCTACACCAACTTCGACGAACTCTGCGAGATCTTCGCCCGCTACGACGTCACCTTCTCGCTCGGTGACGGGCTGCGGCCGGGCTCGATCGCCGACGCCAACGACGCGGCGCAGTTCGCCGAGCTGCGCACCCTTGGTGAGCTGACCAAGATCGCGAAATCCCATGGTGTGCAAGTCATGATCGAGGGCCCGGGGCACGTGCCGATGCACAAGATCGTCGAGAACGTGCGCCTGGAAGAGGAGTGGTGCGAGGAGGCCCCGTTCTACACGCTGGGCCCGCTGGCCACCGACATCGCGCCGGCTTACGACCACATCACCTCGGCGATCGGCGCGGCTATCATCGCCCAGGCCGGGACCGCGATGCTGTGCTACGTGACGCCCAAGGAACACCTGGGGTTGCCGGACCGCAAGGACGTCAAGGACGGCGTGATCGCCTACAAGATCGCCGCGCACGCCGGCGATCTGGCCAAGGGACATCCGCATGCCCAGGAGCGCGACAACGCATTGAGCCAGGCGCGCTTCGAGTTTCGCTGGAACGACCAGTTCGCCCTGTCGCTGGATCCCGACACCGCGCGGGAGTACCACGACGAGACGCTGCCGGCCGAGCCCGCCAAGACTGCGCACTTCTGCTCGATGTGCGGGCCGAAGTTCTGCTCGATGCGTATCACGCAGGACGTCCGCGACTATGCCGCCAAACACGGCCTGGACAGCGAGGAAGCGATCGAGGCGGCCATGTCCGAGGGCATGGCGGAGAAGTCTCGCGAGTTCGCCGAGCACGGCAACCGGGTGTATCTGCCGCTGGCACAGCAGTGATCGCAGGCGCGGCGCGGCCGGGCGCAGCGGGTCGCCGCCATTTGGCCGCGGCGATCGCCAGCGCGGCGCGGCCGGGCGCAGCGGGTCGCCGCCATTTGGCCGCGGCGATCGCCAGCGCGGCGGCCGGGCGCAGCGGGTCGCCGCCATTTGGCCGCGGCGATCGCCAGCGCGGCGCGGCCGGGCGCAGCGGGTCGCCGCCATTTGGCCGCGGCGATCGCCAGCGCGGCGCGGCCGGGCGCAGCGGGTCGCCGCCATTTGGCACAGTGACGTTCCTGCCTGTTCCACCGCCGGGCGCGATACCCCTGCGGGTGCTGTCTATCGCCGGGTCAGACTCCGGAGGCGGCGCAGGCATCCAGGCCGATATGCGCACCATGGCGCTGTTGGGTGTGCACGCGTGCGTCGCGGTGACCGCGGTTACCGTGCAGAACACGGTGGGAGTCAAGAGTTTTCACGAGATTCCCGAAGATGTCGTCGCCGGCCAGATCGAAGCCGTGGTCAGCGACATCGGCATTCAGGCCGCTAAGACCGGCATGCTGGCGTCGCCGCGCATCATCGACACCGTGGCCACCACCTGGCGCCATCTCGCCCTGACTGTCCCGCTCGTCGTCGACCCGGTGGCGGCGTCCATGCACGGAGACGCACTGATGGCACCTGCGGCGCTGGATTCGCTTCGGAACCAATTGTTTCCGTTGGCCACGCTGGTGACGCCAAACCTCGACGAGGTGCGTCTGCTGGTCGACATCGACGTCGTGGACCCGGCATCGCAGCGGGCGGCGGCCAAGGCCCTGCATGCGCTCGGGCCGCAGTGGGTGTTGGTCAAGGGCGGTCACCTGCGCTCGTCGGACCGCAGCTGTGACCTGCTCTATGACGGCACCTCCTACCACGAGTTCGATGCGGAGCGCATCGCGACCGGCAACGACCACGGCGGCGGGGACACCTTGGCCAGCGCGGCCGCGTGCGCGCTGGCGCACGGCTTCACAGTGCCGGACGCGGTCGGCTTCGGGAAGCGGTGGGTCACCGAATGTCTGCGCGCGTCCTATCCCCTGGGCCACGGCCACGGCCCCGTCTCCCCGCTGTTTAGGCTGTCGTGATGACCCAACACCTCGATCAGATCGCGGGCATCGCGCACGAACCCGACGGTGCCGCGAAAGGTGTGGTCGTACTCACCCACGGTGCCGGCGGCAACAGGGATTCTCCACTGCTGCAACAGGTTTGCGATGAATGGGCCCACCGGGGCTGGCTGGCGGTGCGCTATAACCTGCCCTACCGGCGGCGGCGGCCCACCGGACCGCCGTCCGGGTCGGCAGCCAGCGATCGCGCCGGGATCGTCGAGGCGATCGCGTTGTGCCGCGGCCTCGGCGGGGGCCCGCTGATCGCCGGCGGGCATTCCTACGGCGGCCGGCAGACATCCATGGTGGTTGCCGCCGGCGAGGCCCCGGTGGATGTGCTGACGCTGTTCTCCTACCCGCTGCACCCGCCGGGTAAGCCGGAGCGGCTGCGCACCGAGCACCTGCCCGACATCACGGTGCCGACGGTGTTCACCCACGGAACGTCGGACCCCTTCGGCACGCCCGACGAGCTGCGCACCGCGGCGGCGCTGATCAGCGGAACGACCGCTGTCGTCGAGATCGCGAGCGCCCGACACGATCTGCGGTCCAAGACCCTGAATGTCCCGGCCTTGGCGGTCGACGCCGCGCTGCAGTTGCTCGGTCGGAAATAGGCAGCTAGGACTGGACAGTTTTGACTGTCTAATTTAGAGTAGTGCCGTGGATGGCATCAGCGACTCCGCAGTGGCGGCGGCACGCGATATCCGGGTGGTGTTCAGCCGGCTGCGCCGCCGACTGAAGGACATCGCGGTCGACGGTTTGACGCCGTCGCAGACGGCGGTGCTCACTCGGCTGTGGAAAGAGGGGCCGTCGTCGGCGAGCGTGTTGGCCGGTGCGGAACAGGTACGTCCCCAGTCGATGGCGACCATCCTGGCCGCGTTGGGACAGCGGGGGCTCATCGAACGCTCCGCGGATCCGAATGATGGTCGGCGACAGGTGGTCTCGCTGACCGCGGCGGGGCGAAAGCGCGCCGAGAGCGACCGTCGCGCCCGGGAGGAATGGCTGGCGCGGACCATTCAGGAGCGCTACACCGAGGCGGAACGGCGCGTCATCGTCGACGCGCTCTCGCTCCTCGAGCGCTTGACCGAACAATAGGAAAGGCGGCACCCACAATGGAATTGGGATTGCATTTCATCGACTTTCTACCCGGAGACCCAGCACGGCTGGGTTCGACGCTAGCCGACGCGGCCAAGGCCGCCGAGCAGGGCGGCGCCACGTTGTTCACCCTTGCCGACCACTTCTTCCAGATGGAAGAGCTTGGCCCGGCCCAGAATCCATTCCTCGAGGGCTACACCTCATTGGGATTCTTGGCCGCCCAGACCTCCACGATCGACCTGGCCCTGCTGGTCACCGGGGTCACCTATCGTCACCCCGGCGTGTTGGCCAAAACGGTCACCACCCTGGACGTCTTGTCGCAAGGCCGGTCGATGCTGGGGCTCGGTGCGGCGTGGTACGAGCGCGAGCACACCGCGCTGGGCATTCCGTATCCGCCGCTGAGCGCGCGCTTCGAGATGCTCGAGGAGACGCTGCAAATCTGCCGGCAGATGTGGAGCGACGACGACGGGCCCTATGCAGGCAAGCACTATCGGCTGAACGAGACGATCTGTGCGCCACAACCGATTCGGCGGCCCCCGATCTTGATCGGCGGGGACGGCGAGAGGAAGACACTGCGCTTGGTCGCGCAATATGCCGACATCTGGAACAGCATGTCGAACGACGTCGATGAGCTCGCGCACAAGGTCGATGTGTTGCGCGGGCACTGCGACGCGGTGGGCAGGGATTCAGGCGACATTCGTAAGACGTCCGGCGGCCTGGCAACGACAGACCCGTTCGAGAACATCGACGAATATCTGAAGACCGCGGAACGCTTCGCCGCGCTCGGTGTGGACATGATCAATGTCGGCCCGCTGCCCGGCAACCCCGACCCGGTCGGGTTCGTCCGCCGGCTGGGCGACGAGGTCATTCCACGGCTCGCCGAAATAGGTTGACCCGGAGCGTCTTTCGCTATCCCGGATAACGCGAGTAACACGCGTCCACGTTGCCGGTCACGCCGCCGCGGAACGCCGCAATCCGGGTGAAACCGGCGGGCACGCTGGTGCCATCGGCGTCGCTGGCCACCAGGTGGTTGGTGAGCAACCCAGCGACCGCTTCGTCGAGATCACCGGCGGTGAGCTGCAATTGGTTGTGCGAGGGCAGTTCGATGGGCTCGGCTATCTTGCGGTGCGCCACACCGGTGAGGCACGCGGTGCGCAGCGCGGTCCACGGGCTCTGCATCGGCAGGCCGCGTTCATGCTGCACCGCCAGCGCGTATCTCGACATCACGACGGACAGAGCTGTGTCGTCGCCTTGAGGGAGGGTCTGTTCGCTCTCGTCGGCGACCCTGCCCACGACGGCGAGCTTGGGCAACTCGATCGCGATGGTGTTGGTGGCCGGGCAGTAGGACGCCGGCGGGGTGGGCTTGGCGTCCGGACAATTGGCGGGCTGGTAGGACAGCGTCGGCGGTTTGGCCGGGGCGAAGATCTTGCCCAGCAGTTCCATCAGGGTCGACAGGGTGTCCCGGTTGATCGGGACCTCGCCGGTCTCCGGCGTTCCGGTGGTGGCGTCGACGCGCAAGGCGTTCGGCAGATCGCCGCGGCGCTGCTCGATTTCCCTGCGGTCGATCGTCGCGCAGGCCGATGCGCCGGTGAGGAAACCCATCTGGAAGGCGCTGATCCGGTCCAGTGCCGAGCCGTGTGCGTCGTCGTTTTCGGTCTCGCTGTCCATCACCGGGTCACGTGTGGTGATGATTCCCGCCAGCACGTGGTCGAGCCCGTCGGCGGTGCTCAGCGTGAAGCGCGGCGACTTGCCGTCGGCGACCCAGAACAGGTAGACGCCGGCGAAGCAGTCGGCCTGCTGTTCGTGGACGATGGTCGGGTCCCTTCTGGTCACCAGCTTTGCCATCTGTTGCAGCGCGTGCCCGAATTCGTGTGCGAGCACGCCGGTGACGGACATGTCGCCGAAGTACTTCTGCGCGACGGGCATGAACACGCCGCGGTCCCAGGCGATCAGGTTGCAGCGCGACGTGTAGAAAGCGTTGACGAGCTTGTAGGTGTCGTTGTGGCACACGATCGGGCTGCTCGGGTCGTTGGAGTCGTAGGACACCATCTTGCTGACGGGTTTGAAGGTGCCCTTCAGCGATTGGCTGTACGCCGACTGCCAGTAGTCCTCGATGTCGTTGACCGAGAGCAACGCCAGCCTGTCGACGGGCCCGTCGTCGGTGTTGAGCACCTTGCCCGTGGGGCTGGGCGCGTTCGAGCGAATCCCGCTGGGCCCGTTCGTCGCAGGCAGCCCGCCCACCAGGAAGGGGTCGTTGAGCATCGACAGCGCGCGTCCGTCGACGAACGTCGTGCACCCGGCCACCACGAGCACCGCCGCCGCCCAGACCAGTGCCGACCTGAGCGCATGGCTATTCATGACCAACCTCATCCCGACCGGCGACACGGCAGCACCAAGGGGCCTCATTCTAGAGGTGCCGGAAGTCCGCGGCAGGCGAAATCGAGAGACCCAGCAAACCCCGGCCGGACGCGGCTGCGCTAGAAAGGCGGTGGCTCGCCGTCGCCTTCGGCTGACAGCCCGGCGTGTGTCAGGCCTCGCGATGGTCACATAAGCCCAGCTATATTGACGGTCATGTGGACGGTGCCGCGGAGGGCCAAAGGCATCACGAGGCCATTCGGATCGACTGCCGCACGAAGTCGCCGCTGCAGTGGTTGACACTGCTAACTGCGCGGACCTTGGCGTGGCGTTCGACGAACTCGACGCCAAGATCAACGCCGCCATGAAGGACTATGCGATTCCGGGCGTCGCGGTTGCTGTCTGGGTCGACGGCCAAGAGTTCGTCAAGGGCTACGGGGTCACCAATGTCGACCATCCGTTGCCTGTCGACGGCGACACTGTCTTCCGAATCGGTTCGACCACAAAGACTTTCACAGGCACCGCGCTGATGCGCCTGGTCGAGCAGGGCAAGGTGGACCTGGATTTACCCGTGCGCCGCTACATTCACGACTTCGCGGTGGCCGACGAGTCAGTCGGCGCCACGGTGACCGTGCGCCAACTGCTCAACCACACCGCGGGCTGGGATGGCCGCAACGGCCAGGACTTTGGGCGCGGCGATGATGCGGTAGCGCGTTACGTCGACTCGATGTCACGTTTGCCGCAGCTGACTGCTCCGGGAACCGCGTTCGCGTATAACAATTCGGGTCTTGTAGTGGCGGGGCGCATCATCGAGCTTGTCACCGGAACAACCTACGAGTCAGCGGTGCGGAAGCTGGTACTCGATCCGCTGCAGCTTGCTCACACCCACTACTTTTCCGACCAAATCGT
Source organism: Mycobacterium marseillense (assembly GCF_010731675.1). Lineage (NCBI taxonomy): Bacteria > Bacillati > Actinomycetota > Actinomycetes > Mycobacteriales > Mycobacteriaceae > Mycobacterium > Mycobacterium marseillense. The sequence continues at coordinate 3,262,175 of NZ_AP022584.1, forward strand.
CGGTCTGAATGTCGCGGCAGCGCACGCCGTGGTCGACGGTAAACCCATTGTCGAAACGGACTTTTGGGCGTTTCCACGCAGTTGCAACCCCACCGGCGGATTGATGTCCACAGCGCGAGATCAGCTGCGCTACGCTCGGTTCCATCTCGGCGACGGCAGGGCGCCTCACGGTGAGCAGATGCTGAGCCGATGGTCGCTGGAGGCAATGCGCTCGAACCCTGGCGCGGGCGGAACACTTTGGGTCGAGCTGACCGGGATGGGCGTGACCTGGATGCTGCGGCCGTCCGCGGAGCATGTCACCATCGTCGAGCACGGCGGCACCTGGAAGGGGCAACGCTCCGGTTTCTTCATGGTGCCCGATCGCGACTTCGCCATGACCGTACTCACCAACTCTGACGGCGGATTTCATCTGATCAACGACCTTTTCGCCTGTGACTGGGCGTTGCGAAGATTCGCCGGCATCAGCAATCTGCCTGCCGCACCGCAACGCCTTGGCACCGCCGACTTGGCACCCTACGAGGGCCGGTACATCGCCGGGCAAGTATCCCAAAATGGCAACCTCGAGCAAACGGTCATCGAGTTCCGGGCGAGGGACGGCCAGCTCGCTGGAACCCTGGCTGATGCTGCCAATCCGGATGGTCCCGATAACGCCGAACTGGGGCTCGCCTTCTACCGGCCCGACTACGGGATCGACTTGGGACCCGACGGCAAACCCACCGGCAGTCGATCCAACTTCGTCCGTGGACCGGACGGCGACATCGCCTGGTTCTGCACCCTCCACGGGCGCCTGTTCCGACGCCAATGAATGCACCCAACTCAAACAGCCGACGACGAGGACACGGCTAAGGTGAGTTGATGCCTCGCACCGACGACGACAACTGGGATCTGGCGTCTGGCGTCGGGGTCACTGCGACCATCGTCGCGGCCGGGCGCGCGATGGCCACCAGGGATCCGCGCGGTTTGATCAACGATCCGTTCGCCGAATCTCTGGTCCGTGCGGTGGGGTTGGATCTCTTCACCAAGATGATGGACGGCGAACTCGACATGTCGGCGATCGCAGACGTCTCACCGACCGTGGCGCGGGCGATGGTCGACGGAAACGCGGTCCGCACGAAGTACTTTGACGACTACGTCCTCGACGCCACCGACCGGGGGATTCGACAAGTCGCGATCCTCGGGTCGGGGTTGGACGCCCGGGCCTACCGTCTGCCGTGTCCGACCGGGACGGTGGTCTACGAGATCGACCAGCCACGGGTCATCGAGTTCAAGACGACGACCTTGACCGGCCTGGGCGCCGGACCCTCGACGACCCTGCGCGCCGTGCCCGTCGATTTGCGCGCGGATTGGCCGACGGCGTTGCACACTGCCGGCTTTGACGCGGGAGTACCGACGGCGTGGCTGGCCGAGGGTTTGCTGATGTATCTGAGGCCGGAAGACCAGGACCGGCTGTTCGACAACATCACCGCGCTCAGCGCACCAGGAAGTAGGGTGGCCACCGAATTCGTCACCAGCATCGTCGATTTCGACGCCGAGCGATCGCGGACCATATCCAACCCGTTCCGTGACCATGGCGTCGACATTGACTTGGCTTCGTTGGTCTACACCGGCCAACGCAGCCACGCCCTCGACTACCTCGGCGTCAAGGGCTGGCAGCTCGAAGGTGTACCACTGGCAGAACTGTTTCGGCGCAGCGGCCTCGAGGTGCCCGCTCCGGAAGACGACGACACCCTCTTTATCAGCGGCAGCCTGACCAGCCAGCCGCGGTGATTACTGAGTTCGACGGGCGGCCCGGACTTGTCGTACCTGGCTGCGATGATGGCGTCATGTCTTCGATCGCATCTGCTGACGCCGAGGTGGTGACTGCGAGCGACCGCCTTGAGGTGTTGTTCGAGGAGTTGGCGGAGTTGGCCGGTCAGCGCAATGCGATTGATGGGCGCATCGTGCAGATCGTCGCCGAGATCGATCGCGACCAATTGTGCGGTGTGACCGGTGCGCGCTCGGTGCCGGCGTTGGTGGCCTGGAAGCTGGGGTGTTCGTCGGGCAATGCCCACACGATCAGCACCATCGCTGGCCGGCTGGAGGAGTTTCCCCGCTGCGCGGCAGGCATGCGCGAGGGTCGGCTGTCGGCCGATCAGGTCGGGGTGATCGCCGCACACGCGGGCCAGGGATCTGATGACCATTACGCCCAACTGGCCGCGGTCGCCACGGTCAATCAGCTGCGCACCGCGGTCAAGCTGGAACCGCGTCCTGACCCCGAACCCCGGCCCGAGCCCGAGCGGTCGTTTATCGCGACCGCCACCGAGCAGGGGGCGTGTTATCGAATCACCCTGGGCCACGTGGATGCCGCGAAATTCGACGCCGCGTTGGCCTCGCATCGTGACGCGCTCATCGCCGAGTGGCGCCGCGACCACGGCGAGGGCGCCGGCGTGGGCGATCAGCGTCCGCCGGTGCCGGGCACGGCCGAGGCGTTCATGCGTTTGGTGGAGGCGGGTTGGGATGCCGAGGCCACCCGCCGCCCCCACGGGCAGCACACCACCGTGGTGGCCCACCTCGACATCGAGCGGCGCGTTGCCGCGCTGCATCTGGGTCCGCTGCTGCCCGACGCCGAACGCCGCTACCTGACCTGTGATGCCACCTGTGAAGTCTGGTTCGAGCGCCACGGCGAGCCCATCGGCGCCGGCCGGGCAACCCGGGTGATCAACCGGCGGCTGCGCCGCGCCCTCGAGCACCGCGACCGCATGTGCGCGATACCCGGGTGCGGCGCCACCCGCGGTCTGCACGCCCACCACATCCGGCACTGGGAAGACGGCGGCCCCACCGAGTTGGCCAACCTGGTCCTGGTCTGCCCCTATCACCACCGGCTGCACCACCGGGGCGAGATCACCATCACCGGACCCGCGCACGCTCTCATCGTCACCGACGACACCGGCCGATTACTGAGCCCGGGATCACTGGCACGCCCCCCGACCCAACCCCCACCCGCTGTCCCACCGTGTCCCGGACCTACCGGCGAACGCGCCGATTGGTGGTGGTATGACCCCTTCCAACCCCAACCACCACCGACAAACAACTAGCCCGGCTACCGGGCTAGGCGATCAAACGCCATGGCGCACAACACCGTTCGTCCACAGCATCCGGTCGCCTAGCTCGCCGTGGACCTCGTCCACGCCCACGGTAAGCATGCGCACCAATGTGAGCCAAGTCGGGACTGCGTTGGCGCGATTGCCGACTCCCAATATCCGGGATCTGACACACCCTGGAGTTTCGCGAGCAGGGCAGCGCCCCTTGCCAATCGATCCAGCCCACATCGGAGGCGCAGCAACGACGACCAGGGCCGCGCTCCGCCCGTCTCAGTCGTCCTCGGCTAATCGAATTAGGGCGAATAGCTTCACTTGACACCTCGTTTGTATGCGATTCTTTGACCAGTACGCGTGGGCAGTTGTGCGGGAGGACAGGAAGGAATTGTGGTGCGGAGAGACGACGACAGCTGGGATCTGACCAGCCACGTCGGCGCGACCGCAACGCTGGTGGCCGCGGGCCGGGCCAGAGCCACCAATTCGGCCGAACCCTTGATCGAGGACAGGTTCGCAGAGCCGTTGGTCCGCGCGGTGGGTATCGAATTCCTCATCAGGTGGGCCACCGGAGAACTCCGCGCGTCCGACGTCGACGATCCCGAAGCGGCGTGGGGTCTACAGCGGATGACCACCGAGCTGGTGGCCCGCACTCGCTACTTCGATCGGTTCCTCGCAGACGCCACAGCCACCGGGATCCGCCAGGCGGTGATCCTGGCGTCCGGGCTTGACGCGCGCGGCTACCGACTCTCGTGGCCGCCCGGGATGACGGTCTATGAGATCGATCAACCGGACGTGCTGCAATTCAAGGCCGAAACCTTGGCGCAGCTGTGTGCCGAGCCGACGGCACGTCTGCGGATGGTGCAGGCCGACCTGCGTCACGACTGGCCGGCCGCGCTGCTGCGTAGCGGATTCGAGCCGGCGCAGCCGACCGCCTGGATGGCCGAAGGGCTGTTCGGTTATCTGCCCCCGGAAGCCCAGGATCGCTTGCTGGACAACGTCACCAAGCTCAGCGCGCCGGGCAGCCAGATGGCCATGGAGACGTTCGTGGGCTCGTCGGACCTGGACTCCGAGCGGGTCGAAGAGATCATCCGCAGTGCGACACGCACCTGGCGCGACCATGGATTCCATCTCGACATCTGGTCTTTGAACTATTCCGGGGCCCGCAGCGACGTTTCCGCCTACCTCGACAACCACGGGTGGCGATCGGTGGGGACCACGGCCGCGCAGCTGCTGGCCGATCACCTGCCCGAGATGTCTGGCAATCACGTCGCGCCTTCCGAAAAGCCCAGCTACTACATTTCGGTTCTCGCGTGATACACGCGACTCAGAGGACAACGGGATGCGGATTCTGGCGGTAACGCGCGCGCACAATGCCGGGAAAACCTTGGCCGATACCTTGGACTCGCTGGCCACCTTCAGCGACGAGATCTACGCGATCGACGACCGCAGCACCGACGGCACCGCCGCGATTCTCGCGGACCATCCCGCGGTCACCAATGTTGTTCGCGCCCGGGCGGATTTACCGTCCACACCATGGTTGATCCCCGAGTCCACCGGCCTGGAGCTGCTGTACCGGATGGCCGATTTCTGTCGGCCGGACTGGATGGTGATGGTCGACGCCGACTGGGTTTTCCAGATCGACGTCGACATCCGTGAGGTGCTTGCGCGCACACCGGACGACGTGGCGGCGCTGATGTGTCCGATGGTTTCCCGCTGGGATGATCCCGAATACCCGGACATGGTGCCGGTGATGGGCACCGCCGAGGCGCTGCGCGGGCCGTTTTGGCGTTGGTACCCGGGCCTGTATGCGGGCTCCAAGTTGATGCACAATTCGCACTGGCCGGCCAACATCGCCGACCACGGTCGGATAGGGCAGCTGGACGGAATCCGCTTGATGCACAACGGCTGGTCGACGCTGAAGGAACGGATCGCGCGAGTCAGGCACTACATGCGGCTGGATCCGGATTTTCGGCACAACTTCGGTGTGGCCTATGACCGGTCCCTGCTGTTCGGCTACGCACTCGATGAGGTCGACCTCCTCAAAGCGGACTACCAGCGGCGGATGCGCGGTGATTTCGACCGGACCGAACCGGGGGCACGGCTGCCGATCGAGGCGCAGCCACGCGCGATCGGTCGCGGATACGGACCCCGCGCGGACGGTTTCCATCCCGGCATTGACTTCGCCGCTGACCCCGGGAGCCCGATTTACACCGTCATGTCCGGAACTGTCTGCTGCGCGGGCAAAGTCGATCACCTTTACTCGGTGACCATCTCGAACGGCGATACCGAAATCCGCTACGTGTTTCGGCCCGGTGACGCTACGCACATTCCAGTCGGTGAGCGAATAAGTGCGGGAACCCGGATCGGCAGCATCGGTGCGGAGGACCAATCAACAGACGGTTACCTGCATTTCGAGACGCGGGTTCGGCGCGCACATGTCAATCCGCTGCGCTTTCTGGGCAACATGGGCCTGCGGCCCTGGCCGCCGCCGGGGCGGCTGCGCGCGGTATCGGGCAACTACCCGCCCGCCACACCGTGCACAATCACCGCCGACGGGTGATCTCGGGCGACCTCGGCGCAGTGCGCTGGGCCGCCTCGACGCGTTCCAGCAGACTGCGGCCGGCCCGGATCGTCGACCGGACCTCCTGCAGCAGTTTGGCGGGATGCTGCAGATCCATGTCGTGCAGCCCGTCGTAGCGGTCGATGCCGAAGCCCACTGTCTCGATGCCGATTCCGAACGGCAGGGTCAGAGTTCGCAGCGCGTCAAAGTGCTGATAGGGGACAAACGGCTGACCGGTCACCAGTAGACAACTCGATTGCTGCATATCCAGGCTCCGCGCGGTAAAGGTGAAGGTATCCGCGGAGGTGGCGCGCCGGTTGTGTGGGTCCGGCGACGGTGCCTCGAGCAGCGTGATGGGCACCCCGACGTCGTTGCTGTCTTCGCCGAAGTGCCACACAATCTGGCCCCGATGCGGGTCGTCGACTCGCTGCCGCCCATGACGCACCACCTCGCGGGTATCCATCCCGAATGCGTCGGCCGCAGCGGCCGCCAGCAGCTCGAATTCGGTACGCGCGCCTGGCGCGCACGACGCGGCCGCCTCGTGTTCGGACGGCAGTAGCTGCCGAGAAGCGGCGGCCAGCACGATATGACCGACGCGATTCTCGGCAGCCAGATCCCGAGCCCACCGGGCCCGAAGCATGTTCGAATAACGTCCGGTGCCGATCACCAGCAGGTAGTCGAATGCTGTCTCAGTGGGCCATGATTCATCTGTAAGGCCCAGCTGTTGCGCCAGCGTCGTGATTGTGTCGAGTTGGCGGTCTGGCAGGTCCAGACGGGCGATCATCCACCGCGCCCCGCCGTCGGCGTCTTGGGACCGCATCTGCTCCCCGCTCCGACGTGCCCTCGCTCGGCCCCGGTAATCCCATACCGTGCTGAACTCGTCAAGAGCGGCCAGTCGGGCTGCCAGGTCAGCGTGCCGCGGGAAGACTCCGCCGAACATCGCAACCAACTGCGCTAGCGCGTCATGCGCACTCCACGCGTCGATCTCGCGGCGCAGCGATGTCAAAAACTCACCATCGAAGTCGCCGCGACACATCGACACTTCAGCCGGATTGTTCACTTCAAGTCCCTTGCTCCGCGAACACGAAACACCGAGCCATTTGTGGGATGGAACCTTTCACCAGCCTAACGGCGATGGGCTGGGCAAGATGCACTTTTTCCGAAATCGGTAATCGCGGACCTCATAGGGGAGACAAGACGCCGCTGATCCCGTCTTGTTCATAGGAGTGTTGTGGCTGATCCTTCGCCCATTGGATGTAGCGGTCGATGCCTTCCCAGATACCGACCTCGGGCTCGAATCCCAGGCTTTTGGCGAAGTCGATGTTGGCGGGGAAACGAGCGACTTCGCCGGCCCGTGCCTCACGGCGTTCGATTTTGGCGTCGAACTTGTCGGCAACGTATTCGACAATGTCCTTCACGCGGGTGTTTATGCCACTCGCGAAATTGATCGCCTGTCCACGAAGCGCAGTGTTTTCCAATACAAGCTTGTATGCCCGCACGATATCGCTGACGTACAGATAGTCGCGCGTTGCCGAACCGTCGCCGAAGATCGTCAGGTTTTCGCCGTTGATGGCCTGACGGACGAGTCGTGGGATCAGCGCACCGAATCGCCCGGTCTTCTGGCGCACCCCGAAGATGTTGAATGGCCGAACAATCGTGACGTCAAGGCCATAGGACCGGTAGTAGGAGTAGCACAACCGATCAGCCCCCGCCTTGGAGGCGCCGTAGGGGCTGTTCGGTTTGAGCTCTGCTGTCTCGTCGAGAAGCTCGCCCTCCTGCAAATTGTGTCCGTCGCCGTACACTTCGCAGGTTGACACGTAGATCAACCGGTTCTTGTAGCGTCGTACCGCCTCGAGCACGCGATGCGTACCCATGACGTTGGTTTCGAGAAAGCTCTCCGGATCGCCGAGAGACTGGTCAACGTTGATATTGGCGGCCAGATGAAAAACGACGTGGTGCTCGCGCACCGCGCGATGGACCGTTTCGCCATCGGTCACAGAACCCGAGATAAAGGCCGCCCGCGGGTGCGAACGAAAGTCATTCGTGTTTCGGTTCGCACTCTTCGACGACGTATTCAGGACCGTGACCCAATGCCCGTCGGCCAGTAGCGACTCGCATAGATGGCTTCCCTGGAAGCCTGCGCCCCCCGTGACAAGTATTTCCATCTGTTCAGTCCCTCGCGTGCTACTCGTAAGGCGAGAGCTTAATCGATACTCGCGGGCCAGGTGGGCGATCCGACTTGATAGCCGATGCTCTTATGTTCTCAGGCAAGGAGTTCGGTAATTCCCTACCGGGATCGCGGCTGCCTGCTAAACTCCGCGAGCGATGTAGCGCCTGGCGGGACGCATTATTTCGTTTTACTTTTGCCTCAGGCTTGGCGGTCGGCGAGGTACAGCCGGTTTGGCCCGCGGCGTCCGACACTACGGCATTCGGGTGCGATGCCTCTTCTCGTGTGATGGCACGCCGTTGACCCCACCGAGCGACTCGGCGTAGCTCCCGACCGCGAACCCGACCCCAGAACCCATGATCCCCAACGCTTCCCGGTTCATGTTGTCGACTGTGTCCCGCGGGCTCTGGAAGTTCGGATCGAACGGCACGCCGGCCTGGCCGCCCCATAACCGCGCCTGCACGGTGGTTTTCGTCTGCGAGGAACCGGTCGTCAGCCCCCCGATCGGCACGCCCGCGACCATGAAGGGGTGGTAGTCGGCCCGGGAATTGAGCGGCATGTCCGCGGGGCGCTTACCGGCCAGGTTCAGATAGCCGGCCAGGGTGCGCTCGATGCCCGCCGAGCCCTCGGGGACATCCGCGGCGAAGACGCCGGGTCCGGGCGGACCGGATTGATCGCCGTCGTCGGTGAAGAAGCCCGCGTTGGGCGACCCCAGCATGGTGAAGTTCAGATAGAGCGCGATGTCGTTGAGCTGATCACGGTCCAAGCCGAACACGTAATCCATCACCCCGTTGAGCCCTTCGGCTTCGGCCCCCCAGAACACGAACCGCACCGCGTTGTTCACCGGGGCGAGCGGTCCCAGTTGGCGGGCCGTCTCGAGCACCGCGGCCACCCCGGAGCCGTCGTCGTTGATGCCGGGCCCGGCGCGTGAACCGTCGAGCTGCGCACCCACCACGACGACGTCATGGGGCGATCCGGTTTTGGTCTGTGCCAAGACATTTCGGGAGGTGATCTTGGTGTGGACGGCATCGAGCACGAGGCGGATCGGTGCGGTCACACCGGACAGCGCGGAGGCGCCGTAGGGGTTGACGACGGCGACCGGCACGGTCAGCTGCTTGAAGTAACCGGGGCTGAACAACGTGGGCGGAGCCCCCCGCCCGTTGGGGGCGCTCAGCACGATCAGTGCGCTCGCCCCCTTGGCCAGGGCGCTGTTCTGTTTGTCGACCACCGAGCAGCGGGTGTCGTCGACGATGGCGATCGCGCCCTTGGGTATCACGGCCGGGTAGTCGTGGGCCGCGCAACCCGACGGCTGCGCCGGCCGGATCGGCTGTCCCGTCAGGCCGCCGGGCGGTGTCTGCACCAGCAGCGACGCCTGATCGACGGGGTAGGTGCGGCCCGCGACGGTCAGCGACGGCTTACCCATAGACACGGTGTACAGCCGGTCGAACTGCGGTGTCTGCACGTCAAAACCCTTGTCGCGCAGCGTTTTGGCTACGTAGTCCACGCTGCCGCTGAAACCCGGGGTGCCGTCCGCGCGGTTGCCACCGTTGGCATTGGCGATGTCCTGCAGGGCGCGCAAATGAGTGACCATGCCCTCGACGCTGATCTTTTTGGCCAGGCCGTGCCCGAGATCCGGTGTCGCGGCGTGCGGGCCGGGCCGCATCGACGAACACCCGGCCACGAGACCCGCGATCACCAACAGCGTTGCGCCCCAACGGGAAATCATGACTTGGCGAGAACGTGCCGGACGCGGTCTTCCATGACCGGGACCCCGTTGTGTCCGCTGAGGTCTTGAGCGTAGAGCCCGAGCGCGTAGGCCACCCCGCCGCCGTTGATTCCCAGCGCGGTGCGGTCGATGTGATCGAGGGTGTCACCTTTTTGGTGGTAATTCGGGTCGAACGGTTGGTCGGCCGTCCCGCCCCACAGCTTGGCCTGGTCCGCGGACATCTTCCCCTCGGCGCCGGAGAACAGGCCGCCGGCGGGAATCCCCGCCAGGGTGAATCCGTCGTAGTCGGACCGGCCGTCGAAGGAGGTGTCCTGTGCGGTCTTGCCGGCCGACTTCAGGTAGGCGGCCAGCGTGCGCTCGATGCCGGCCGAGCCTTCGGGCACCACCGGCTTGCCGCGGGCGTCCATCGGCAGCGATTGGTCCCCGTCGTAGGTGAAATAGCCGGGGTTCGGCGACGCCAGCATGTCGAAGTTGAGGTACAGCGCAATGTTTTTGAGCGCGGCCAGGTCCAGCGACTCGACGTAGTTCCGCGACCCGATGAGCCCGAGCTCCTCCGCACCCCAGAAACCGAATCGCAGCTTGTTGTGCACCGACGGCGAACTGCCCAGCCGCACAGCGGTTTCCAGCACGGCCGCCACTCCGGATCCGTTGTCGTTGATCCCCGGCCCCTCGGGCACGCTGTCCAGGTGCGCCCCGGCCATCACCACGTTGGCGTCCGAACCGGTCTTGGTCTGTGCGATCACGTTGCGGGCCTTGAAGCTTTGCGCGCTGGCGTCGAGCTTGATCGTGGTGGGTCCCGGCTGGCCGCGCAGCTGCACGCCGGTGGATTTCGTCACGCTGAGCACCGGGATCTTCACCTCGGTGGTCGGACCGAGCGTGCCGCCCATCTGTTCCTCGTCGACGTTGTCGGCGATGATCATCGCCACGGCTCCGCGCTGCGCCGCGACGTCTTCCTTCTGAGCGAACGGGCACGTACCGCGATCGACGAGCACCACCGCGCCCCGCACCGGGAGATCGCCGTAGTCGGAGACCGCACACCCCAAGCTGTTGGCCGGCGCGGGGACCAGCGGACCGCTCACCCCGCCCGGCGGGGTTCCCAGGCTGAAGTCCAGGGCGCGCGCCTCCACCGGCCTGCCGCCGACGGTCAGCTCCGGCTTCTCGGCGTGGAACACCCGCGCCGAGAACTCGGGCGTCTGCACGTCAAACCCGCTGTTGCGCAAGGTATTCACTACATAGTCGACGCTGGCCTCGTACCCGGGGGTGCCCACCGCCCGGGTGCCGTTGTTGGCGTTGGCGATGTCTTGCAGCTTGGACAGATGCGCCATCATGGCGTCGGTCGTCACCTTGCCGCGCAAGGCGGACGCGAACTCGGCCGCACCCGTCGTTTGCTCCGAGGACCGGTGGGAGCAACCGGTCGAGAATGCGGTCAGGGCGATCACGGCGAGCGCCGCCGGCAACGTCGCGAGTTTTTTCACCATCGCGCCCCAGGTTAGACCGCGGCCCCAGCCGCCGGGATCAGGACACGTCGGGATCAGACATACAGCGCAGTGAAGGGCGCAAAGGGGATGTTGCGCACTACGAACCACGCCAGCACCAATGACAGTGTCACGGCGGCGGCCCAGCGGCGGTGTTGCCAACTACGGACCCGCCGTCCCACCACGTGCCCGTAGGTCCAGGCCACGTACGCCCACACCAACAGCCCGACCGCCGCCAGGCCAAGAGCGTTGAACCTGGCGGCCGCCAACACATTGCCGTGCATGAGGGAATACAGCATGCGTAGGCTGCCGCAACCGGGACAGTCGATTCCCAACAACGCCTTGGTGGGGCATACCGGCAGCGGGCCGTTCGGAGTGGTCGGGTCCGCCGCCCAGATGGCGGCGCACATCAACGTCGTGGATGCGGCCACCACCAGTGGTGCACCCAGGCCCGCGTGCGCCGCCCCCCGGCGGGTCACCAACATCGGAACCCGCGCTTAGAACATCGCGGCGAGCGCCGCGTTGGTGTCCGTGTTCAGCGCGCCGACCGACATCAAGATGACGTAGATGATGCCGACGACGACGCCGATGGCCGCCGACCAGATCGCCCATTTCTTGGCGCTCTCGGCCGATGCCTGCGCCTCGGCGTAGCGGCCCTGCGCCCACAAGCCGTTGACCTGGCTGGATTTGACGATCGCCACGATCCCGAACGGAAGACAGCAGAACAGGGTCACCAGGATCGACCACACCAGATAGTTGTTCGGCGCTTGGGCGGCCGGCTGCTGCGGCGGGTAACCGGGAGGAGGCGGCGGCGGGGGCGGCGGTTGTGTCATGGATTCTCCAGTCAAGAGAAGTTAGCTGGCGTAAAGCGGTGCTAACCATACCCGCTCAGCGCCGCGACGGCACTAGCAATGAAAAAACCTGGGCTGCGCAACGGCCGTCGCGGCGCCTCGGCGGCGGCCGCGCATCGGCGGGAAGACCCGATTAATGCCCGGCCTGAACATCATTCGATATCCAGCGCGGTGAAATGCCCGCAAGCTTGGTTGCCCAGGGCCTTTGGAAGCAAAGGACGAGAAAGGTGCCCACACAGACAATTGCCGCCGGAACGTGTTGCATTACCACGACATAGCCCTACTATCCGTGTTAGCAACGGCCGTTAAGGAGCCATTCATGTCTGATTTCAGCAACGCGCTGAAGGCGGCGATGGCAACCACACTCACGGCCGGGTCCGCGTTAGCGGGCAGCGTCACGGCGGCGGCCGACCCCGCCGGCACCGGCAGCTCGTCGGACATCGACACACTGGCGGCCACGCTGTCGAAAGGCTACGGCCTGAACAACTGCACCGCCCAGAACATCGACCGCGGCACGCAACTAGCCGTACTCACGTGCGGACAAAGCCCCGATCCGAATGGACCGGCACAGGCCAAGTACGTCCTGTTCACCAGCGCCGACAACCTGGCCACCGCGTTTCGGGCCACCATCAAGGAGGACGTCCTGACGCCGTGCGGGGACGCCAACCAGTCGCCGTCCAGCTGGCACAAGGACGGTTCGTCCGCCAGCGCCGGGCAGGCGGCGTGCGGCACGTACCACAACGCCGCCGAGATCATCTGGACGACGGACGCGAAGAACACGCTGAGCTATCTGCGCGCGTCCAACACCGACGTCAACGCGCTCTACCAGTGGTGGCGCACGAACGGCTGACGTTTACAGTTGAGCCGCAATCAAATCCGCGACCGCGCACATCCCGGCGGGGTTCGGGTGCACCGGTGCGGGGCGACCCGGTAGCGGAATGCCGAAGCGCACCGGCAGCGTCGTCCATGGCTCGACCGACCAGGCGTGGTGCTCGCGGCTGGCCGCGGCGGCGCGGATGATTCCGCAGCCGGTCGCCGCGGCGGCGTCGGCCGTCATCCGTTCCAGCACGGCGGCCACGTGCCGGCCCAGGTCGGCGTCCGCCGTCGACAGCGGCGGCGCCGCCGTGCCCGCGGGCGGCAGCATCGTCAGGTAGTCGACGAAGAAGATCCGCGCCCCGGCGGATCGCTGACGCACCGCGCGCCCGACCGCACACAGCGATTCGAACACCGCGTCAAGGGCCTGATTTCGCGCGTCGGGATCGAGCAGTTCGCCGATGCGATCGCCCAGCAGCGGCACCCGCCGCAGCGGGCGCGGCAGCGAGGCCGCCATCAACAGCGGGACGTAGCCGACGTCGTTGCCGCCGATGGTGACGGTGACCAGGTCCTCCGAACCGTCCAGGGCGTCGATTTGCGGCGGCGCGCCGCGTTGACGCTCGGTGAGTAGGTTCGCGGTGGTCGCCCCGGAGAAGGTGACGTCGACCAGGTCGTAACCGTATCGCCCGGCGATCAGATGGGCGTAGTTGCGCGCGGACCGGCCCGACCAGCGCGGGGCGCCCGCGGCGCGCGGTCGGATGCCGGGCCCGGCGGCCATCGAACTGCCCAGCGCGACATACCGTTTCATCGCTGTGGGCTCGAGGCCTGCGCCCAGAACCGCTTCGGGATCCGCCCGGCCCGCCGGGCCAGATAGCCGGCGGTGACGGCGGCCGACATCGCGGCGGCCATCGCGGCGGGATCGGCGGCGCGGGTCACCGCGGACGCCAGCAGCACGGCGTCGCAACCCAATTCCATGGCCAGCGCGGCGTCGCTGGCGGTACCGATGCCGGCGTCGAGCACCACCGGAACGTGGGCCCCGGCGACGATCATCTCGATGTTGTGCGGATTGGTGATGCCCAGCCCGGTCCCGATCGGCGAGCCCAGCGGCATGACCGCCGCACATCCGGCGTCCTCGAGCCGGCGTGCCAGAACCGGGTCATCGTTGGTGTAGGGCAGGACGACGAACCCGTCGTCGACCAATTGCTCTGCTGCCCGGACCAATTCGACCGCGTCGGGCAGCAGTGTGCGCTCGTCGGCGATCACTTCGAGCTTGATCCAGTTGGTATTCAACGCCTCGCGCGCCAACTGCGCCGTGAGCACCGCCTCGGCGGCACCGCGGCATCCCGCGGTGTTGGGCAGCGGCGTGATGCCCAGCCGGTTGAGCAGATCGAGCAGCCCGGTGCCGCCCTCGGCGTCGACCCGGCGGATCGCGACGGTGGTCAGTTCCGTGCCCGACGCGACCAGGGCCTCTTCCAGCACTGCGAGGTTGCTCGCTCCCCCGGTTCCCATGATGAGCCGCGAGGCGAAGCTGCGGTCCGCGATGGTCAGTTTCGAGTCAGCCACCTTGCACCGCCGTCACCACCTCGAGTCGGGCGCCGTCGGAAAGCTCTGTCGCCCAGCGTGATCGCGGCAGCACCGCGTCGTCCATCGCCACGGCGACGCCGCGGTCGGGGAAGCCGAGCGACTCGAGCAGCGCGGACACCGTGGTGCGCGCGTCGACGTCGACCCTTTTCTCGTTCACCAGGACAATCATCAATGTGCTCCCACCGGTGCCAGTTCGGAAACGATCTGTTCTGCCGTCCACGGCGCCAACAGGAACCCCGACCGGCCATGGCCGGCGGCGACCAGCGTGCGCTCGTCCAGGCGATGCACCAACGGCAGATTGTCGGGTGTCATCGGGCGCAGGCCGGCGCCGCACTCGGCCAGTTCGTATTCACCCAGGGCCGGCAGCACCGCGCACGCGTCGTCGAGAAGGTCACGCACGCCGGAGACGACCGGGGCAGTGTCGCGCCCGTGCTCGTATTGGGTGGCGCCGACCACGACCCCGTCCGCGCGCGGCACCAGGTAAACCTGCCGGCCGTGCACCCGGGCGCGAATAACCCGCCGCGGCAACGGCATACAGCCTTTTCGCCACCGCAGTCGCAGCACCTCGCCCTTGACCGGGCGCACCGGCAGCCCGGGCCACAACGCCGGAGCGTCGATGCCGTTGGCGATCACCACCGCGTCGGCCTCGACCGCCGACAGGTCGTGAACCGGCGGTGCCCACCGCACCCCGAGCCGCTCGCACTCCGTCTCCAGCGCGTCGAGCACTGCCCGGTTGTCCACGGCCAGCTCGGTGGGCGCCCGAAAGCCATGGCGGATGCCCTGCGCCAGTAGGGGTTCCACGTCGCGGGCGGCCGACTCCCAGACCACGGGATGTCCTTGCGCGGACAACCAGTCCGCAACGGTGCGCAGGTCGGCGGCGTCGGCGCGGTCGACGGCCACCACCAGCGACTCGCGGGCGGTGACCACCCCCGCCGGCAGCCCGTCGAGGAAACCGCCCTCGCGCCACAGCCGCAAGGATTCCAGGCCCAGCCGCAACAACCGCTCTTCGCCCGGCCAGCCTTCGCTGTGCGGGGCCAGCATGCCGCCGGCGACCCAGGACGCGCCCCGCTCTCCGCTGCGGTGCACCCGCACCGACCAGCCGGCCCCCGCGGCGCGGCGCGCGACCGCCAGCCCGATGACGCCGCCGCCGATGACGGCGAGCGACCCCAGCGGTGGCCCCGAGGGCATCCCGGTCATTGTCGAGCCTCCCTTCGCCGGCATGATCCGGATCAGGTGTGACGGTAAGGGCAGGTCCTTGCGGCTGTGCCCACTCTCAGCCCCGCTCCCGGGACTCCCGTGTCTGGTAGTTCTCTGCGCTCCACGCTAGCGCGCTAGCGTCTCGGTGTGCACCGTCCCTTTGACACACGGCTCTCCCGCCTCGCCACTGCGCGGCTGTATCTGTGCACCGACGCGCGCCGCGAACGCGGCGACCTGGCCGAGTTCGCCGACGCCGCCCTGGCCGGCGGGGTGGACATCATCCAGCTGCGCGACAAGGGGTCGGCCGGGGAGCAGCGGTTCGGGCCGCTGGAGGCGCGCGAGGAGCTTGCCGCGTGCGAGATCCTGGCCGACGCCGCCCGCCGGCACGGCGCCCTGTTCGCAGTCAACGACCGCGCCGACATCGCCCGCGCGGCCGGCGCCGACGTGCTGCACCTCGGGCAGGGCGATCTGCCGCTGGCCGTCGCGCGCGACGTCGTCGGGCCGGAGGTGCTGCTCGGCGCGTCTACCCACAGCGCCGACCAGGCCGCCGCGGCGGCGCGCGGGGCGGCGGACTACTTCTGCGTCGGACCCTGTTGGCCGACGCCCACCAAGCCGGACCGCGAGGCCCCGGGTCTGGGACTCGTGCGCGCCGCCGCCGAGTTCGGGACCGAGAAACCGTGGTTCGCGATCGGCGGCATCGACGCGCAGCGGCTGCCCGAGGTGCTCGACTCCGGCGCCCGCCGCGTCGTGGTGGTGCGCGCGATCACCGCGGCGTCCGACCCGCAGGCCGCGGCGCGGCTGCTCAGTTCGGCGCTGGCAGCAGCGAGCTGATCCGGCGGGTCAGCTGCGAGGGCACCTCGTCGGCGTCGCCGGGCATGCACCACACGAAGACGCCGGCGTCGACCTCGATCGTGCGGGGCAGGTACTGGCGCCGTTCGTCGCCGTGGCCCAGCGGCACCAGCGCCGTCGCGGTGCGCAGCCGTTGCCAGCTGGCCGCGAAGCCGGGATGGAGCGGCAGGTCGGCGACCTCGTCCTCGGCCACCCAGCGCATTTCGGCGCTTTCCCGGTTGGGGACGGTGTGCAGTAACTCGTCGGCGTCGGCGACGACGGTGGTGTAGCTCCACTGGGTGCCGCCGATCCCGGCGACCTCGGCGGTGACCAGCGTCGCGCGCACCGCGAGCCGATCGGCGAGCAGCCCGGCCTCTTCGTTCGCTTCGCGGACAGCCGTCTGCTCGGCCGTTTCGTGACTGTCCCGGGCCCCGCCCGGCAGCCCCCAGGTTCCGCCCTGATGGCTCCACACCGCCCGGTGTTGCAGCAGCACCGCGGGCGTGCCGTCGGGTCGCGGGGCGCGCAGCAGAAGACCGGCGGCGCCGTATCGGCCCCAGTAATGGGCGCCGCGCTCCGAAATCACCCAACCGTCGCCGTCGCCCTGCACGGATCAAGGATAGGCAGACTTGGTTGCGGGCGGTCGTCGGCGCGTCGGCAATTGCGTCGGCCTCCACCCATCCACCCGAACATGCTCTTAGACTTCGCTTATAGAGGTCCGTGCAGCGAAATCTAGTGGCCAAGAGATGAGGGCTGATCAGACGTGACGGTTGAGCTGGCGCACCCGTCGACCGAGCCGCAGGGATCGCGGTCACCGGCCGAACCAGCCCATCCCCGCTGGTGGTTCATCTCGACGACGCCGGGCCGCATCCTGACCATCGGCATCGTCCTGGCCGCCCTCGGCGGAGTCAGCGCCTTCGCCACCTCGACCACCATCAACCACCGGCAACAGGTGCTCACCACGGTGCTCAACCACACCGAGCCGCTGTCGTTCGCCGCCGGGCGGCTCTACACCACGCTGTCGGTGGCCGACGCCGCGGCGGCCACCGCATTCATCGCCGAAGCCGAACCGCCGCCCGTGCGGCAGCGCTACGAGCAGGCCATCACCGACGCGGCCGTGGCCGTGACCAGGGCGTCCAGCGGGCTCACCGACGAACCGCAGGTGCAACTGCTGGGCCGGATCAACGCCCAGCTGGCCGTCTACACCGGGCTGATCGAAATCGCCCGAACCAACAACCGCGCGGGCAACCCGGTCGGTTCGTCGTACCTGTCGGAGGCGTCGGGGCTGATGCAGTCGACAATCCTGCCCGACGCGGCGCGGCTCTACCGGGCCACCTCGGAGCGGGTGGACGGGGAAACCACCGCCTCGACCCAGATCCCGGCGCCGGTCATCCTGGTAGTCGCCACCACCGTCGTCTTCGGCGCGTTCTCGCATCGCTGGCTGGCCCGGCGCACCCGACGCCGCATCAACCCGGGCCTGGTCGTGGGCGCGCTCGCTATTCTCGTCATGGTGGTGTGGGTCGGGACTGCGCTAACCATCTCTACGACGGCGAGCCGTAGCGCGAAGGACACCGCCGCGGAATCCCTCAAGACCGTCACCAACGTCGCGATCACCGCCCAGCAGGCGCGCGCCGACGAGACGCTGTCGCTGATCCGCCGCGGGGACGAAGAGAAGCGCAAGCAGTCGTTCTATCAGCGCATCGACTCGATGCACCGCCAGCTCGACCAGTACATGTCCCGCAGCGACGCCGTGGACAAACCCGATCTCGAAGGCGCCGATCAGCTGCTGTTGCGCTGGCGTCAGGCCAACGACCGGATCAGCTCCTACATCTCGGTGGGGAACTACCGCGCGGCCACCCAGGTCGCGCTGGGCAGCAGCGAGGAAGATTCCACCCCGGCGTTCGACAAGCTCGAAGACGAGCTGGTCAAGGCCATGGACCAGGGCCGCATCCACCTGCGCAACGACGTCATCAACGCGCGCAGCGGGCTGTCCGGCGCCCAGGTGGGCGGCGTAGTGCTGAGCCTCGGGGCGGCCATCGCGGTGGCGCTGGGCCTCTGGCCGCGGCTGAAAGAGTATCGATAATGGTCCGCCTGCCTTTGCTGCGCCGGGCGGCCACCGTCGCCGCCACGGTTGTCGTGCTGGCGGGCTGTGGGCACACGGAATCGCTGCACGTGGCCAGCGTCCCGACATTGCCGCCGCCGACCCCGGTGGGCATGGAACAACTACCGCCGCAGCCGCCGCTGCCGCCCGACGGCCCCGACCAGGACTGCGACCTGACGGCCAGCCTGCGGCCCTTCCCCACCAAGGCCGAGGCCGACGCCGCGGTCGCCGACATCCGCGCGCGGGGCAGGCTGATCGTCGGGCTCGACATCGGCAGCAACCTGTTCAGCTTCCGCGACCCGATCACCGGCGAGATCACCGGCTTCGACGTCGACCTGGCCGGCGAGATCGCCCGCGACATCTTCGGCGCGCCATCCCACGTCGAGTACCGGATCCTGTCGTCGGACGAGCGGGTCACCGCGCTGCAGCGCGGCGAGGTCGACGTCGTCGTCAAGACGATGACCATCACCTGCGACCGGCGCAAGCTGGTGAACTTCTCTACCGTCTATCTCGACGCCAACCAGCGCATCCTCGCCCCGCGCGACTCGTCGATCGTCAAGGTGAGCGACCTGTCCGGCAAACGCGTCTGCGTGGCCAAGGGCACCACCTCGCTGCACCGCATCCGCCAGATCGCCCCGCCGCCGGTCATCGTGTCGGTGGTGAATTGGGCCGACTGCCTGGTCGCGATGCAGCAGCGCGAGATCGACGCCGTCAGCACCGACGACTCGATCCTGGCCGGTCTCGTCGAAGAGGACCCCTACCTGCACATCGTCGGGCCCAACATGGCCACCCAGCCCTACGGCATCGGCGTCAACCTGAACAACACTGCGTTGGTGCGGTTCGTCAACGGCACGCTGGAAAGGATCCGCCGCGACGGCACGTGGAACACGTTGTACCGCAAGTGGTTAACCGTGCTGGGCCCCGCACCGGCCCCGCCCACACCGAGGTATCTGGACTGATGGCCGAGCCGGATAAGCCATCCGAGCAGCCGGAATCCGGCTCAGACGACGTGGCAGACGTGGCAGACGTGAACCCCGGCACCCAGCCGGCGGAGGTTCAGACCGGCGCCTCGACGGGGCGGCTGCAGGCCACGCAGGCGCTGTTCCGGCCCGACTTCGACGATGACGACGACGACGACTTTCCGCACATCTCGCTGGGCGCGCTGGACACCGACACCCCCGATCGCATGACGGTGGCGACGCGGGCACTGCCGGCGGTCCGGCAACTCGGCGGTGGGCTCGTCGAGATCCCCCGGGGACGCGACATCGACCCGCGCGAAGCGCTGATGACCAACCCGGTGGTACCCGAGTCCAAGCGCTTCTGCTGGAACTGCGGGAAGCCGGTGGGCCGGTCCAGCAAGAAGGACAAGGGCGCGTCAGAGGGTTGGTGCCCGGCCTGTGGCAGCCCGTATTCGTTTCTGCCGCAACTCAATCCCGGTGACATCGTCGCGGGCCAGTACGAGGTCAAGGGCTGCATCGCACACGGCGGGCTGGGCTGGGTGTATCTGGCCGTCGACAAAAACGTCAACGACCGGCCCGTCGTGCTCAAAGGCCTGGTCCACTCCGGCGATGCGGAGGCGCAGGCGATCGCGATGGCCGAACGGCAGTTTCTCGCCGAGGTGGTCCACCCACAGATCGTGCAGATCTTCAACTTCGTCGAACACAAGGACCAGCACGGCAATCCGGTCGGCTACATCGTCATGGAGTACGTCGGCGGGCAGTCGCTCAAGCACGGCAAGGGCGAGAAGCTTCCCGTCGCCGAGGCGATCGCCTACTTGCTGGAAATCCTGCCCGCGCTGAGCTATCTGCACTCTATCGGCCTGGTCTACAACGACCTGAAGCCAGAGAACATCATGCTCACCGAGGAGCAGCTCAAACTCATCGACCTGGGCGCGGTGTCGCGGATCAATTCGTTCGGATACCTGTATGGCACACCGGGTTTCCAGGCGCCGGAGATCGTGCGCACCGGCCCGACGGTCGCCACCGACATCTACACGGTGGGGCGCACGCTGGCGGCACTCACGCTCAACCTGCGCACCCGCAACGGCCGCTACGTCGACGGCCTGCCCGAGCACGACCCGGTCCTGAGCACCTACGACTCGTTTCACCGGTTACTGCGCCGCGCAACCGATCCCGACCCGCGCCGCCGGTTCGCCAGCACCGAGGAGATGTCGGCGCAGTTGATCGGCGTGCTGCGCGAGGTGGTCGCGCACGATAGCGGCGTGCCGCGGCCGGGCCTGTCGACGATCTTCTCCCCCAGCCGCTCGACGTTCGGGGTGGACCTGCTGGTCGCGCACACCGACGTGTACCTGGACGGGCAGGTGCATTCGGAGAAGCTGACGGCCCGCGAGATCGTCACCGCTTTGCAAGTGCCGCTGGTCGATCCGGCCGATGTCGCCGCATCCGTGCTGCAGGCGACGGTGTTGTCGCAGCCGGTGCAGACCCTGGACTCGTTGCGCGCGGCCCGGCACGGGACGCTGGACGCCGACGGCGCCGAGCTGTCCGAGTCCGTCGAGCTACCGCTGATGGAGGTGCGAGCGCTGCTGGATCTCGGCGACGTCGCCAAGGCCACCCGCAAGCTCGAGGACTTGGCCGAGCGGGTCGGTTGGCAATGGCGGCTGGTCTGGTACAAGGCCGTCGCCGACCTTCTCACCGGCGACTACGATTCGGCCACAACGCATTTCATCGAGGTACTTGACACGTTCCCGGGTGAGCTCGCACCCAAGCTGGCGTTGGCCGCCACCGCCGAGCTCGCGGGCGACGTCGATGAGCACAAGCACTACGAGACGGTGTGGAAGACCAACGACGGCGTGATCTCGGCGGCGTTCGGGTTGGCCAGATCGCTGTCCGCGGAAGGCGATCGGTCCGCCGCGGTGCGCACGCTGGATGAGGTGCCCGCCACCTCCCGCCACTTCACCACCGCGCGCCTGACGAGCGCGGTGACGCTGTTGTCCGGCCGGACCAAGAGCGAGATCAGCGAAGAGGACATCCGGGACGCGGCGCGACGGGTGGAGGCGCTGCCGCCCACCGAGCCCCGCGTGCTGCAGATCCGCGCGCTGGTGCTGGGCTGCGCGATGGACTGGCTGGAGGACAACAAGGCCAGCACCAATCACATCCTGGGCTTCCCGTTCACCGAGCACGGGCTGCGGCTCGGCGTCGAGGCGGCGCTGCGCAATCTGGCGCGCGTCGCCCCCACGCAGCGGCACCGTTACGAACTGGTCGACATGGCCAACCGGGTGCGGCCCACGAGCACGTTCTGAGGGTTTGCGGGCTTTCGCGCCTTCGCACCTTTCGCCGGTCTTCGCCGGTCTTCGCCGGTCTTCGCCGGTCTTCGCCGGTCTTTCGCCGGTTGAGTGTGAATCCTGGGCTTTCAGTGTGAACACCGGGCGGCGACACGGCGAAAAATCCCGCCATAGGTTCACACTGAAAGCCCCGAGTTCACAGTCGATTTCGCCAGAGCCTCGCGAACCCGGCGGACGATACCGGCCGGCCGGTCCTCCGCGACCACCCGGACGACGACCCACCAACACCAGGCGGTATCCCGCCCGCAGCTGGCGGCGATTCAGCCTTCCCGAGGCCAGCGCCTCGCTGCCGATGAACGGCTCTTGGGTCATGCCGCGAACCATCGCACACCCGCGAGGGACCGCGCGTGCGGCTGCGCACAGGGTGAACCGCTAAGACGCCAGCACGTTCACGCAGTCGCGGGCGATGGCGAGTTCTTCGTTGGTCGGGATCACCAGCACGGCGATCGGCGAATCGTCGGCGGAGATCTGCCGCGCACCCTTGCCCCCGCCGAGGTTACGGCGCTCGTCGAGCACGATGCCCAGCTCCTCCATGCCCGCGACCGCATCGCGGCGCACCGCCGCGTCGTTCTCGCCGATCCCGGCGGTGAAGCTGATGACGTCGGTGTGCCCCAGCACGGCCAGGTAGGCGCCGACGTACTTGCGCAGCCGATGCGTGAACACGCTGTAAGCCAATTGCGCTGACTCGTCACCGGATTCGATCATCGTCCGCAGCCGGCGGAAGTCGCGCTCGCCGGACAGACCCAGCACCCCGGACCGCTGATTGAGCATGGTCTCGACGTCGTCGACGCCCATCTCGGCCGTGTGGGACAGGTAGCTGACGACGCTGGGATCGATGTCCCCGCTACGGGTGCCCATCACCAGCCCCTCCAGCGGCGTGAGGCCCATCGAGGTGTCGAGCGGGCGGGTGCCGGCGATCGCCGAGGCCGAGCAGCCGTTACCCAGATGCAGCACAATCTGTTTCAGGTCGCCGGGCGAGCGGTCCAGGAAGGCGGCGGCCTGCTCGCCGACGTAGCGGTGCGAGGTGCCGTGGAACCCGTACCGGCGGATCTGATACCGCTGCGCCAGCTCGCGGTCGATGGCGTAGGTCGCGGCCGCGGGCGGCAGGTCGTGGAAGAACCCGGTGTCGAAGACCGCGATGTGCGGGATCTCGGGCAGCAGCCGTCGCGCGACCTCGATCCCCTTGAGCGCGGGCGGATTGTGCAGCGGCGCGAGGTTCGACAGTTCACCGAGCCGGGCGATCACCGCGTCGTCCAGCGGCGTGGGGTCATAGAAGGTGTTGCCGCCGTGCACCACTCGATGACCCACCGCGACGACGCCGGATGTCTTCAGGTCGATGCCGTCGTCGGCCAACGCGTCGAACGCGCGCCGCAGCGCCGCGTCGTGATCGGCAACCGGCGACCCCGCCTCGCCGATCCGCTCCACCAGGCCCGTCGAAAGTGCCGTGCCCGAATCGGGATCGACCAGCTGAAACTTCAGGGATGACGATCCTGAGTTGATCACCAGCACCAAGCGAGCGGTCATGGGATTCCCTGCGCCTGAATCGCCGTGATGGCAACGGTGTTCACGATGTCCTCCACCAGCGCACCCCGCGACAGGTCGTTCACCGGCCTGCGCAGGCCCTGCAGCACGGGTCCGATGGCCAGGGCTCCGGCGCTGCGCTGCACGGCCTTATAGGTGTTGTTGCCGGTGTTGAGGTCGGGGAAGATCAGCACCGTGGCACGCCCGGCCACCGGCGAGTCGCGCAGCTTGGTGGCCGCGACCGAGGGTTCGATCGCCGCGTCGTACTGGATGGGACCCTCGACCGGCAGGTCGGGGTTACGCTGGCGCACCAATTGCGTTGCCGTCCTGACCTTGTCGACGTCGGCGCCGGTTCCGGAGTCGCCGGTCGAGTAGGACAGCATCGCGACACGCGGCTCGATCCCGAACTGTGCGGCGGTGCGCGCAGAGGAAATCGCGATGTCGGCCAGCTGCTCGGGTGTCGGGTTGGGGATGATGGCGCAGTCGCCGTAGGCCAGGACACGATCGGGCAGGCACATCAAGAAGATGCTGGACACCGTGGACACGTCCGGGACGGTCTTGATGATCTCGAACGCCGGCCGCACGGTGTGCGCGGTGGTGTGCGCGGCACCGGACACCATGCCGTCGACCATCCCGTTGTGCACCATCATGGTTCCGAAATACGTTGTGTCACGCATGATCTCGCGGGCTTGCTCGACGCTGACACCCTTCGCCTTGCGCAACTGTGCGTACTGGTCGGCGAACTCGTCGCGCAGCCGGCTGGCGCGCGGATCGATCACGGTCACGTCGGCCAGATCGACCCCGAGTTCGCCCGAGCGCTGGCGGATTTGGGCCTCGTCGCCCAGGATGGTCAGGTCCGCGACGCGGCGCTGCAGCACGCGCCCGGCGGAGCGCAGGATGCGGTCGTCGTCGCCCTCGGGCAGCACGATGTGCTTGCGATCCGAACGCGCCTGCAGCGTCAGCTGATAGATGAACATCTGCGGCGTCGTCACGGTGGGGATCGGAATGGCCAGCTGCGCCAGCAGATCGGTGACGTCGACGTGGCGGTCCATCAGCTCGAGCGCGGTGTCGATCTTGCGCTGCGACGCCGCCGTGACCCTGCCCCGGGCGGAGGCCGCCGCGCTGGCCGTGTCGTAGGTGCCCAGCGCGGTGGCGACGATGGGAAGCCGCAGCCGCAGCCCGGCGACCAGGGCTGCGATGGACGTGTGCAGTTCGAAGCCGCCGTTGAGGACGATGCACGACAAGGACGGAAAGCCTTCCGCCGCATGGGCGCTGGCGACGGCGAGCACCACGTCGGAGCGATCACCGGGGGTGATGACCGCCATGCCGTCGCGCATCCGCTCCAGCACATGGTCGGCGGTCATCCCGGCGACCATCACGCCGGTCACCTCGCGCTCGCGCAGTGACTCTTCGCCGCTGACCGGCGTTCCCCGCACCGCGTTTTGCAGTTCGGCCACTGTCGGCGCCGACAACAGCGGTTCGTCGGGCAGCACGTAGCTGCGCAAGGCCGACGGGCGCAGCGCCTCGTCCAACTTCTTTCGGATGGCGTCCAGCTCGGCGGGTTCGCAGCGGTTGGCCACCACAGCCGCGGTGTGGGCGTGTTGGGCGTCGAGCTCGGCGAGGCAGACCTTGACGACGTCGGCCACCTCACCGGCGGTCCGGCCCTTGCCGCTGACCGTCAGCAGGAGCGGCGCGCCGAGGTTGACCGCGATGCGCGCGTTGGTGGACAGCTCCGCGGGCCGGACCGCCTGTCCGAGTTCGGAATAGTCACTGCCGACGATCACCACGACGTCGCACTGCTCGGCGACGGCGTGGTAGGCGTCGACAATCGCGGCGATCGCCGCGTCATCGTCGGCGTGCAGCTGCTGGTAGGTGACGCCCACGCATTGCTCGTACGACAGGTCCGCCGTGGTGCGCGAGAGCAGCAGTTCCAGGATGTAGTCGCGGTCTCCGTCGGCAGAGCGCGTAATGGGCCGGAACACACCGACTTTCGCCACCGTCGCGGTCAGCCGGTGCAGCAGGCCCAGCGCGATCGTCGACTTCCCGGTCTCCGGCTCGGGCGCGGCGATGTAGATTGCCGTTGCGGAGCCCGAGGCCACCCGTCCGCCCCTCAGGCCAGCCGCCGCAGCCGCGGCGCCAGGTCCTTCTCGAAGAGGTCCAGGAAACGGCGCTGGTCGTGACCGGGCGCGTGGAACACCAGGTGGTTAAGGCCCCACTTCACATACTGGCCGACCTTCTCCACGGCCTCGTCGGGATCGGATGCCACGATCCAGCGCTTGGCGACCTGTTCGATCGGCAGCGCGTCGGCGGCCTTCTCCATTTCGATCGGGTCGTCGATGCTGTGCTTCTGCTCGGCGGTCAGTGACAGGGGCGCCCAGAACCGGGTGTTCTCCAGCGCCAGTTTGGGATCGGGGTCATAGGAGATCTTGATCTCGATCATCTTGTCGATGTCGTCGACGTTGCGCTCGTTGATCGCCGCGCCCTCCTTGACGGCGGGCATCAGCTTGTCCTTGTACAGCTCCTCGCCCTTGCCCGAGGTGCAGATGAAGCCGTCGCCGGCGCGCCCGGCGTACTTGGCCACCGCCGGGCCCCCGGCCGCGACGTAGATCGGGACCCCACCCTCGGGCACGTCGTAGATCGAGGCACCCTTGAGCCGGTAATACTCGCCGTCGAAGTCGACGCGGTCAC
This sequence comes from Mycobacterium marseillense, assembly GCF_010731675.1. Taxonomy (NCBI): domain Bacteria; kingdom Bacillati; phylum Actinomycetota; class Actinomycetes; order Mycobacteriales; family Mycobacteriaceae; genus Mycobacterium; species Mycobacterium marseillense. The sequence continues at coordinate 3,288,058 of NZ_AP022584.1, forward strand.
CGCGCCACAGTTCGCGCATCAATCGCACCGACTCGCGCAGCCGGGCGAAGCGTTCCTTGAACTCGGGCCAGTCGCCCTCGTATCCCGTGGCGATCTCGTTCAGCGCCTCGCCGGTGCCGACCCCGAGGAAGATGCGATCCGGGTACAGGCAGGCCATGGTGGCGAAGGCCTGCGCGATGACGGCCGGGTTGTAGCGGAAGGTCGGGGTGAGCACCGAGGTGCCCAGCGTGATCCGCTTGGTGCGTTCGCCGACCGCGGTCATCCAGGCCAGCGAGAACGGCGCGTGCCCGCCCTCGTGCCGCCACGGCTGGAAATGGTCACTGACGGTTGCGCTGTCCATGCCGTGACCTTCGGCGGCGACGGCAAGCTCGACGAGCTCACGCGGTGCAAATTGTTCGGCGGACGCTTTGTATCCGAGTTTCAGTTCAGCCACCCGTTCTTTCTACTCCTGTCCTGAGGGTCGCGACCCGCCGCGCCCGACTACGCCGCGCTTGCGATCGCTCCGGTCCTGAGGGTCGCGACCCGCCGCGCCCGGCTACGCCGAGCTTGCGATCGCTCCGGGCCTGAGGGTCGCGACCCGCCGCGCCCGGCTACGCCGCGCTTGCGATCGCTCCGGGCAGCGACGCTCCTACACTCGCGGGCATGGGACCGGCGCCAACACTTGTTCACGTCACCGACACGGTGCACCTCGCCCGGGGCGACGCCGTCAACTGGACGATCGTCGCGGATACCGCCGGCGTGATCCTGATCGATGCCGGCTATCCCGGGGACCGCGCCGACGTGCTGGCGTCGCTGCGCGAGCTGGGCTTCGACGCCGGCGACGTGCGCGCCATCCTGCTCACCCATGCCCACATCGACCACCTGGGCTCGGCGATCTGGTTCGCCAACGAATACGGCACCGACGTGTACTGCCACGCCGACGAGGTCGGTCACGCCAAGCGCGAATACCTAGAGCAGGCCTCCGTTTTCGATGTGGCCCTGCGCATCTGGCGGCCACGCTGGGCGGCGTGGGGACTGCACGTGGTGCGCAGCGGCGGCCTGAACCGCGAGGGCATCCCGTCGACGCGGCCGCTGACCGCCGACGTGGCCGCCGCTCTGCCCGGGCATCCGATGGCCGTTTTCACCCCCGGGCACACCAGCGGGCACTGCTCGTATGTGGTCGACGGGGTCCTGGTCAGTGGCGACGCCCTGATCACCGGCCACCCCCTGCTCAAGCACGACGGGCCGCAGCTGCTGCCGGAGGTGTTCAGCCACAGCCAGCAGAATTCGCTGCGCAGCCTGGACGCGTTGGCCCTGCTTGACACCGAGGTGTTGCTGCCCGGGCACGGCGACGTGTGGCGCGGCCCGATCCGCGAAGCCACCGCCCGGGCCATCTCGCTGGCCAGTGGTGGGTGAAATCGCATCGCCGGTCGGCGGTGAAACCCGTTGCGACGCTGGCTATGCCAGCCACTTCTCGAAGGCGATCGGGATGAACGGCCCCCAGGACGGCAGCGGGTCTGGAGTCACCCGGGTATAGCCCGTCGCGTCGTAGAGCGCCTCGGCCTCGGGCTGCCGGTTGCCGGTGATCAAGTAGAGCCGCCGGTACCCGCGCGCCAGCGTTTCGGCCTCCAGCGCGACCAGCAATGCCCGCGCATAGCCGCGGCGCCGGTGGGCGGCGTCCGTCCAGATCCGCTTGAGTTCGGCGGTGTGGGCGTCGTAGCGGCGAAACGCGCCGCCGGTCACGGGCACGCGGCCCACCACGCCGATCAGCAACCCGCCGTCCGGCGCAGCCAACTCGGCCTCGGGCACGGGCAGCCAGGACAGGTGCGTGCTCGGTGTGCCGCCGTACCGCTCGGCGTATTCGACGGCCAATTCGGCCAGCAGGGGTTGTGCCAGCGGGTCGTCGTGGGTGGCCGAGACGAACCGCAGCTGGCCGTCTGGGGCAATGGATTCCGGCATCATCGAAAGCTCAAACGCGTGTCGCGGTGACATATTCCGGGATGAACTCCGCGTCGCCGCGCCCGGTGCGCCGCCGCCTTCCCAACCCCATGGTGCGCAGTAGGTCGGCGATGTCGCTCCCGCGTGTCTCCCAGCCGTGGTTCTCCAAATACTCAGGGACGTAGTGGTATTCGCCCGGATAGGTCAGGCTGGCCAGATCGACGTCGAGGCCGCGGCGCCGCCAGCCGTCGACAAAGGCGCGTTCGGCCCCCAGCTGCAACGGATTCCAGGTGGGCATGTGGTCGGCGGCCAGCCGGCTGCCGCGGGCGCTCGCCGCGGTGACCTCGTGCAGCAGCCGGCTCTGCTCCTGGGGCGGCAGATACCCGACCAGCAACTGCTCGGCCACCCACACCGTGGGCTGTGCCGCGTCAAAACCCACCCGCCGCAAGGCCGCCGGCCAATCGTGGCGCAGGTCGATGCCGACCGCGCAGCGGTTGGTGGCCAGGGTGGCGTCCAGCCCGCGCAGCACGCCGGACTTGAAGTCGAGCACCTGCGGCCGGTCGATCTCGTAGACCGTCGTCCCCCGCGGCCACCACAGCCGGTACGCCCGGGTGTCCAGGCCCGACGCCAGGATCACCACCTGGCGGATGCCCGCCCTGCCCGCGTCGGCCAGGAATTCGTCCACGAAGCGAGTGTGCGCCGCCAGCGCGTCCATCAGCGCCGTCATCGCCGGGTCGTCGCCGTCGTCGGCCGCGAACACGTGGTCCTTGATCGCCCGGGTGAGGTAGTCGATCCCGACGGCGCACAGCAGCGGCTCGGCGAACGGATCGTTCAGCAGCCCCTTGTCGGTGGCCACGGCCCGCGCGGCGGCGCCGAACGTCGCGGTCACCTCCACGTCGGCCGTCGGTGCCATCGCGCGCTCAGACGCCGGAGCGGCGCCGCAGGGTCAGCCCGACGGCCACTCGCCAGCCCAGCAACAACAACGCGGTGACCGTCGTCGCCACCACGACGAAACTGGCGGCCACCCCCGCAGCGGTCGCCTTGCGCAGCACCATGCCGACGACCACGGTCGACAGCCAGACGACGACCCCGGTGGGCGCCACGACGGTGGGCCGCCGCCAGCCGCGTGCGGCCAGCCAACCGATCGCGGTGCCGGTGAGAAACGGCCATGCCGTCGCGGCGACGCCGGTGACATTGAGCCCTTCGTCGTGGCTGCGGCGCCCCACGGCGCAGAACACCAGCACGCCGACGACGTCCACGGCGAGCCAGCCCAGCCACCGGAGCCTAAGCATGCAGCGAGACTACCGGGCAGGGCCGACGATCCTTGACCCGGCGACCGCGGTGAACCTAGATTCGTCAGCAATGAATACTCATTCACCGGACCTCGCGGTGGTCACCGGCGCCGGTTCCGGCATCGGCAGGGCGATCGCGCTGGGACTCGCCACCCGCGGCGACCGCGTCGTGGCCGCCGACCTCGACGAGGCAGCCGCCTCGGCCACCGCCGACGAACACCCCGACCTGATCACCGCGCTGCCGGTGGACGTGGCCGATCCCGAGCAAGTCGGCGCGCTGCGGGATCGCATCCACGCCGATCTCGGGGTGCCCAACGTCGTCGTCAACGCCGCCGGATGGGACCGCACCGACCAATTCCTCAACGCCACAGCGGAATTCGCGCAGAAGGTGGTCGCCATCAACTACCTGGGGCCAGTGCATATCTGCTCGGCATTCCTGCCGGGGATGATCGAGACGCACGGCGGCGGGCGCGTGGTCAACCTGGCCAGCGACGCCGGCCGGGTGGGCAGCGCGGGCGAGAGCATCTACGCCGGCGCCAAGGGCGGGGTGATCGCGCTGACCAAGTCGCTGGCCCGCGAGATGGCGCGCCACCAGATCACGGTCAACTGCGTATGCCCCGGACCCACCGACACGCCGCTGTTTCACGCACAGCCCGAGAAGCTGAAGGAAGCCCTGGTCAAGGCGATCCCCTTTCGCCGCCTGGCTCGGCCCGACGAGGTCGCCGCGCCGGTGTTGTTCTTCGCGTCGGAGGCCGCCTCGTTCATCACCGGACAGGTGATCAGCGTCAGCGGCGGCCTGACGATGGCCGGTTGAGGGCCGGCTAGTGGCAGGCTGACTTCTATGAGCACCAAGACCCCACCCGCCTTCGACCGCTACGACCCCCTGGGCCTGGACGCCTCTCTGTCCGACGACGAACGCGCGGTGCGCGAGACCGTGCGGGAATTCTGCGCCGAACACGTCCTTCCCCACGTGGCGGAGTGGTTCGAGATCGGCGACCTCCCGGTCCGCGAACTCGCCAAGGGGTTCGGCCAGCTGGGCCTGCTGGGCATGCACCTGGACGGCTACGGCTGCGGCGGGGCCTCGGCCGTGCACTACGGGCTGGCCTGCGTGGAGCTCGAAGCCGCCGACTCCGGCCTCCGGTCGATGGTCTCGGTGCAGGGCTCGTTGGCGATGTTCGCGATCTGGAACTTCGGGTCCGAGGAACAGAAACAGGAATGGCTGCCGGGCATGGCCGCCGGCGAACTGCTCGGCTGCTTCGGGCTGACCGAGCCCGACGTCGGATCCGACCCCGCTGCGATGAAAACCCGTGCGCGACAGGATGGTTCGGACTGGGTGCTCAACGGCCGCAAGCTGTGGATCACCAACGGGTCGGTCGCCGACGTGGCGGTCGTGTGGGCCAACACCGACGACGGGATTCGCGGTTTCATCGTGCCCACCAAGACACCGGGCTTCACCGCCAACACCATTCACCACAAGCTGTCGCTGCGGGCCTCGATCACCAGCGAACTCGTGCTCGACGACGTGCGGCTGCCCGCCGAGGCGATGCTGCCCGAGGCGAAGGGACTACGCGGGCCGCTGTCGTGCCTGTCCGAAGCCCGCTACGGAATCATCTGGGGCTCCATGGGAGCCGCCCGCTCGGCCTGGCAGGCCGCCCTCGACTACGCCACGCAGCGCACCCAGTTCGGCCGCCCGATCGCCGGATTCCAGCTGACCCAGGCCAAACTCGTCGACATGGCCGTCGAGCTGCACAAGGGCCAACTGCTGTCGCTGCACCTCGGCCGCCTCAAGGACAGCGTCGGCCTGCGTCCCGAGCAGGTGAGCTTCGGCAAATTGAACAACACCCGGGAGGCGATCGAGATCTGCCGGACGGCCCGAACAATCTTGGGTGGCAACGGGATATCGCTGGAATACCCCGTGATCCGGCACATGGTCAACCTGGAATCGGTGCTGACCTATGAGGGCACACCGGAGATGCATCAGCTCGTCCTCGGCCAGGCGTTCACCGGCAGCGACGCCTTCCGCTGATGAGCGGCCTGACCTACACGCCAGAGCATCACCAGTTCCGCGAACTGGTACGGGATTTCGTCCAGCAGACGGTCGTGCCCAACCACGAGAACTGGGAACGCGACGGCCAGTGGGACCGCTCGCTGTTCATCGAAGCCGGCAAGCTTGGCCTGCTGGGCTTTTCGGTCCCCGAGCGTCTCGGCGGCCCGGGCGTGGACGACTTCCGCTACAACGCGATCGTGATCGACGAGTTGCAGCGGGCCGGGGCGGCGGCCGAGGCCATCGCGTTCACGCTGCAAAACGACGTGGTGCTGCCCTATCTCACCGATTTGACGACACCCGAGCAGCAGCAGCGCTGGCTGCCAGGCGTGGTCACCGGCGAGACGGTGCTCGGCATCGGGATGACCGAGCCCGGCACCGGCAGCGATCTGGCCGGGATCCGCACGACGGCGGTGCGCTCGTCTGATTCGCAAGGCGACCACTACGTCGTCAACGGCGCCAAGACCTTCATCTCCAACGGTCAGGCCGGGGACCTGTTCGTCATCGCCGCGCGCACCTCGCCGGATCGCCACCAAGGACTGTCACTCCTGGTGGTCGACGCCGACACCCCCGGCTTTTCACGCGGCCGCAACCTGGAGAAGATCGGCCTGCACGCCCAGGACACCAGCGAGCTCACCTTCACCGATATGCGGGTGCCGAAAGAGAACCTGCTGCAGGAAGAGGGCCGGGGCTTTTATCAGTTGATGACGAACCTGCCCCAGGAGCGGCTCGCGCTCGGCGTGGGGGCGGTGGCCGCCGCGGAAGCGATCCTGGCCGGAACACTCGACTACGTCCGCGATCGCAAGGCATTCGGATCGCCGATCGCCAGCTTCCAGCACAGCCAGTTCGTGCTCGCCGAACTGGCAACCGAGATCGACATCGCCCGAACGTATCTCGACGACTGCCTTGCCCAGCACCTCGAGGGCGAACTGACCGCGGCCCGGGCCGCCCGGCTGAAATGGTGGACCACCGACCTGCAGGTGCGTACCGCCGACCGCTGCCTGCAGCTGCACGGCGGGTACGGCTACATGCGCGAGTACAGCGTGGCGCGCGCGTTCGTCGACGCCCGCATCCAAACCATCTACGGCGGCACCAACGAGATCATGAAGACGATCATCGCCAAGGACCTGGGCCTCTAGGGGCAGCCGATGGCCACCGACGTCGCCGATTACAGCGCCCTTCCCGCCGAGGAGGCGGTGCGCGCGGCGCGCGTCAGCTCGCGACGCCGCCAGGTGCTCGATGCCGCGGTCAAAGTCATGGGCAGGACCGGGTTTCACCAGATGTCCATGCAGGACCTGGCCACCGAGGCCGAGGTCAGCGTCGGCCTGATCTACAAATACTTCGGCGGCAAGGAGGACCTCCTGCTCGCCACGATCGTGCGCATCCTCGACGTGTTCCGCGATCAGCTGGCGCCGGTCATCGACGCCGCCGGCGACGACGTCGTGGACCAGCTGGCCGCAGGGGTCCGGCGCTACATCCAGATCGTCGACGAGAACCTCGACGGCGTGGTGCTGACCTACCGGGAGAGCCGAACCCTCGGGGCGCCCGGCCGCACCCAGATCAAGGACCTCGAAATCGCCACCGCCGCACCGCTGCGCGCGGTGATCGAGGCCGGCATCGCCCGGGGCGTCTTCCGCGGGGTCGACGTCGACCTCACCGTCTTCGACATCATGCTGCTCGCCCACGGCTGGGCGCTCAAGCACTGGCACTTCGGGCCGATCTACACCATCGACGAATACATCGCCCTGCAGATCCGCCACGTGCTGGGCGGATTGATCGCCGACGACCGCCGCGCCGACTACGCGCACGTGCTGAAATGAGGGGCATGGGAGTCACCGCACGCCGAGTTCGCGGCGCGATCGCGCTGCTGGTACTGGGAACGTCCGCCGGTCTGCCGGCGGCGGGCGCCGACCCGGCCGCGGGGCTGCCCCCGATGGCGTCCACCGGCAGTGGGCCGATCATCGGCGGGGGCTCCGCGGCGGCGCAGGGAATCACTCAACAGCTCTTCAGCTTTGGCAATCCCGACGTCGTGCAGGAGGTCGACGGCTCCGACGCGGCGCAGTTCATCACGTCCGCCGCGGGAGCCGCCAACCCGCAACTCACGGGGCCCTTCTCGCTGCTGCGCCGGGCGTTGGCGTGCCAGACCGATAACGCGGGATTCGGGGCGCGCGCCTATCGGCGCAACGACGGTCAGTGGGGCGGGGCGATGCTGGTCGCGGCCAAGAGCGCGACACCGAGCCTCGACAACCTGGTCGGCTGCGTGAAGACCAATTGGCGCAGGACCGCGGCCGGCGGCGAAACCGCCATGTGCAACAACGGCTGGACCACGCCGACGTCCTACGAAAGCCGCCGGGGCGAGACCTATTACATCCTGCTCGCCGGCACCGCCGCCGACTTCTGCAGCGACCTCAACACCAAGTACAAGAGCGACGCCAGCGGGTGGCCGTGATGACCGGCCGCGATGCGTCGGCTCGTCGCTGAAACCAATTGTCATCCCGGTCGTTTCGCCGCGCGGCCGGCGACGCCGGTTCGCGGCTTATTTGAATTCATATCCAATTTGCGCAGCCGCGCCAGTGAGCAGCGGTTAAATAGCGTTCCAATATAGCCGCGGCATGGCCCCCGCGCAGGATATTTGCAATTCATCGGGACACGGGATTTTGCTGAATTCCGTTCGCGGCCAGGCGGTCGCATCGCAGCAGGGTTCGTCGGTCATCCGTTTGACGAATCGCCGCGCAATATTCGCGAAATCGCTTATCTGCGAGTCACTGACCACGTAAACTCGCCGACATCGGGCCTTAGAATATCGTCTCCCAGACGTAGGGGGTTCTAATGTCACGTCGTACTAGCAAAATCGTCGTCGCCGTGGTGCTGGCTTTCGCAGCTCCAATGACCTCGGCGTGCACGGTTCCGCTCGTTATCGACTGTGGACCCGGTTTGACCTGCACCGGATAGCAGCAACCGAACGGGCCTCGACCTCAATCGAGGCCCGTTCGCTCACTTCACGCTTCGCGTAGCGAAGACCACACGGTGACCGACCCGAGCCGCCGCATGGCTTGGTCCGTGCCGCGGCTCCGGTCGGGATCCGTTACCACACACGCCATTTCGGTCTATGGCGGACGTCGCGACGTCGAGATTCGCTTGGTCACAAGCATTTCGGCTGCTGCGGCTCCTTCTGCTGCCCTGGTCATCCCGATGCGCCGAGCAGCGGCCGGGACGCGCCGGGCCTCGCCTTTCCTGGGTGCGGCGTCGTACGGTGGAGGCATGTCGCGCCATCGTGTGGTCATCATCGGAAGTGGTTTCGGCGGGCTGACTGCGGCAAAGGCGCTCAAACGCGCCCCCAAGGGCAGCGAAGTCGAGGTCACCGTGATCTCGAAAACGACGACGCACCTGTTCCAGCCGCTGCTGTATCAGGTGGCCACGGGCATCCTGTCCGAAGGCGACATCGCGCCGACCACCCGACTGATCCTGCGCCGCCAACGCAACGTCCGGGTGCTGTGGGGGGACGTCTCCGCCATCGACCTCACCGCCAAGACGGTCACATCCCATCTGATGGGCATGGTGACGGTGACGCCTTACGACAGCTTGATCGTGGCTGCCGGCGCACAGCAGTCCTACTTCGGCCACGACGAGTACGCCGCCTTCGCGCCCGGGATGAAGAGCATCGACGACGCCCTGGAGCTGCGCGGCCGCATCCTCGGCGCCTTCGAGGCCGCCGAGGTCGCCACCGACCCGGCCGAGCGCCAACGCCGCCTGACCTTTGTAGTGGTCGGGGCCGGTCCCACCGGTGTCGAGCTGGCCGGCGAGATCGTCCAGCTGGCCGAGCGCACCCTGGCCGGTGCGTTCCGGACGATCACCCCCAGCGAATGCCGGGTCATCCTGCTCGACGCGGCGCCCGCGGTGTTGCCGCCGATGGGCACCAAGCTGGGCCTCAAGGCGCAGCGGCGGCTGCAGAAGATGGACGTCGAGGTCCAGCTCAACGCGATGGTGACCGCGGTCGACTACATGGGCATCACGATCAAGGAGAAGGACGGCGCCCAGCGCCGCATCGAATGCGCGTGCAAGGTGTGGGCGGCGGGCGTGCAGGCCAGCTCGCTGGGCGCCATGCTCGCCGAACAGTCCGACGGCACCGAAACAGACCGCGCCGGAAGGGTGGTCGTCGAGCCCGACCTGACCGTCAAGGGTCACCCGTACGTGTTCGTCGTCGGTGATCTGATGTCGGTTCCCGGCGTCCCCGGGATGGCGCAAGGCGCGATCCAGGGCGCGAAGTACGCCGCCTCCGTCATCAAGCAGGCGGTCAAGGGTGAAGATAATCCCGCCGCGCGCAAGCCGTTCCGGTACGTGAACAAGGGCAGCATGGCGCTCATCTCCCGCTACAGCGCCGTCGCGCAGGTCGGCAAGGTGGAATTCGCCGGATTCTTCGCCTGGCTGGCGTGGCTGGTGCTGCACCTGTACTACCTCATCGGCCACCGGAACCGGCTGGCCGCCATGTTCGCCTGGGGGATCTCGTTTTTGGGTCGCACCCGCGGCCAGATGGCGATCACCAGCCAGATGATCTACGCACGGCCGCTGGTGAACTGGGTGGAACAGCAGGCCGCGGAGGGAACGCTCGCGGCGGCCGAACGCGCCGAGACGGCCGAGCAGAAGGCGGCCGGCTAAAACGCCGGGGAAGCGGTCAGCTCAGGGCCCGATCGATGTCGGCGATCAGGTCGTCGGTGCCTTCGAGCCCGACGGAGATGCGGACCACGCCGTCGCCGAGCCCGATCGCCGCGCGGCCCTCCGGGCCCATCGCCCGGTGAGTGGTCGTCGCCGGGTGTGTGACAAGGGATTTGGCGTCGCCGAGGTTATTGGAGATGTCGATCAGCGTCAACTTGTCCAGCACCTCGAAGGCCCGCTGCTTGGCCCTACTGTCCGGGCAGTCGAGCGCGAAGGTGATCACCGTTCCGCCGCCCGACATCTGGCGCTTGGCCAGGTCGTATTGCGGGTGTGAGGACAGGTAGGGATAGCGGACCCAACTCACCGCCGGATGGGTCTCGAGGAATTCGGCGATCCGGTACGCCGAGGAATTGCTGTGATCGACCCGGATGGCCATCGTCTCAAGGCCTTTCAGCAGCACCCAGGCGTTGAACGCGCTCATCGCCGGGCCGGTGTGCCGCATCAGCTTCTGCACCGGGCCGTCGATGTACTCCTGGTCGCCGAGGATGGCCCCGCCCAGCACGCGGCCCTGGCCGTCGATGTGCTTGGTGCCCGAGTACACCACCACGTCGACACCGAGCGGGATGCCCTGCTGCAGCAGTGGTGTGGCGAAGACGTTGTCCAACACCACCTTTGCGCCGGCCCCGTGGGCGAGTTCGGTCACCGCGGCGATGTCCACCAGCGACTGCATCGGGTTCGACGGCGTCTCGAAGAACACCGCCGTCGTGGGCACCGACAGCGCCTGTTCCCACTGGGCCAGGTCATCGCCGTCGACGAACACGGTTTCGACTCCCCAGCGCGGCAGGATCTCGTTGCACACCACGAAACACGAGCCGAACAGGCTGCGCGACGCGACCAGCCGGTCCCCCGCGCCCAGCAGCGCGCCCAGCGACGTGAACACCGCCGCCATGCCGCTCGCGGTGGCGAACGCCGCCGGTGCGCCCTCGAGGAGGCGCAGCCGCTCCTCGAACATCGTCACGGTCGGGTTGCCGTAGCGCGAGTAGACGAAGCGGTCGACCTCGCCGGTGAACGACTTCTCGGCGACCGCGGCCGATTCGTAGACATAGCCCGACGTCAGGTACAGCGCCTCGGCGGTCTCGTCGAACCCCGAACGCAGCAGCCCGCCGCGCACGCCGATGGTCGCCTGGCTGACGCCGTCGGGCAAGCGTGCGGGCGTGCGGACGGAATCGTGGTCGGCGGGCGTCATGCCCGGATCAGCCTTGCTTCCAAGGCAATCCGATCGCCCGCCACCCCGAATCGCCGCGGTGACCGTTGGCGTCGAGCTGGCCTTCGAAGCCGTCCAGGATGTTGTAGGCCGGGGTGATGCCCAGCTCGGTCGCCACCTCGGCGGCGCCGATGGAGCGGTTTCCGGAGCGACACAAAAACAGCACCGGGCGATCCGCGTCGGCGTCGCCCGGCGCCACCTGCTCGCGCAGCTGGTCGGCGAATTTCGTGTTGGGCCTGCCGTCGGAGGAATTCCATTCGAGGAACAGCACCTCGCGGCCGAGGCTGGACAGATCGGGCACCCCGACGAAGCGCCACTCGGCGTCGGTACGCACGTCGACCAGCACGGCGTTCGGATTGTCGCTGAGCAGTTTCCATGCCTCCAGGGGTGAGATGTCCCCCGCGTAGGAGTGTCCGCGCTCTGTGCTCATGCTCGTATTCCCTCGTCCTTCGTACGCATCGTCAGCCACCCCGGCGAGATTGCCCCCTGCCCGCGGCGATACCTGACCTGCGATCGTATCGAGACCGCCGCGGCGCGCATCTCGGGGCTCAGCCGCGCGAGCCCGGGCCGGCCAGCCGTTCGGCGGCCTGGCCGGCGCGCTCGCGTGCGGCCGTGACCTCCGGCGCCGTCGCCAAGGCCCGGAACCCACGCCCGGAGACGCGCACGTCGCTCTCCGGCACGCTCAGCGCGCCGATCAACGCCGCGGGGTCAGGCGAATCGGCCCGGCCCGCCAGGCGAGCGGCGGCCGGCGACACCATCATGGTGTCCACCGGCAGGCCGAGGATGGTGCGGGCCTGCAGCTCGAACGCCGAAAGCCGCTGGCTGCGCAGGGTCACCCAGGCGCTGTCGGTCGGGCACGACGTGACGTCGGCGAAATACACCTCGTCGCCGTTGATCATCAATTCGACCCCGAACACGCCGCGCCCGCCCAGCGCCTTGACGATCCGCGCAGCGATCGATCGCGCGGCGTCCGTCGCGGCCTCGCTCATCTTCTGGGGCTGCCAGGATTCCAGCACCCGCCCGCCGGATCCGCGATGCCCGATGGGTGAGCAGAATTCGATCGCGGGTCCCGACGGGCCTTCGCTGCGCACCGCCAGCAGGGTCACGTAGAACTCGACCTCGACCACGGTTTCGGCCAGCACCCGGGCGACGGACGCTTCGCCCACCGCGCGACGCCAGGCCGGTTCGATGTCCTCGCGCCGCGCCGCCACCGACTGCCGCTCCCCCGTCGGCCCGGCCGCCGGCGTGACCAGCAGCGGATACCCGGCGTGCGCGCCGACCGCCTCGAGTTCGCCCAACGACCCGACGAACCAAAACGGCGCGGTCGGCAGCCCCAGCTCGTCGGCGGCCAGCCGGCGCAGCCCTTCGCGGTCGGCGGTGAGCCGCGCGGCGCGGGCGCTGGGCACCAGCTCGCCGTCGAGGGCGTCGAGGGCCCGGGCGGCCACCGCGTCGGTGGTGGTGACGACGAGGTTGGGTTGCACGCGCCCGATCGCCTGCGCCAGCTCGTCGGCGTCGGTCATGTCGAACGTCAGCGCCTGGTCGGCGACCCCGTGCGCGGGCGCGTGGGGCTGCCGGTCGGCGGCGATCACGCGGGCCCCGAGGCGCCCCAGGGCGATCGCCAGCTCCCGGCTGATCTCGCCGGCACCCAGCAGCAGCACCGTCGGCCGTGCGTCGGCGGGGGCTGGTGCGGGCACGACGAGCGCCGTGGTCTCGTCGTCCCGTCCGTCCGTCACGCCGTCAGTCACGGCTCAAGGATAGGTCGGGCCTAAGAGTGCGGGGCCGTGCTCGCGCCTGACGAGGGCTGATGCAGAGGCCGCCTCAGGGTTGGCCGGGGAGCAGCCGCACCATCAGGCCGTTGCCCTCGGCCAGCACGGTCTGGTCTTCGCCGACCAATTCCGCGGAGACGAACGCCTTGCGGCCCTCGGTGCCGGTGACCCGGCCGCGCACCAGCAGCGGGACGTCGATCGGGGTGACCTTGCGGTAGTCGACGTGCAGGAAGGCCGTGCGGCTGATGGGCCGGTTGGCGGCGTGGGAGATCATGCCGAACATGTGGTCGAACAGCAGCGGCAGCACGCCGCCGTGCACCGCGTAGTTTCCGCCGACGTGGAACCGGCTGAAGTGGCCGGTCATTTCGACGCCCTCGGGGTCGTACCGCGTCAGGACCCACGGCGGTAGCAACAGGCTGCCCATGCCGGGCAGGTCGGGGGTGCGGCCCGCGGGCGCCTGACCTTCGACCTCTGCCTGAAACGGCCCCAGCAGCTCGGTCAGCGCCGCGACCCGGTCGGCGGCTTGGTCCCAGACGTCGTCGGCAGGGTCGGCCGACACGGCGAGGTCCTGCAGCCGGCGCATGGAGGCGACGAAGCGGGCGAAGCCGGGACCGGGGCTGGCCGGGCCGTACTCCGGGAAGCCGCCGTGGTGTTCGTATTCGGGATCGAGGTCTATCGGGTTGGGCTCCGACTCCGTCACGGGCGGGCCGCCAGGACGTCGCGGCGCACGATGGTCTGTTCGCGCCCGGGCCCCACCCCGATACACGAAACATGAGCTCCCGCAAGCTCTTCGAGGCGAAGTACGTAGTCGCGCGCCTTGGCCGGCAGGTCGTCGAACTCCCGCGCGTGCGAGATGTCCTCCCACCAGCCGGGCAGCTCCTCATAGATCGGCTCCGCGCGGCCGAGGTCGCTTTGGGTCATCGGCATCTCGTGGATGCGCGCCCCGTCGATCTGATAGCCGACGCACACGGGAACGGTTTCCAGGCTGGACAGCACGTCGAGCTTGGTCAGGAAGTAGTCGGTGATGCCGTTGACCCGGGTGGCGTAGCGGGCGATCACGGCGTCGAACCAGCCGCACCGCCGGCGCCGCCCGGTGGTGACGCCGAATTCGCCCCCGGTCTTGGACAGGTATTCGCCGTTCTCGTCGAACAGCTCGGTGGGGAACGGGCCCGAACCCACGCGAGTGGTGTAGGCCTTGAGGATCCCCAGCACGGCGGTGATCCGGGTGGGCCCGATGCCTGACCCCACCGCCGCCCCGCCCGCCGTCGGATTCGACGACGTCACATAGGGATACGTGCCGTGGTCGACGTCGAGCAGCGTGCCTTGGGAGCCCTCCAGCAACACGGCTTCGCCGGATTCCAGTGCGGTGTTGAGCAGCAGCCGCGTATCGGCGATGCGGTGCCGGAAACCCTCGGCCTGCTCCAGCAGGGCCTCGACCACCTGGTGCGGGTCGAGCGCCTTGCGGTTGTAGATCTTGACCAATATCTGGTTCTTCAGTTCCAGCGCGGCCTCGACCTTGTGGGTCAGGACGTCGGGGTCGAGCACGTCGGCGACCCGGATCCCGATCCGCGCGATCTTGTCCTGGTAGCAGGGCCCGATGCCGCGGCCGGTGGTGCCGATCTTCTTGTTGCCCATGTAGCGCTCGGTGACCTTGTCGATGGCCACGTGATAGGGCAACAGCAGGTGCGCGTCGGCGGAGATCAGCAGCCTGGAGGTGTCGACGCCGCGGTCTTCGAGGCCTTTGAGCTCGTCGAGCAGCACGCCGGGGTCGACCACCACACCGTTGCCGATGACGTTGGTGACGCCGGGCGTGAGCACCCCCGATGGGATCAGGTGCAGGGCGAAGTTCTCCCCGGTCGGCAGGACGACGGTGTGCCCGGCGTTGTTGCCGCCCTGGTAGCGCACGACCCACTGAACACGCCCCCCGAGCAGGTCGGTGGCCTTACCTTTGCCCTCGTCGCCCCACTGGGCGCCGATGAGGACGATTGCCGGCATGAGTTCGCTCCCGCCTGCTTATTGTGGTTCTGCTGGCAAGACGCCAGATCTTGCACCGCTGCAACGGTTCTCGGCATCGCCCGAGGGCTGGTAGTGCCGTCGGGTGACGGCATCTCGGTTAGCCGCGTCGTGACCGTGCGCGTTGCTCCACGCGTCTTTGCTTGCCGCGCTCACGTGGCGATCCTAAACGTCGGGTAACGACGGGCTTGCCGCAAGGCCCGTTGATCCCGGCCCGTGTCGCGCCAACACCCGGGCCCGTCTCGTCGCGCTGGCGCTCAGGGGCTCGCCGTCACCGGCGCTTTGGCCGCGCACACGCCGTCGCGGGTCGGCGCGTCCAACATCAGGCACAGGCCGTTCGTGTCGCGGTTGGGCCGTTTGGCCGCCCAACCGGACCACGCCGGTTTGCCGTTCCAGCTGACCAGCGTCCAGCCATCGTGGGGATTGCCCTGGATCTCGACGATGCCGGTGTTGGGCAGCGGGTCGAACAGCAGGAGCAACTGTTCGGGGTTCCTGACGGACGTCATCGTCCCGATACCGATGTCGAATTCGCTGGAGAACGCGACCTCTCTGATCCTGCCGTCGGCCGCCCGGACCGGGTTGGCCAGCGCGCTGCCGTACATCGTTCCGAGCATGTCGTTGAAGCGGCCGGCGCTGGTCGCCGCGTTGCCGTCCATCGTTTGGAGCGCGCCGTTGAAACGCTTGTGGAACTCGTACCCGTTCGGGTCGGCGGAGCCGGGAGCCAGCATCGGCACGATGCGCAGCCCGAGCAGCCACGCGATGGGGGCCAACAGGTATGCCAGCCCGGCGAGGCTGATCTGCGGCATGCCGTTGAAAACGCCCGCGTCGATCTCGTTGAGCCCCGGCAGCACCTGGGCATTCGTCCCCAGCATGGCCGCCAGCGGCGCCGCGGTCTGCTGTGTCCTGATCAACTGCGACGCGAAGATCCCGGCGACCGGACCCTTCGCCGCGAGCACGTTGGCGACGTTCTGCGCCTGTTGTTGGCCGAGCGCGGTGAGCGCCGCCCCGGGCACCGCCGTGTCGATCAGCTTCGCGGCGTTGGCCACCGACTGCCCGTGGCGCACCAGGTCGATCACGATCGATTCGTCGGCCGAGGCCCTCGCCGATGCGAGGCACAGCAGGACAGCCGAAAGCAGCACGGCGCCAACGCGGCCGAGGTGCGTCGTCAGCACCGGAGGCGAGTAGGGCCGGCGTCGCACCCGGGCGGCGCGGGCCGCACGGCGGACAGCATGGCGGTGAGGCGGTGAATGGTCGTTCTCCGTTCTCTCAACCACTCGTTGGCGGGAATCCGCTCAACGTCGGCCCTGTGGCAGGAGTAAAGTATCCGGTTGTTTCCAGGCGGCGCGGCAACAACTTTCGCAGTCCGAAACCATGTTGTGACTGTGTCGTTATAGCCCATTGATCGGGCGAGAGTCGTTGGAAGTCAAACAGATTGGGCCACCGCGATTGGATAGCTTGTGACACAAGGGAATCGAGGCGCCGCAGTCCTACTGTTCGGCCGCGGGCGAACGCATGGCGCGTTGCGGGGTCTGCGCTCCCACCGGGTCGCCGGCGAACCCGACCTCGACGCCGCGATAGGCCCCTACCGGCGGCTGGTCGTGGTGGGCGCCGACGCCGACCTGGCGGCCGTGCTGACCCGCCTGCTGCGCGCGGAGCGCCTCGACATCGAAGTGGCGTACGTGCCGCCGCGGCGCACCCGGGCAGCCCGGATCTATCGCCTGCCTGCCGGACGCCGGGCGGCGCGCCGGGCCGTCCGCGGTTCCGCGCAACGGGTGACGCTGATCCGCGACGAGACCGGCTCGGTGATCGTCGGGCGCGCCGCCTGGGTGCCGACGAAGGACGAGCGGGTCATCCACGGCGAGGCGGTCGTCGACGACACCACGCTGTTCGACGGCGACGCCGCCGCGGTGTTCATCGAGCCGACGCTGGCCATGCCCGGCCTGCGGGCCTCGCTCAAGGGTCGCTGGCGCCCGTGGGTCACCGGCCGCGCGGCCCAGCTCGGCAGCACGGGCGCCGTCGTGCTGCGCGACGGTGTCCAAGCGCCCCGCCCCGGCCGCCGCTCGGCGTTCTACCGCAACATCGAGGGCTGGCTGCTGGTCCGCTAGTTTCGTGCGGTGAGCTTCCCCTCGCCCCAACGCGAATCGGTCCGACCCAGCCCGATCTTTCTGGCCCTGCTCGGGTTGACGGCGGTCGGCGGCGCGCTGGCCTGGCAGGCCGGCTACAGCGCCCGGCCGCTCGCCTATGTCGGGGTGTTCATTTTCGTCATCGCCGGCTGGCTGGTGTCGCTGTGCCTGCACGAATTCGGGCACGCGGTGACCGCCTGGCGATTCGGCGACCACGATGCGGCCGTGCGCGGGTATCTGACGCTGGATCCGCGCCGGTACACCCATCCCGCGCTGTCGCTCGTGTTGCCGCTGGTGATCGTCGCGCTGGGCGGGATCGGCCTGCCCGGCGCGGCGGTCTACGTGCGGACGTGGTTCATGACGCCGGCCCGCCGCACCCTGGTCAGCCTGGCCGGCCCGGCGGCCAACCTGGTCTTGGGGGCGCTGCTGCTGACGCTGACCCGGTTGTTCTTCGACCCGACGCACGTGGTGCTGTGGGCCGCGGTGGCGTTCCTGGGATTCCTTCAGGTCACCGCGGTCGTGCTGAACCTGCTGCCCATCCCGGGGCTGGACGGCTATGACGCCCTGGAGCCGCACCTGAGCGCCGAGACGCAGCGCGCGCTGGCGCCGGCCAAGCAGTGGGGCTTCGTCATCCTGTTGTTTCTGCTCCTGGCGCCGGTGCTCAACCACTGGTTCTTCGGGATCGTGTTGTCGCTGTTCGACCTGTCCGGGGTGCCCGACGTGTTGGTGAGCTGGGGCAACGGGCTGACCCGCTTCTGGAGCCGCTGGTTCTGACCCTTGCAATATATGCGTCGCCACGCATATATTTCCGGGCATGGGCGCCGGCCACAACCACACTCCCGCCGAGACGAACGACGCCCGGCTGATCCCGCGCATGGTCATCGCCGCGGCGATCCTGGCGGCGTTCTTCGTCGTGGAACTGGCCACCTCGTTGCTGATTAATTCGATCGCGCTGCTGGCCGACGCCGGCCACATGCTGACCGACGTCGTCGCCGTGTTCATGGGGCTGGCCGCGGTCACGCTGGCCCGGCGCGGCAGCTCGTCGCCGGCCCGCACCTACGGCTGGCATCGCGCCGAGGTGTTCACCGCGGTCGCCAACGCGGGGCTGCTGATCGGGGTGGCGGCGTTCATCCTCTACGAGGCCGTCCAGCGGCTCAGCGAGGCGCCCGCCGTCCCCGGCGTGCCGATGATCGTCGTCGCGCTGGCGGGGCTGGCCGCCAACTTCGCCGTCGCGCTGCTGCTGCGGTCCCACTCCTCGGGGAGCCTGGCCGTCAAAGGCGCCTACATGGAGGTGGTCGCCGACACCGTGGGCAGCCTGGGCGTGCTGATCGCCGGGGTGGTCACCGTGACGACGCACTGGCCCTACGCCGACGTGGTGGTGGCCGTGCTGGTCGCGCTCTGGGTGCTGCCCCGGGCGATCGCGCTCGCGCGCGACGCGCTGCGGATCCTGTCCGAATCGTCGCCGACCCACATCGACGTCGAGGAGCTGCGCTCGGCGCTCGGCGCCATCGGCGGCGTGACCGGGGTGCACGACCTGCATGTGTGGACGCTGTCGCCCGGCAAGGACATGTGCACGGCGCACCTGACCAGCACCGGGGACCCCGCCCAAGTTCTGCACGACGCGCGAGAAGTGTTAGCGGGCCGGGGGCTGGAACACGCCACCGTCCAGATCGACTGCCCCGACGACACCGATTGTTCGGAAAGCTTTTAAAGCGTTACAGCCCCAGCGCTTTGCGCGCTTCGGGGTCGCAATCGTCGAGCAGGTCCAGGCAGCGCGCGTACTCGTCGGTTTCGCCGATCGTGTCGGCGGCCCGCGCCAGCGCGGCCACACAACGCAGGAAGCCGCGGTTGGGCTCGTGCGAATACGGGACGGGTCCGAAGCCCTTCCAGCCGTTGCGGCGCAGCTGGTCCAGGCCGCGGTGATAGCCGGTGCGGGCGTACGCGTAGGCGGTGATGGCCTGGTCGTCGGCCAGCGCCTGCTCGGCCAGCGCCGCCCAGGCCAGCGACGCCGTCGGATGCGCGGCGGCGACGATGCCGGGCTTCTCGCCGGCCAGCAGTTCGGCCTCGGTATCGGGGTCTCCGGGCAGCAGGATCGGGTCGGGCCCTAGCAGATCCTTCATCGGCGTCATGGCTCTATTCTGCAGCTCGCCCGTTTTGCCCGTGGGACGCACCTCGGCCGTCGCCCCGGGCCGGGGTCTCGGTCGCTAAGCTCTGCAACTACCCCACTCGACAGCGGGAGGACAGTAGTACTCATGCCCAACCCATCCGAGCCCGACCGCGGCGGCGCGCCGAACCGGCCCGGGTTCGACCCACGTGAGGCGCGCGGCGAACCGAGCGACGAGTGGGGGGCCGAATCCGGCCCCGAGACTGGTGACGACGCCACCGAGAGCGTGCCGCTGGTCCCCAGGGACGCCGAGACCGAGACCGTGGTGATCAAACCCGATCCGCACAGCGGTCCCCAGGAAGTGCCCGACTCGCCGCAGCGCGAACGTCGCTTCACCGCGCCCGGCTTCGACGCCAAAGAAACCACGGTCATCTCCACCACCCCGGAGCCCGCCACCGAGGTCTTCGCCACGGCGCCGGGACCGGACGGCACCACCCAGTTTGGGGTCCCCCCCAAAGCCGCTGTCCCGCAATCGATCCCACCCCGGCTCGGCGGGAAGCTGCGCACCTCCAGGCAGTTCAACTGGGGGTGGATCCTGGCGATCGTCGTGATCGTGCTGGCGCTGGCGGCGATCGCGATCCTGGGCACCGTGCTGCTCACCCGAGGCAAACACACCGGTGTTTCGCAGGAGGACCAGGTCCGGCACACCATCGGCAACTTCGACGTCGCGATTCAGCGGGGCGATCTGACCACGCTGCGCACCATCACCTGCGGCACCACCCGCGACGGCTACGCGGATTACGACGAGCGCGCCTGGGACGAGACCTATCGGCGCGTCTCGGCGGCCAAGCAGTATCCGGTGATCGCCAGCATCGACCAGGTCGTCGTCAACGGCCAGCACGCCGAGGCCAACGTCACCACGTTCATGGCCTACGACCCGCAGGTGCGCTCCACCCGCAGCCTCGACCTGCAGTACCGCGACGACCAGTGGAAGATCTGCCAGTCCCCCAGCGGCTAGCGTTCGGTGTCGAGTGTGCGGCCAGCCGCACGTTCGGGGCCAAGGGTTAGCCCGACAGGGACTTTCCGGCGCAGTGCAGGTCGGCGCACGCCTCGACCACCCGCTCGGACATCGACGCCTCGGCCTTCTTGAGGTAGCTGCGGGGGTCGTAGACCTTCTTGGCCCCGACATCGCCGTCGACCTTCAGCACGCCGTCGTAGTTGCTGAACATGTGACCGGCGATCGGGCGGGTGAACGCGTACTGCGTGTCGGTGTCGACGTTCATCTTCACCACGCCGTAGCGCAGCGCCGCCTCGATTTCCGACTTCTCGGAGCCGGAGCCGCCGTGAAAGACGAAGTCGAACGGCTGGGCACCGTCGGGCAGCCCGAGCTTGGCGGCCGCCACCTTTTGGCCCTGGGCCAGGATGTCGGGGCGCAGCTTGACGTTGCCGGGCTTGTAGACGCCATGGACGTTGCCGAACGTGGCGGCCAGCAGATACTTGCCGTGTTCGCCGTGGCCCAGCGCGTCGAGGGTCTTCTCGAAGTCCTCCGGCGTGGTGTAGAGCTTGTCGTTGATCTCGTTGGCGACGCCGTCCTCTTCCCCGCCCACCACGCCGATCTCGATCTCGAGGATGATCTTGGCGGCCGCCGCCTCGGCGAGCAGTTCCTGCGCGATCGCCAGGTTCTCGTCGATCGGCACCGCCGACCCGTCCCACATGTGCGACTGGAATAGCGGGCCCTCGCCTGCTGAAACACGCTCGGCCGAGATCGCCAGCAGCGGGCGGACGTAGGTGTCGAGCTTGTCCTTGGGGCAATGGTCGGTGTGCAGCGCGACGTTGATCGGGTACCTGGCCGCGATGGACCGGGTGAACTCGGCCAGCGCCACCGCGCCGGCGACCATGTCCTTGACGCCCAGGCCGGACGCGAATTCGGCACCGCCGGTGGAGAATTGGATGATGCCGTCGCTGCCCGCATCGGCGAAGCCCTTGATGGCGGCGTTCACCGTCTCCGACGAGGTGCAGTTGATCGCTGGGAAGGCGTACGAGTGATCCTTGGCGCCGCGCAGCATCTCGGCGTAGACCTCGGGCGTGGCGATGGGCATCAGAACCCCCTTCTGCGGCCGGGTCCACCCAGTATCGTCCAGGTCGGTCAGCGGCTCACCGCGGGCCGGTATGTTGATGGATCATGAGCTCCGCCGTGACGGCCCTGCCCGCCATCCTCGATCCGCTGTATTGGCTGGGCGCCGACGGCGTCTTCGGGTCGGCGGTGCTGCCCGGGATCCTGGTCATCGTCTTCATCGAGACCGGGCTGCTGTTTCCGTTGTTGCCCGGCGAGTCGCTGCTGTTCACCGGCGGCCTGCTGGCCGCGCATCCGCATCCCCCGGTCAGCATCTGGGTGTTGGCGCCCTGCGTCGCCACGGTCGCGGTGCTGGGCGATCAAACCGGGTACTTCATCGGGCGGCGGATCGGGCCCGCGCTGTTCAAGAAGGAAGACTCGCGGTTCTTCAAGAAGCACTACGTGACCGAGTCACACGCGTTCTTCGAGAAGTACGGGCCCTGGGCGATCATCCTGGCCCGGTTCGCGCCGTTCGTCCGGACGTTCGTCCCGGTGATCGCCGGGGTGTCCTACATGCGCTATCCGCTGTTTTTGGGCTTCGACATCGTCGGCGGTATCGCCTGGGGCGGCGGCGCGACGCTCGCGGGCTACTTCCTGGGCAACGTGCCGTTCGTGCACCACAACTTGGAAAAGATCATCCTGGCCATCCTGTTCGTGTCGATGATCCCGGCATTCGTCGCGGCCTGGCGCGGCTATCGGGGCCGCCGCCGCGCGACGGACACGGAGGCGCGGGAACCCGAGCGGCTACCGGCCTCCGAGTAGCCGGCCGCGCGGGTCAGACCGCGACCCGGAAATCGCACCCGGTCTTGGCGCGGACATCCTCGACCGTCACCCCGGGGTGCAGCTCGGTGAGCACCAGCCCCTCCCCCGGCTCGACGTCGAAGACGCAAAGGTTGGTGATGATCATGTCGACCACGGCCTTGCCGGTCAGTGGCAACGTGCATTGCTTGAGGATTTTCGGGCTGCCGTCCTTCGCGGTGTGATCCATGACGACGATCACGCGCTTGACGCCCGACACGAGATCCATTGCGCCGCCGGGCCCTTTGACCATCTTGCCCGGCACCATCCAGTTGGCCAGGTCGCCGTTCTCGGCCACCTCGAGCCCGCCCAGGATGGACAGGTCGATGTGGCCGCCGCGGATCATCGCGAACGAGTCGGCGCTGCTGAAAAAGCTGGAGCCGGGCAGGCTCGTGATGGTCTGCTTGCCGGCGTTGATGAGGTCGGGGTCGACGGTGTCCTCGCTCGGGTAGGCCCCGATGCCGAGCAAGCCGTTCTCCGACTGCAGGGTGACGTTGATGTTGTCGGGAATGAAGTTGGCCACCAACGTCGGGATGCCGATGCCCAGGTTCACGTAGTAGCCGTCGCGCAATTCGCGGGCGGCGCGCTGGGCCATGAGCTCGCGAATGGGGCTGTCGCTCTTCAGGGCGGCTCCGCCGCTGGTGGTGCGGAACTCGATGCGCTTCTCGTAGCCGGTTCCCACGATGATGCGGTCCACGTAGATGCCGGGGGTGTGGATCAGGTCCGGATCCAGCTCGCCGACCTCGACCAGCTCCTCGACCTCGGCCACCGTCACCGCGGCGCACGTGGCGATCATCGGGTTGAAGTTGCGCGCGGTCTTGCGGTAGACGAGGTTGCCGGCCGTGTCACCCTTCCACGCCTTGACGAGCGCCACGTCGGCCCGAATGCCTTCTTCCAGAACGTATTCCGTGCCGTCGAAGACCCGGGTGTCCTTACCTTCGGCGAGGTTGGTGCCGTAGGCCGTGCGCGTGTAGAACCCGGGAATGCCCGCGCCGCCGGCGCGCAGCTTTTCGGCCAGCGTGCCCTGGGGCGTGAGCGCGAGGTCGAGCTCGCCGGCCAGCACCTGGCGCTCGAATTCTTTGTTCTCGCCGACGTAGGAGGCGATCACCTTCTTCACCTGCCTGCCCTTGAGCAGCAGGCCCATGCCGAAATCGTCGACGCCGGCGTTGTTTCCGACGATGGTGAGGTCCTTGATGCCGCTGTCCACCAGAGCCCGGATCAGCTTCTCCGGGATGCCACACAGACCGAAGCCGCCGGCGGCGATGGTGATGCCGTCCTTCAGCAGGCCGTGCAGCGCCGACTCCGCGTCGGGGTGGACTTTCTTCACAGGGCGCTCCTGTCTTCGTGCGACGATTCGGCGGAGACGTTACAGGCGGCCTCCATGAGCATCCACCCCGACAGCTGCACCGACAGATCGCGTTCGGGGACCTCCGAGGCCATCACCGCGCCCTCGACGAACTCCGCCTGTTTGCCCTCCGCCGTGGGCACCTGGGCGTCGCGGTCCCAGAACGGGCCGAACACCGGCAGCCCGTCGACCGTCTGGCGGTAGTCCCACGCCGACTTCGCGCTGGCCAGCACGATCTTTCGGGCGGTGTCGCGGGCCACCGCGTCCTCCGGCGACTCCCCCGGCAGCATGGTCGCCACCAGCGCCAGGTAGCGGGCGGTCACGCCGGCGAACAGGCCGCCGTCCCCACCGCCACCGCCGGCCAGCACGCCCGCCGGCGCCATGTGCTCGCGCACGGCCGCGACCAGCCGATGCACTCGGGCGGCGTGCCGCGCCCGGACCTCGGCCCCGGCGCGGGCGGCCAGCTCGGTCTCGAGCCCAAGCACCACGCCCTGGCAGTAGGTGTACTGCGCGCGCACCAGCGAACCGGCCTTGATGCCGTCGAACACCAGGTGCGTCTCCGGGTCAACGAGCGTCTGATCGATCCAATTCGCCATCTGCTCGGCACGTTTCAGGTGATCCCCATACCGGGCGAGGAAGATCCCCGCGGGACCATTGGCCGGGGCATTGAAGAACTTGTCCTGCTTGCGCCACGGGATGCCGCCGCCGTCCTGCGGCGACCACGCCCGGAGGAATTGGTTGGCGAGCTTGGGCAAGGCTTTTCGGCGCTCGACGCCGGCGATGCGGGCGGCGCGTTCGAGCGCGAGCGCCAGCCACGCCATGTCGTCGTAGTAGTTGTTGATCCACGAGAAGTTGTTGCGCAGCCGGTGCGAGCGAACCTGCCGGTTGATCTCGGTGTGCCGGTGCGGCTGCGGATCACGCGCTTCGGCGTCGACGAGGCAGTCCAGCAGGTGCGCCTGCCACCAGTAGTGCCAGGTCCCGAACAACCGGTCTTTGCGCTGCGCGGGCCAGGACACCACGCCGAGCTGGGTGGTGGGTAGTCCCCACAGCCGCTTCAGGTGCCGTTGTGTGACAGCGGCTTCGCAGCTGGCCGCCCGGTTGGCCCATAGCTGATCCATACCTGCCGATCCTGCCGCATGGGGTTTCAGCGTGCGGCCGGGGCGTCGAGTGTGCACACCGGGCTTTCGGTGTGCCTGTGCGGCGGCGACACGCCGAGCTCGGCCACCCTCTGCGCACACTCAAAGCCGTCAGCGCATACTCGACGCGTTCGGGGGCCGGCTCACCAGGCGCGGGAGAGGTCGGCGTGCTGCTCGACCCAGGCGTGCATGGCGATCCCGGCGGCGACACCGGCGTTGATGCTGCGCGTCGAGCCGAACTGCGCGATCGACACCGTCAGCGTCGCGCCGGTCCGGGTGTCGTCGGTGATGCCGGGCCCCTCCTGGCCGAACACCAGCAGGCACTCGCGCGGCAGCGCGGTCTCCTCGAGGCGCGCCGCGCCCGGGACGTTGTCGACGGCGACGACGCTCAGACCGGCGTCCGCCGCGAAGTCGAACAGCTCGGCGGTGCTGTCGTGGTGGCACAACCGCTGATAGCGGTCGGTCACCATGGCGCCGCGCCGATTCCACCGCCGCCGCCCCACGATGTGCACGGTGTGCACGGCGAAGGCGTTGGCGGTGCGCACCACCGAACCGATGTTGGCGTCGTGGCCGAAGTTCTCGATCGCCACGTGCAACGGATGCCGGCGCCGGTCGATGTCGGCGACGATCGCTTCGCGGGTCCAGTACCGGTAGGTGTCGACGACGTTGCGAGTATCGCCCTCGCGCAACAGGATTGGGTCATACCGTGGGTCGTCGGGCGGTTCGCCCGGCCAGGGCCCGACGCCGGCGGGCGGGGCCGCGGACCATTCGGTGGGTCCGGGCCCGCTCATCGCTGCGTCCACACGCCGGCGTGGGTTCCGTCGATGGCCAGCGTCGCGTAGAGCAGCGCGTCGTTGATTTCGCCCTGGGTGCACAGCGACGCGTTGACGTGCACCGCGTCCAGGGACGCGTCGGGCAGGATCAGCACCGACGAACCGTACGTCGCGCAGGCCGGGTTGAGCCCCGGGGCGGGCAGCGTCGGCGAGGCCAGCAGCATCATCGGGCCGCCGCGCTTGGCGGATTCGTCGCGATAGCGGGCCGCGACCGCGTTGGCTTCCAACCCGAGCAGCATGTAGCCGTTGCCGGTGAACGCCCCCGGGTCGCCCAGCTGCGCCTTGGTCACCGGTTTGCCGTCGGTCCGCCATGCCGTCAGGCTGGCGGTCTTGACGGCCAGGCCGCCGCTGTCGTTGGGATTGGTCGGCAAGAGGCCGACCGGGAAGGCGACCGGGTAGGCCGACGAGCTGTTCGGGATCCGGTCGCGCGGCGAGTAGGTGTAGACGCCGCGGACCTGGCTCCGATCCTTCAGCGGCCCAAGGCAAACCGTGCCGGTGAGCCGGTCGCGCGGAGCCGACAGCGGCGCGGGGATGTCCCGCAGGCCGGTCTTCGCGTTGTCGCAGCTGCCCAGGCCGTCGGCTTCCATGGGGTGGGCCAGCGCGCCGTAGAGGCCGAAGCGGACGTCCTCGGGTTTGGCGTGCGGGTCCTTGGAAGAGGACGGGCTCGCGTCAACGTCGACCAGCACGTAGTCGCCGTCCCAGCGCAGGTTGGACACCGACATGTTCCAGCCCAGCAGTGCCAGCGATTCGCCGAGCCGCGCGCCCTGGGCCCCGTAGGGCCGCGCGGCAGGGTTGCTCGCTGAGCAGCCGGTCAGGCAGAGCGCCAGGCACGCGGCTATCGCAAGGACGGTGCGCATCGGTCAGACTTGCCTAGGCCAGCCGCAGCTCGGCCAGGCCCAGCACGCTGCGGTACGGCAGCCCCTCGGCCTCGATGGTCTCGGCGGCGCCGGTGGCGCGGTCCACCACGGTGGCCACCCCCAGCACCTCGCCGCCCGCCTGCTGCACGGCGCGCACCGCGGTGAGCGCCGAATTGCCGGTGGTGCTGGTGTCTTCGACCACCAGCACCCGCTGCCCGGAAACCTCGGAGCCTTCGATAAGTCGTTGCAGCCCATGGGCTTTGGCCGACTTGCGCACGACGAACGCGTCGATGGGCCGGCCCGGCGCGTGCATGATGGCCGTGGCCACCGGGTCGGCGCCCAGGGTCAGCCCGCCCACCACCGCGTAGTCCCAGTCGCTGGTCAGTTCACGCATCAGCTTGCCGATCAACGCCGACGCGCGGTGGTGCAGGGTGGCACGGCGCAGGTCGACGTAGTAGTCGGCCTCCTTGCCGGACGACAGCGTGACCCGGCCGTGCACCACCGCCAGACGGCGCACCAGTTCGGCCAGCTCCTCGCGCTCAGGTTCGGCCACGGCCACCCCCGACTCGTTTGGTGACCGCCCGCATCAGGGTCCGCGGGATCATCCGCTCGGCGGCGATGATCGCCTTGTACTGCAGACCGGGGATGCTGATCACCTTGCCGCGGGCGATGTCGGCGAGGCTCTGGTTGACCACGTCGTCGACCTCGAGCCACAGGAACGACGGCGACTTGGACATGTCGATCCCGGCGCGGGCGTGAAATTCGGTGCGCACGTAGCCCGGACACACCGCGTGCACCGAAACCCCGGTGCCCTGCAGACCGACGGACAGGCCCTCGCTGAACGAGACCACCCACGCCTTGGAGGCCGAGTACGTCGAGCCCCGCCCCGGCACCAGGCCGGCGACGCTGGCGATGTTGATGACCGTGCCGGCGCCGGCGTCGAGCATGCCCGGTAGCGCCGCCCGGGTGAGGTGCATGACCGCGGTGACGTTGACGTCGAGCTGGGACTGCAGCAGCGCGGGGTCGGTGGTCCAGAAGTCGCCGGAGGTGGCGAAGCCGGCGTTGTTCACCAGCACGCGCACGCCGGCGGCGAGGCGATCGCACACCCGTTGCCGCTCAGCGGCATCGCCCAGGTCGGCGGGCAACACCTCGACGTTGCCGCCGCCGCTCTTCACCTCGTCGGCGAGCCTCGTCAACCGTTCGGCGTCGCGGGCGACCAGCACCAGGTCGTAGCCGTCGCGCGCGAAGCGTCGCGCATACCCGGCGCCGATCCCGGAGGTCGGCCCGGAGATCAGGGCGACGGGGCGAGGCATGAGCGACATCTTAATGACGGCGACGGCACCGGCCCCCGGGCTACCCGGGGCCCGCCGTCAGCGCTGATAGTTGCTGGCCTGGTGGCCGTTGCGCCCGTTCGGGGGCGGACGGCGCAGCGCGTCGGGGCGCTCCTCCGGTCGCGGCTGGTCGCGGCGGACCGGCTCCGGCGCGCGGCGTCCGGGCGCGACGTCGGGACCGAGCAGGCCGGCCACGTCTTGCTGCGCGCGCCTCGGCGGCAGCTCGGCGCGGCCCGCCGGCGCCAACGGGCGGCTCGGCGACGCGTTGCGCAGTCCCGCCGGCGCTCCCGTCTCTTGCGGGGTCTCCTCCGGCAGCGGCGGCAACACCCGCAGCAGGTCGTTGAATTGCCGCACGGTGCGCAGACCCTCGTCCCACTGGGTGCGGGTGCTGGTGATCGGCATGGCGACCAGCGTCCAGTTCTGCTCGTTCCACATGATCTCGGCGGAATCCGGCGCGGTGTGGGCGAAGGTCACCATGCGGCGGTCGCAGGCGCGGCGGGCGGCGTCGAGGTTGGTGGAGTACACCATCCGCGGCCCGATCGCGCCCAGCAGCCAAATGTCGCTCTCCCGAGGCTCTTTGAGCCCCTTGAGCCGCAGGTCCACCACGACATTGGTGCCCACCTTGCGGTGCAGCGCGATCACCGTGGCGACTTCCTCGAGGTCGAAGATGTACACCGCCTCGCCGCGGATCTGGCCCAGCACCACGTTCTGGGCGGCCACGTCACCCACGGTCGACATCACGCCGCGCTTCCAGCGTTTGAGGATGTCGGTCGATTCCCGCTCGTAGTCGAATCCGTGCGACCGCGCCCACGACTTACGGCGCCTGCTGCGCCCACGCCGACGGTCGACATCGACGTACAGCAGCACGCCCGCGCCGACAAAGCACAGCGCGGAAAGCGTGAACCAGAGGGGGACCATCCAAAACAGGGTATCTGCTATTGGCCCGGAACACAGAAGGCGACCAGGTCACAACCCAATCACAGGATGCATTACCGCCCGGACGGACGTCAGCGCCGGCGCGCGAAGTACTTCTTGGAGTCCTCGGCCGCGGCCCGCAGTTCGGGTTCTGCCTGGAACTTCGGCTCGAATTTCGCCCACGCCGCCTCCCGCTTCGCCGGGAAATACTCCGTCGGCCAGTACGGATGCTGCTGCGGGCTGTAGTCGCGCAGCAGGCGGCGGGCGACGGTGGCCTTGTGGACCTCGTCCGCGCCGTCGGCCAGCCCCATCGTCGGCGCGCTCGCATACATCGCCTGCAGCGGCGTCAGGTCCGTGGTTCCGAGTGATCCGAGGATGTGCAGGGCGTTGAATGACACGTCGCGCAGCACCTTGGCCATCGTGAACTTGACCGTCGCGATGTCGGTGCGGGCCTCCTTGGTGCTGGAATTGTCGATCTTCCACGCCGTTTCGAGCACCAGCAGCCGCAGCATGCGGATCGCGGCATAGGAGTCGGCGATCTTCTCCTGCACCATCTGGTGCTCGGCGATGACCTTGCCGTGCGACTCCCGCGACAGCGCCCGCTCGCACATCATGTCGAACGCGAGCCGACACTGGGCGATGGTGCGCATCGCGTGGTGGATGCGGCCACCGCCGAGGCGACGCTGGGCCAGCGTCTTAGCGCCGTCCTCGGGGCCGAGCAGGTGGTCGAGCGGCACCCGGACGTCGTTGTAGATGATGTGGTTGTGGTTGCGCGGTTCCGGCTGGATCTCGACGCCCGGGGTGCGGCGCGGCACGACGAACATGCCGTTGGTGCACATCACGAAGAGGATGTCGGCCACCCGTCCCGCCGAGGTGAACCACTTCTCGCCGTTGATCACCCACTCCTCGCCGTCGCGCACGGCGTGGGTCTTGAACAGGCTGGGGTCCGATCCGCCCTGCGGCTCGGTCATCGAATACGCCGAGAACATGTCCTGGTTGAGCAGCGGCTCGAGCCACCGCTTCTTCTGCTCCTCGGTGCCGAACGCGGCGAGCATCTCCATGTTGCCGGTGTCGGGGGCGGCGGCGCCGAACATCTGCGGGGCCTGCGAGTAGCGGCCGATGACCTCGTTCAGTAGCGCCAGCTTGAGCTGGCCGAAACCGGGGCCACCCAGCTCCTCGTCGAGGAAGATCGCCCACAGCCCCTGGTCCTTGATCTGCTGCTGCAGGCCGCGCACATAGGCGTTCACCCGGGGATCGGGCGAACGCACCGCGTACGGGAACACGAAGTCCAGCGGCTCGATCTCCTCGCGGCAGAAGTCCTCGACCCAGTCGAGCTTCGCCTGGAAATCCGGCTCGGTGCTGAAGTCCCACGCCATGCTGGGACGCTACCAATGCGCGTTCAAACGCCGAACGTCGACTTGTTGGGCGGTTTCCGGGGAAGAACCGCAACAAGTCGACGTTCGAGCGGGCCTAGCCCAGATAGTGGCGACCCACTAGCCCAGGATCAGGGAGTCACCGTCCGGGCTGACGTTCACCGGCACGGTGTCACCGTCGTGTACGTCGCCGGCCAGCAACAGCTTGGCCAGCTGGTCACCGATGGCCTGCTGCACCAGCCGCCGTAGCGGCCGCGCGCCGTAGACCGGGTCGAACCCGCGGTGCGCCAGCCACTGCTTGGCCGGCAGCGACACCTCGAGGGTGAGGCGGCGCTGCGCCAGCCGCTTCTGCAGCTGCGCCAACTGGATGTCGACGATGGCCACCAGCTCACCGGGCTCGAGGCCGTGGAAGACGATGACGTCGTCGAGCCGGTTGATGAACTCCGGCTTGAACGCCGAGCGCACAGCGGCCATCACCTGCTCCTCGGTGCCACCCGACCCCAGGTTGGACGTCAGGATCAGGATCGTGTTGCGGAAGTCGACCGTGCGGCCCTGCCCGTCGGTGAGCCGGCCCTCGTCGAGCACCTGCAACAGCACGTCGAACACGTCCGGGTGCGCCTTCTCGATCTCGTCGAACAGGATCACGGTGTAGGGACGCCGGCGCACCGCCTCGGTCAGCTGACCGCCCTGGTCATAGCCGATGTATCCCGGAGGCGCTCCGACCAGGCGGGCCACCGAGTGCTTCTCGCCGTACTCGCTCATGTCGATGCGGACCATCGCGCGCTCGTCGTCGAAGAGGAACTCCGCCAGCGCCTTGGCCAGCTCGGTCTTCCCGACGCCGGTGGGCCCGAGGAACATGAACGATCCGGTCGGCCGGTTGGGGTCGGCGACACCGGCGCGGGCGCGCCGCACGGCGTCGGACACCGCCGTCACCGCTTTCTTCTGGCCGATGACGCGCTGACCCAGTTCGTCCTCCATGCGCAGCAGCTTGGCGGTCTCGCCCTCGAGCATCCGGCCGGCCGGGATGCCGGTCCACGCCGACACCACGTCGGCGATGTCGTCGGGGCCGACCTCCTCCTTGAGCATCACGTTCTCGCGGGCCTCGGCCTGTGGGAGTGCGGCGTCGAGCTTCTTTTCGACCTCGGGGATGCGGCCGTAACGCAGCTCGGCGGCCTTGGCCAGGTCGCCGTCGCGCTCGGCGCGCTCGGACTCCCCGCGCAGCGCTTCGAGCTGTTCCTTGAGCTCGCGCACGACGTCGATCGCGTTCTTCTCGTTCTGCCATCTCGTCGTCAGCTCCGCCAACTTCTCTTTCTGGTCGGCCAGCTCGGAGCGCAGCTTCTCCAGCCGCTCCTTGGACGCCTCGTCCTCTTCCTTGGCCAGCGCCATCTCCTCGATCTCGAGGCGGCGCACCAGGCGTTCGACCTCGTCGATCTCGACGGGCCGCGAGTCGATCTCCATCTTCAGCCGGCTGGCGGCCTCGTCGACCAGGTCGATGGCCTTGTCCGGCAGGAAGCGCGCGGTGATGTAGCGGTCGGACAGCGTCGCCGCGGCCACCAGCGCCGAGTCGGTGATGCGCACCCCGTGGTGCACCTCGTAGCGGTCCTTGAGGCCGCGCAGGATGCCGACGGTGTCCTCCACCGACGGCTCGCCGACCAGCACCTGCTGGAAGCGGCGCTCCAGCGCGGCGTCCTTCTCGATGTACTTGCGGTACTCGTCGAGCGTGGTGGCGCCGACCAGGCGCAGCTCGCCGCGGGCCAGCATCGGCTTGATCATGTTGCCGGCGTCCATCGCGCCCTCGCCGGTCGCGCCGGCGCCCACGATGGTGTGCAACTCGTCGATGAAGGTGATGATCTGCCCGGCGGAGTTCTTGATGTCGTCGAGGACCGCCTTGAGGCGTTCCTCGAACTCGCCGCGGTACTTCGCGCCGGCAACCATCGAACCGAGGTCCAGGCTGATGACGGTCTTGTCGCGCAGGCTCTCGGGCACGTCGCCGGCGACGATGCGCTGGGCCAGGCCCTCCACGATCGCGGTCTTGCCGACGCCGGGCTCGCCGATCAGCACCGGGTTGTTCTTGGTGCGCCGGCTCAAGACCTGCACGACGCGGCGGATCTCGTTGTCGCGGCCGATGACCGGGTCGAGCTTGCCCTCACGGGCCCGCGCGGTCAGGTCGGCGGAGTACTTTTCCAGCGCCTGATAGGTGGCCTCGGGGTCGGCGCTGGTGACCCGGGCGCTGCCGCGGACCTTGACGAACGCCTCCCGCAGGGCCTGCGGCGACGCGCCATGCCCGGTGAGCAGCTTGGCGACCTCGGAGTCGCCGGTGGCCAGGCCGACCATCAGGTGCTCGGTGGAGACGTACTCGTCGTCCATCTCGGTGGCCAGTTGCTGGGCCGTGGTGATGGCCGCCAGCGACTCCCGCGACAGCTGGGGTTGCGAGCTGGCCCCGCTGGCCTGTGGCAGCGCCTTCAGCAGACGCTCGGCTTCGGCGCGGATGGTGGCGGGCTCGACGCCCACGGCCTCCAGCAGCGGCGCGGCGATGCCGTCCGCCTGGGTCAGCAACGCCATCAATAGGTGGGCGGGCCGGATCTCGGGGTGGCCGGCGGCCGACGCCGCCTGCAGCGCCGAGGTCAGCGCCGCCTGGGTCTTGGTGGTCGGGTTGAAAGAGTCCACGACGCCTCCATTCGGTAGAAAAGGAGCTGGCAAAAATGCTTGTCTGCTTGTTCAACGTCGTCAAGGTTGAGTGTGTTCCGCTCAACTCTATCGAGTTTTGGGCAATACCCCCGACGGGGTACCCCCGTAGCGATGACGCAGACGATGCAACACCCCGACCAGGCCGCCGACCTCGCAAAAGCCCCGCGCCAACACACCGGCTTATGGCTGGCCGCCCTGGCCGCTGGACTGGCGGTCGCCGGCCTTGTCTCGGTCGGATTGCATACCGACCTCGCCCACGGCAGCCAGCCGAGTGAAGTGCCCGACGCCGGGACGCTGCAGGTCAGCGGCGCCGGCACGACCAAGACGCTGCCCTGTCACGCCGGCTATCTGTCAGTGAGCGGAAAAAACAACACGATCACCCTCACCGGCCACTGCACCAGCGTCACCGTCTCCGGCAACAACAATCGCGTCGCGGTCGACAGCACGGACGCGCTGAGCGCATCGGGAACCGGCAATGTCGTTGTCTATCACTGGGGTTCACCCAAGGTCGTCAACGCCGGGACCGCCAACGTCGTCCGGCAAGGCTGAATCCACGGAGTCCGAGCCTAGAATCGGGGCCCGTGAGCCTCGAGGACGTCCAAGCGCTGGCCGTGCTGCGCGACGCCTTCGACCCGGACGGCGCGGGCCGCGCGGGCTCCCAGGGTGATTCCGGCGACCTCGTGCACCGCTTCTACACCCATTGGTTCAACCTCGACGCCTCGGTGCGCGATCTTTTCCCACCCGAAATGAGCGCCCAGCGCGCGGCTTTCGGTCATGCCCTGCACTGGGTGTACGGCGAACTGGTCGCGCGGCGCGCGCAGGAGCCGGTGGCGTTTCTGGCCCAGCTCGGACGGGACCATCGCAAATACGGTGTGCTGCCGCACCACTACGACACCCTGGGCCGCGCGTTGCTCGCGACGCTGCGCTCCCATCTGGGTGCGGCCTGGACCGGCGCCGTCGACGATGCGGCCCGGCAGTCGCTGCACCTGATCACCGGGGTGATGAGCGGCGCCGCGGACGCCGAGGAGGGACCCGCCTGGTGGGACGGCACCGTCATCGAGCACCTGCGGGTGTCACGGGACCTGGCGGTCGTTCGGCTGCAGCTCGATCAGCCGATGCACTACCACCCCGGGCAATACGTCAACGCCCATGTGCCGCAATGCCCGCGCCGCTGGCGGTATCTGAGCCCCGCCATCCCGGCCGATCCGGGCGGCGGGATCGAGTTCCACGTGCGCCAGGTGCCCGGCGGCCTGGTCAGCACCGCGATCGTCAACGAAACCCGGCCCGGCGACCGGTGGCGACTGTCCAGCCCGCACGGCGGCCTGGGCGTCGACCGCGAGGGCGGCGACGTGCTGATGGTCGCCGGCAGCACGGGTCTGGCGCCGCTGCGGACGCTCATCATGGACCTGTCCCGCTACGCGGTGAACCCGCGGATACATCTGTTCTTCGGCGCGCGCTACCGCTGCGAACTCTACGACCTGCCCACCTTGTGGCAGGTCGCGTCGCACAATCCGTGGCTGTCGGTCTCGCCGGTCTCGGAGTACAGCGCCGACCCCGCCTGGGCCGCCGACTATCCCGACGTCACCCCGCCGCGAGGCCTGCACGTGCACCAGATCGGCCGGCTGCCCGACGTGGTGACCAAGTACGGCGGCTGGGGCGACCGGCAAATCCTGATCTGCGGCGGGCCGGCGATGGTCAGCGCCACCAAGTCCGCGCTGCTCGCCAAAGGCGCTCCGCCCGAACGCATTCAGCACGATCCGCTCTGGAGGTAGCCATGCACGTCGTCACCCTGCGGGATCCTTCGTCGCAACTGGTTGCCCAGTTCGTTCCCGACGCCGGGATGATCGGCACGTCGCTGCGCGACGCCGGCGCGGAGTTGCTCGGCCAGCGTCGGGGCCTGGACGCCTACATCAGTGACGGCAAGACGATGGGGATCCCCATCCTGTATCCGTGGGCAAACCGGTTGGGCGAGAACACCTATACCGCGCAGGGCGCGGCGGTGGACCTGACACCGGGAGACAACGGGGTGCGCGCCGACCCCAATGGGCTGCCCATCCACGGCGTGCTGGCCGCCTACCCCGGCTGGCACGTGGTTGACGAGTCTGCCAACGAGCTGACCGCCCAACTGGATTTCGGCGCCGATCCCCACCTGCTGGCCAGCTTCCCGTATCCGCATCTGCTGACGGTGACCGCGCGACTGGCGGAGCGGACCCTGACGGTGCAGACCACGGTCGCCGCCACCGGCGACGCGGCGGTGCCGCTGTGCTTCGGCTTTCACCCCTACCTGCAGCTGCCGGGTGTCCCTCGCGGCGACTGGGTCATCGAGACGCCGGCGCTGCGGCACCTGGGCCTCGACGACAAGGGCCTGCCCAACGGCGACTCGGAGCCGCAGCCGGCGCGCAAAGAGGCGCTGCGCGACAAGACCTTTGACGACGCCTACGACCAGGTAGCCGGCGGCGCCGTCTTCGCGGTGTCGGGGGGCGGGCGCCGTATCGAGGTGCATTTCGAGCGCGGCTACCCGGCGGCACAGATCTTCGCACCGCCGGTCGATGATCCCGGCAAGGCCATCGTGTGCTTCGAGCCGATGGCCGCGCCGACCGACGCGCTGCGCCGCGGCGGCTATCGCTGCGCTTCGCCGGGCGAGCCGGCGGAGACGCAGTTTTCGATCCGGGTGCGATCACAGTGACCACATTCGTCACTGCAGTCGCTGTCTGGTGGCTATTAGGTGAATGCGAAAAGCGCTAGCACATGCGCTAGCGCTTTTGCGACCTTTGCATCCCCCCGGAGACAGGAACCCTTGGGGCGCAAGTGAAACCGAGCGGGAATCAGCGTCCCCGGCGCGGCTGCCACACCACCAGCGCGGTGCTCTTGGGCACCACCGCCACGTCGCGGCGCTGGCTGGCACGCGTCTGAGCCAACTCCTCACTCAACTCTTTGATCCGCGCCTGCAGCGCATCGACCTGATTGGTCAGCTCGATGATGCGCTTGATCCCGGCGAGGTTGACCCCCTCGTCCTGCGAGAGCCGTTGCACCTCGCGCAGCAGGTCGACGTCGTGCTCCGAATAGCGGCGTCCCCCACCGGAAGTGCGGCGCGGGCTCACCAGGCCGAGGCGGTCGTAGGTGCGCAGCGTCTGGGCGTGCATGCCGGCCAGCTCCGCGGCGACCGAGATCAGGAACGTTCGGGCATCCTCTTTACGACTCTTGGCCATCAGCGATTGCCCGCCCATCCGGCCCGAGGGTCAAACCCGCTGGAGCGCTCGGCGGCGGCATACGCCTCCAGCGCCTCCTGAGCCTCGCCCTCCAGATTCGGTGGCACGGCGACCTTTACGGTGACCAACAGGTCCCCGTTGCCGCCGCTGCGCTTGGGCACACCGCGTCCGCGCACCCGCAGGATGCGGCCGTCGGAAGTGCCCTTGGGCACCCTGACACCGACTTTGCCATCCAGTGTGGGCACCGAAATGGTTGAGCCCAAAGCCAATTCGGTGAAGCTGACGGGGACGGTGACGGTCAGGTCATCGCCGTCGCGCCCGAACACCTTGTCCGGGCGCACATGCACCGTCACGTACAAGTCGCCCGACGGCGCCCCGCGCAGGCCGGCTTCACCCTGGCCGGGCAGCCGGATGCGCTGTCCGTCCTCGACGCCGGGCGGGATGCGCACGTTGATGGTGCGGGTGCGCGTGGTGACCCCGGTGCCCTTGCATTCGTCGCAGGGGTGC
The DNA here is from genome assembly GCF_010731675.1 of Mycobacterium marseillense. Classification (NCBI taxonomy): domain Bacteria; kingdom Bacillati; phylum Actinomycetota; class Actinomycetes; order Mycobacteriales; family Mycobacteriaceae; genus Mycobacterium; species Mycobacterium marseillense. The sequence continues at coordinate 3,324,339 of NZ_AP022584.1, forward strand.
TCGATGATCGAGCCGCTGCCCCGGCAATCGGTGCACGGCTCGGAGAAACCGAACGCGCCCTGGTTGCGGTTGATCACGCCGGAACCGTTACAGGTGGGGCAGACCTTCGGGCTCGTGCCCGGCCGCGCCCCGCTGCCATGGCAGTTGGTGCACGGCGCCGGGCTGGTCAGCCGCAGCGGCATCGCCACGCCCTTGGCGGCCTCGACGAATTCCAACTGGGTTTCGGTCTCGAGGTCGTTGCCGCGGCGCGGCCGGCTGGGACGGGCGCTCGAGCCGCGCCCGAACAACCCGCCGAACAGGTCGCCGATGTTGGTGCCGCCACTGCGGCCGGCGGCGTCGAACAGGTCGTTGAGGTTGAATTCCGCCCCATCGCCGCCGACGTTGAAGCCACCGAAGTTGCCGGAATCGAACCGGCGCCCGCCAAAACCGCCGCCGGCGAAAAGCCTTCGGGTTTCGTCGTATTCCTTGCGCTTGGCCGGATCGGAGAGCACGTTGTGCGCCTCCGACACCGCTTTGAACCGTTCACCGGCGGCGGGATTGTCCGGGTTGGCGTCCGGGTGCAGATCGCGCGCCAATTTGCGATAGGCGCGTTTGATCTCTTCGGGACTGGCGTCAGAGGAGACGCCCAGCTCCTTATAGAAGTCTTTTTCGACCCATTCACGCTGGGCCATGTCGCGTCACCCCCTCACCTTTGGCGTTGTGTGCTGATTGTGTGGTCTAGTCACCGGGTGTGCCGGCGTTATCGTCCGATTCGACCGGCGCGGTTTCGTCAGTCTCACCGGCCGCGGCCGATTCGTCGCCGTTGTCGTCGACCGTGTCGACGACGCCGACCATGGCGTGGCGCAGGATTTGATCGCCGAGCTTGTAGCCCTGCCGCATCACGGTGCCGATCACCGGGCGGGACCCATCGCCCTCGTGCTGAACGGCTTCGTGCAGCACCGGGTCGAAGTCTTCGCCCTCCTCGCCGAAAGCCGTGAGGCCGAGCCCGGTCAGCGCGCCTTCCAGCTTGTCGGCCACCGCCTTCAGCGGGCCCGACTCCAGGTCGCCGTGCTTGCGTGCGCGGTCGAGATCGTCGAGCACGCCCAGCAATTGGTTCACGACGGCGGCCTTGGCCCGGTTCTCCGCGGCCTGCTGGTCACGCAGCGCCCGCTTGCGGTAATTGGCGAAGTCGGCCTGCACGCGTTGCAGGTCGGCGGTCAGCTCAGCGAGTTTGCCCTCGCCCTGGACCGCGGCCTCGGCGGCCGGCGCCGCCCCTCCCGGCGTATCGCCGGGAGGGACCTGCCGTACTTCACCGGTCTCAGGATCGATTCGCCGCTTGTCGGTGACGGTCACCTGTTCCTGTGGATTTCCTTCTGTCACTTGGACTCCCGGTCATCGTCGACCACCTCCGCGTCCACGACGTCGTCAGCGGAGCCTGCCGGCCCGCCCGTCGCGTCGGCCTGCTCGCCGGCGGCCTGGGTGGCCTCGTAGATCGCCTGCCCGAGTGCCTGCGACTCCTGGCCCAGCTTCTCCATCGCCGACTTGATCGCGGTGATGTCGGTGCCGCCCAGGGCCGTCTTGGCCTCGGCGATCGCGGCGTCGACCTTGGACAGCGTGTCCTCGGGAACCTTCGACCCGCCGGACTCGGACGCTGCGCCCCTCTGTTCAGCGACGAACTTCTCCGTCTGGTAGACCAGCGATTCCGCCTGGTTGCGGACGTCGGCCTCCTCGCGACGCTGACGGTCCTCCTCGGCGTGCGCCTCGGCGTCCTTGATCATCCGGTCGATCTCCTCCTTGGACAGGCCGGAGCCCTCCTGGATTTTGATCGTGTTCTCCTTGCCGGTGCCCTTGTCCTTGGCCGTGACGTGCACGATGCCGTTGGCGTCGATGTCGAAGGTGACCTCGATCTGCGGGACTCCGCGCGGCGCCGGCGGGATGCCGGTCAGCTCGAAGGAGCCGAGCAGCTTGTTGTGCGAGGCGATTTCGCGCTCACCCTGGTACACCTGGATCTGCACCGAAGGCTGGTTGTCATCAGCCGTGGTGAAGGTCTCCGACCGCTTGGTCGGGATCGTGGTGTTGCGCTCGATGAGCTTGGTCATCACGCCACCCTTGGTCTCGATACCCAAGCTCAGCGGCGTAACGTCCAGCAGCAGAACGTCTTTCACCTCGCCCTTCAGCACGCCGGCCTGAAGAGCCGCTCCCACCGCTACAACTTCGTCGGGGTTGACGCCCTTGTTGGGCTCCTTGCCGCCGGTCATTTCCTTGACCAGTTCCGAGACCGCGGGCATGCGGGTGGAACCACCCACCAGGACCACGTGGTCGATCTCGGACACCGAGATGCCGGCGTCTTTGATCACGGACTGGAACGGCTGACGCGTGCGGTCAAGCAGATCCTGTGTGATGCGCTGGAACTCGGCGCGGGTGAGCTGTTCGTCGAGGAACAGCGGGTTCTTGTCCGCGTCGACGGTGATGTAGGGCAGGTTGATCGAGGTGCTCTGCGAACTCGAGAGCTCGATCTTGGCCTTCTCGGCGGCCTCACGCAGCCGCTGCATCGCCATCTTGTCCTTGGTCAGGTCAATTCCGCTGGTGCCCTTGAACTTGTCGACGAGCCACTCGACGACCCGGTCGTCCCAGTCGTCCCCACCAAGGTGGTTGTCACCGCTGGTGGCGCGGACCTCGACCACGCCCTCACCGATCTCGAGCAACGACACGTCGAACGTACCGCCACCGAGGTCGAAGACCAGGATGGTCTGCTCCTTCTCGCCCTTGTCCAGGCCGTAGGCCAGTGCGGCCGCGGTCGGCTCGTTGACGATGCGCAGCACGTTCAGGCCGGCGATCTGGCCGGCCTCCTTGGTCGCCTGACGCTGGGCGTCGTTGAAGTACGCCGGCACGGTGACGACCGCGTCGGTGACGTCCTCACCCAGGTACGCCTCGGCGTCACGCTTCAGCTTCATCAGCACGCGGGCGCTGATCTCCTGGGCGGTGTATTTCTTGTCATCGATCTCGATGGACCAGTCGGTGCCCATGTGCCGCTTGACCGAACGGATGGTGCGGTCGACGTTGGTGACCGCCTGGTTCTTGGCGGGCTGGCCAACGAGCACCTCGCCGTTGCGCGCAAACGCGACAATGGACGGGGTAGTCCGCGAGCCCTCGGAGTTGGCGACGACGACGGGGTCACCGCCCTCGAGGACTGCGACGACGGAGTTGGTGGTCCCGAGGTCGATACCGACCGCACGAGCCATAGTGATTCCTCCTGATTGTGTAGAGCTTGCTTGGTGCCACTATGCTGAGTGAACCCCGCTCAAGCCTGCCCCTGAGGGCGATCGGCTGTCAACCTAGTCTTGAGTCTGGTTCACTCAACTTGTCGATCATGTTAACGGCCCGCGGTCCCGTGTTGTTCCCGGGGGCCGGATATCCGCCCGCGGCGCCGACGACCCACGCAGCGGTGGCGGCGCGTAGTCGCCCCGCGAGTCGGTCACGCGGCGATAAAACTTCACCATCGGCGCCGCATCGATAGGCACTCGAGTGCAGCGACTGTCGTCGGAGGGTGAGTAACCTGAGTGCCGCCATTCGAATCGTCTGGGGAGCGGCGGGTGCGGTTATCGGATAATGCGCGGCGGAACCTGGCCGGTGGTTCGCTGCTGCTCGTGGCCCTGTTCGCCGGTTCCGGGCTGGTGTCGGGCTGCAGCTCGGTCATCGGCGGCCGCCCGGTGGCTTCGCCGGGGGCGGGCGCAGGCGAACCGTCCTTCCCCACGCCCCGATCCACGCCGGCGCCGCCGTCGGCCACCGCCGCTCCGGCCCCGACGGCTCCGGCCGCGCCAACGGGCCCCACGAATCCGGCCGGCGCCATCCCGCTGCCGCCTGACGAGAACGGCTACGTCTTCATCGAGACCAAATCCGGCGTGACCCGCTGCCAGATCAACAAGGACACCGTCGGCTGCGAGGCGCCCTTCACCAACTCCCCCCTGCAGGACGGTGAGCACGCCAACGGCGTCAGCATCACCACCGGCGGCAAGGTGCAGTGGGTGCTGGGCAACCTGGGGGCCATCCCGACCGTCAAGATCGACTACCAGACCTACGCCGCCCAGGGCTGGACGATTATCGCCAACGCCGACGGCACCCGCTTCACCAACGACCAGACCAAGCACGGCATGTTCGTGAGCATCGACAAGGTCAACACGTTCTAGGCGCTAACCTTGTCGGCAGCGCGGCGGGGGCGGGTATCGGTCTTCCGCGTGATGTCGCCGACCAGCTACCGGTGCTCGCTCAGGCCCGGCCTAACCAAGAAGACCTCACGATTCCATGCAACTCCGCTACATCAGCGTCGCGGCGCTGATCGCCGAAGCCGGTGGTGATCCGTGGGCGGTCAACCAAAGCCTGCAGGCCGGTAGCCCGTTTCAGATTTCTCAGCTGGCGGAGGCGTTTCTCAAGGCGGGCCGATGCACTGCCGAGGCCAGCAATGCGTTCGACCAAGCCCGTAGCCGCTTTGACGCAGCCTGGAACCATCAGAATGGGGATCATCCGATCACCGGCACCGACGAAGTGCAGCGAGTCACGAAAACCCTTGGGGCGCAGTCTTTGCAGCTGCCCAAGATCGGTGCGGACCTGGAAAACATCGCTGCCAACCTGGCCGAGGCGCAAAAGGCCGCGGCGGGACAGATCGCGGCGCTAGAAAGTCAGTTGCAGCAGCTGGACGGCTTCATCGGCCAAGCGGTGGAGCTGGAAAAAGATCCCACACTCACCGCGGAAGACCGACACGCGCTGGATGCGTTTATCAGCGGCCGCGAAGACGACGCGATCCGCGACACCAAAGCCGCGCTGGGCCAGCTGCAATCGACCCGCAACGGCTACGCCAACTCGTTCCAGAACGCAATGGGGACCTTGCACGCGGACGGATACGACCTCACACCTACCCCGGCAGGTCCCGGCCCGGCGCCGGCCGAGCAGCCCGGCGCGGGGCCCGCGTTGGCCCCGACGAAGGGCGAGGTGCTCACCGGGGCCGCGGGCGCGATCGCCGGTGGCACCGCCGACGGTGTGCGCGGGGCGACGACCAAGTTGATCGCCGAGTCCCCCGGTACCGGCCCCGGCAAGGCTGATCCGGGCTTGTTGAAGTGGTTCGAGGATCCGAAGATCGGCGGCATCGAGCTGAAGGGATTCTCCCGCGTCGGCGGGGTGGTTGCTGCCGCCAGCGCGGTACCCGCCGTCATGTCCGATATCCATGACGGCAATTCGGTGCCAGAGGCCGTCACTCGAGAGGGCGCAGGTGTCACCGCCGGTCTCGCAGTTGGCGGTTGGGTAGGCGGCGCGGTGGCTGGTTCGGAGTTCGGTGCAGCGCTTGGTTCGGTCGTTCCGGGGGCGGGCACCGCACTTGGCTTGGTCGCCGGCGCTGCTATCGGAGGTATTGCGGGCTACGCGGCATCTAAGGGTGTCGAATTGGCCTGGCAACCTGTCGCGGATGCCGTCGGTAGCGCGGTGCACGGCGTGGAATCGGTCTTCGGCTTCGGGTAGGGGCGTTTTCAATGCGGTTCGATGAGTTCGTGCAGGCATCTGGCATCTCGGTGTCCCCAGTCGACCGGTTTGTCGGTTTTGTGGTGGAGGTGGGAGTACCGCAAGGTTGGGAACCACTCGACTCGGCTCTCGGGGCCCGTGTGTGGGCCTGTCGCAACGACCCGTGCATCGACATGTTCTGCGCTAACGCAGTGTTGACGATGCATCGCGTCGAGGCCACTTTGGATCCCGCCGAAGCGTTCGGGATGCTGAGTGAGCAGCAGCTGCAGTCTGTGCCGGCCTGTCGTGAGGTGCGCCGTGAACTCGCCGCAGCCACCGAGGGTCCGGGCCTAGTGGGGTTGCTCGCGATGGAGATCGCGCATGAACTCGGCACCATCGACAGCGTGTCACGATCGCGGATCATCACGGCCGAACAGGAGACCCTGATCGCGCAACTCACGACGACCGAGTTACACGACTCACCAGTGGACGGATCAGGTGTCTGGCTGACCGCTCGATCGGGTCCGGCACCCGCACGTTACCGCGGCACTGTACCGCGAACCGAACAAGGGACCGTTGCAGATGGCAAGTAGTACAGCGAAAGGCCGTCGCGTGCCGAAACTGCGTTACGCCTTTGGTGGGGGCCTGTGTCTGTTGGCCGGCATCAACGCGCTGATTGGATCGGCTTGGTACCTCTGGCTCGGCATTGCTGCGTGCGGTGTCGGCATCATTTATGGGAGCGGCCGCCGGACTTTTGGCGCTGGGGTCAGCCGGACGGGGGACGCGATTGTCTGCCGCTACATTCCTTGGTTCGAGGGAAACACATACGTTTTCGGCACTTTTTTTCCGCTGATGAGTGCCGTTGCTATCGCCGCAGGATGTGCTCCCGGTAATCCGGTTTGGCTCTGGTACAGCGGGATCGTCCTGCTCGCGATTTTTGCCTTACTGGTGGTAGTTGCCATTTGGATTTGGCGGCGATCACTTCTTCGTATCACCCCGTCGGTGTTGACGGTGCGAATAGCAGAGCGCGGCAGCGAGTTGACCGACATCCGGCGCGAGCACGTCCGTTCGATCGAGCCCAAGCTCGTCTCGAACGCGGCGGCTGGTACCGAGCGGTTGCAGGTCGAAATCGCCTACCAGCCCGCTGATGTCAGCAACGAGACGACCGCCACGGTGATGCTCGGGATGTATCTGACCGTTCAACCGATCAACCTGCTAAACGCCCTGGTGGCCTGGAAAGACGGTGCCCACCAAAACCCGAGCGAGCTGCTGGACCGGGTCGAAGGGATTCTTCGAGGCAATCCACAGTGACCGCCAGACGGGGGCCGGCGGCGTGCTCAGTGTCTGCGGGCCGGCACCCCGACCCGGTCACCGCAACACGAGACGGTCACTGATGGCCGACGGCACCGCGAAATACCGTCGGAGGCGGGCGCTGCGCCATTCCATCGGTGGCGCCTCGTGCCTAATGGCGGTCATCGGCGTGATGGTCGGAGCTAGTTGGTCTTTGTCTGTCACCCTCGCTGCGATCGGCGCAGTCATCCTTATCGGTCCGCGCCGGATTTTCCATGCCGCGGTCAGCCGGACCGGTGGTGAAATAGTCTGCCGCTACATTCCCTGGTACGAGGGCAGCGCCTACAGCACCACATTGCTTCTTCCGCTGATAGGAATCGCCTCGGTCGCTCTGGGATTCGAGCCGGGCAATCCAGCGTGGTTGCGATTTACCGGCCTCCTCCTTCTTGGCGTGACCCCGTTGACCGTGTACGGCGTCGTACGCATGTGGCGACGTTGCCTTCTCTGCATTACCCCGTCGGTGTTGACCGTGCGGTTGGTCGACCGTGGAAGCGAGCTGACCCAAATCCGGCGTGAGCTGGTTGTGTCGATCGAACCCCAAATAGTCCCGTTGCCACGGGGTGCTCAATCGTTGCAAGTCGCTGTTACTTACTGGCCCGTGGCGGTCGGCGGGGACGCCACCAAGACGCTGTTGCTCGGCCTGCGGCTGACTGTTCAGCCCGTCAACCTGCTCAACGCCCTCGTCGCCTGGAACGACGGCGCCCACGACAACCCGAGCGAACTGCTGGACCGGATCGAACGGACCCTTCGAGGCCAGTCAACGGCCGTTGTGTGACCGCGTCGCACAGCAGCCCGAAAAATCCCGCCGCGCAAAGACATTCGTCAGCGTGCGAAGTCAGACGGCCGGAATTTCCCCTCGGCCAGGTTCTTTTCGATTTCTTCCAGGCTTTTACCGGTGAGGTCGGGCATGCGGAAGAAGACGAAGATCCACGCCGCCACGTTGAACAACGCGTAGAGCCACATCGAGGGTCCGACCCCGATCGCATTGATGAGCGACAGCAGCGTCAGCGTGATGAGTAGGTTGGTCCCCCACAGCGTCGCCGAATGCACGGCGGTGCCCTCCGGTCGCACCGCCAGCGGATAGGTCTCCGAGCCGGTCAGCCATCCCATCAGCTGCAGGCCGCCGGCATTGAACACCATGAAGGCGATCAGGCAGATCATGATGTAGGTGATCACGTCGTGACCGCTGTCGGCGGTGACGAAGATCAGGCCGAGCGCGAACAGGCTGATCGCCGCACCCGGCACCATGATGAGGGTGAGCCGGCGCCGACCGACCCGGTCGATAATGGCCAGCCCGACCAGTTGGGCGATCACGTAGGTCGCACCCAACATCACCGACACCAGCAGGGCCACGGACCGGTACACGCCGTCGTCGGTCAAGATGGTCGGCGCGTAGTAGATGATCATCTCAATGCCGCTGAGCTGGGTGAACACCGCGATGCCGCAACCCAGAACCAGGGCCGGGCGCACCCAGGCGTCGCGCAGCCCACTCCAGCCGCGGGTGCTGGCCTTGCGTTCCATGCGCGCGAGTTCGGTCGCTTCGTCCAGCTCGGCACCCACGTCGTACCCGTCGGGCCGGACCCGCTCCAACACGGCTCGTGCAGCGTCTCGATCATCTTGCTTGACCAGCCAGCGCGGACTTTCCGGGAGCCGCAGCAACAGCCACAGCATGATCGCGGCGGGTACGCACGCGATTCCGGTCGGGCCCCGCCAGGAGACCGAGTCGAAGACCCCGACGACGTTAGCGGCGAGGATGCCCACCCCGATGGCGATTTGGAAGCACAGCACCAACCGCCCCCGGTAGGCCGACGGCGAGAGCTCGGCGACATACATCGGCGCCGTCTGCGTCGCCCCGCCGACCGCGAAGCCCAGGACCAGCCTTCCCAGCGACAGCACCACGACATCCGGCGCGTCGGCGCACCACACCGCACCGACGATGAACACCACCGACAGCATCAACAGCGTGCCGCGCCGGCCGAACCGATCCGAAAGCCAGCTGCACGCCAAAGCCCCGATGATGGCGCCGAACAGGATGCTGGCGGCGACCACCTGCTTCCAGGCCGCGCCGATGTTGAACTCCTCGGTGAGCTGCAAGAGGGCCCAGGAGATGACACCGGTGTTGTAGCCGTAGAGCAAGCCCGAGATCGCCGAGACGAGCGCGATGACGACCACGGCGCTCGTCAGTTGGTTTCCCGTCTCCGCGCCGGCGCCGACGGCACTCTGCGACGCTTTCTCGTGAGCCGCATCTGTGCACTTTGCCGGGTCGGTCCCGTTTTGCGATCCCGCCTCGGGATGCCACTGGTTCGCCGCGGGCAGAGCGTCATCGCCGGCCTCTGACCACCATTCGCGGTATGTCGAATCGTCGGTGGCCACTAGCAGAGCCGAACGTGGTAGCGGAGATGACGAATCCGGGGCGCATCGGCGGGCCGGCCGGACATCGTGATCGTCCCCCTGCCCTGTGCTCGGATTTCCTGCTCGCTCGCCGCGCTTCAGGGGCCCGATGTCATAACCGGCGTCCCTGCTGTCACGGCAGGTGCGTGGTCGCTGGCACGGTCAAGGTATTCGCGTATCGCGCGATTCCGCTCGGCTTGGTCACAGATCTGCCCAGGCGCGACGCTGGGTGCGGGACTGCCGTTCGACTTTACATCTCGATGCGGAAAACGAGCCTGTCACGAATTTTTTTATTAGTCAAAGTTGACGTGCCAATCGAATTTCATTGTAGAAGAACACTATTCGGCCCGGACGGTCAAGCGATTGTGTTAAGCGCCACAGTCCAGCGGTGGGCTGCGGTCCGCGCTTGGCACCTTATCGGCGACCGACGAGAGCGGCCCTGAGGAACTGCACGCACCCAGCGCGCCGGCCCTGCTGAGCCACGCCACGCGACCCCCTCAGGGGTTGGCATCAGCGGACTGGCAGGTGCGGTCAGTACCATCGGACCCGTGGCATCCAACGGTCCACGCGATGACTTCCACAACCGGCCGACCCAGCATGCCGATTTCGACGTGAGCGAGCCGCCGACCGGTGAAGTCCCGCCACCGAACTTCCCGCCCCAGCCGCCCCACGGGTTCGAGCACCCCCCGGGCTTTGACCCGTTCGACCAGGAACCCGAGCCCACGCCCTGGTACCGCAAGCCCGCGATGCTCGTCGCCTGGTTGATCTCCGTCGTCATCCTGATCGGGCTGATCGTGTTCGGCATCATCGAGCTCATCAACGGCGACCAGTCCGTCAGCCACGTGCCCAAGTCGACGACGAGCACCACCACGACGACAACCACGACGACCACGCCGACGACCACGACGACCACCACCGAGCCCAGCAGCAGCGCCGAAGAACAACCGCCGGCCCAGCAGCCGACGCAGCAGCGGCCCACTGGACAACAAACGCAGCAACCCACGCATCGCCACCATCTGCCACAGCTGCCGCCGGTGATCACCATTCCGCAGGTGCCGACCGTCATCACGGTGCCGCCGGGCCTTCGCTAGCAGTCGGCGCCGGGCCGATCATGCGCGGCGACGCGGCGCCGGCGGCGCCCTAGACTCGCTGCAATCCACGGGACAACACACAGGGGTGCGGACATGAGCCAGTCGCTCGGGCTATCGATCGGGGTGGCCAACCTGGTGGCGGCCCGCGCCGGCAGCGCTCCGGTCACCCGCAGCTCGGTGCTGACCCTGTTCGAGCACCGCCCCACCGAAGTTGGCCTGCCGGAAGAGAACCCGAACCTGACCACACCCGGCCTGGTACTGCGCGGGTTCGTCGAGCGCGTCGGCGACCGGGCTCCGCTGGTGGCGGCCGACGGCACCAAGTACCTCGGCGCGGCGCTGACGGTCGAGGCGATCGAGGCGATGGCCCGCACGGTCGGCTACGGGACACCGATCAGCATCGCGGTCCCCGCCTACTGGTCCGACGAGCAGTTCGCGGCGCTGCGCGAGGAGTTCTTCGCCCAGTCGGACCTCGCGCGTGGCGGGGTCGCGCCGATGCTGGTCTCCGACGCCACGGCCGCGGTTGCGGCGCTGCGCGGCACGCCGGGTTTCCCGGCGGACGGCGTCGTCGCGCTGTGCGACTTCGGCGCGGGCGGCACCACCGTCACGGCGCTGGACGCCCAGGCCGGCTTCGCGCCCGTCGGCCCGGCCGTGCGGCACACCGATTTCTCCGGCGACGCGATCGATCAGCTCATCGTCGATCACCTGCTGGCCTCCGACGTCAGCACCGCCGTCCTGGGCGGCAGCGCGCGGATGGGCTCGCAGTCCCGCCTGCTCGCCGCATCCCGCCGCGCCAAGGAGCAACTGACGACGGCCGCAGTGAGCACCGTCGCGGGGGCGTCCGGGGAAGCCGCTCAACTGACCCGGACCGAGCTCGAGCAACTGATCTCCCCGCCGCTGGACCGGTTTGTCACAACTCTCCAAGAAACGTTGCGGCGCAACGGAGTTCCGAACACCAACCTGCGCGCCGTGGCGATCGCCGGGGGCGGCGCGAGCATCCCGCTGATCACCGCGCGATTGTCGCAGCGCTTCGGGGTCCCGGTCCGCAGCGCGGCGCAGCCGGCGTCGCTGGCCGCGCTCGGCGCGGCGGTGCTCGGTGCGCAGTACGCAGCGGGGGGCGCTGAAACCGCCGCGGCCGCCGCCGTGGAGACACCGACCGAAATGGTGGGCACCGCGGGGATCGGGGTGACCCAGGCCGCGTGGGCGGCCCAGGCCACCGACGTGGACGACGCCCTGGCGTGGTCGCAAGACGCCGATTCCGACGAACCGGTGCCCTACACCGGCCGCGATGCCACCGGCGAATACGCCAGCGAGGCACGGGAATTCGAGTACCCGGCGCAGGGCGGGCTGCCCTGGTACAAGCGCACGGCCCTGGTGTTGACCGTGGCCGGGGCGGGGGTGGCGGTGCTGGTGGCCGTGGCACTGGCGATCGGCCTGTTGATGACGAAGTCCACCCCGGCCCCTCCGACGTCGCCGACCCAACCGCCACCGCCGCAGACGGTGACCATCACCGGCCCCAACGACAGCACCACCGTCACCGTGGTTCCGGCTCCACCACCCCCGTCCAGCGAGGCGCCGCCCGCCACGACCACCACGACACCGCCGCCGGAGCCGTCGACCACGACAACGACGCCCCCGCCGACCACCACGACGACCACCACCGCGCCGCCCACCACGACGTCACAGGCGACCACCACCGCGGCACCGACAACCACGACGCGGGTACGACCGACCTTGCCGCCGATCTTCCAGCCCCCATTCGGGCGCTGACGCGAACGATTGCGCCCCGGCCCCAGAAAAGGGCTCCGGAAAAGGGTCATTTAGCGAAATTTGGTGGCGCTGGTCACTCCGACAAACGTCACATCCGGCGAGTGGGTATCAACTAGCAGGCCAGAGGCGTCGACGACTCCCAAGTTAGGGCAGCCTTTCTCGCGCCGAAAGCCGCGAAGATGTAACTATGAGCGGGGCTTAAGCAGGCAAATAAAGCACAGGCCGAATTATCTATGCATTGGGGAGACCTTCTGTGACAACGCAGATGCTCATCAGGCTGGTCGTGGGCATGGGCATGACGCTGGTCGTGGCCGCGCTCGCCGCACGACGGGTCCTGTGGCTGTTCAAGCTGATCACGTCCGGCAAGCCGTCCCCGGGGCACACCGACGAACCCGGCAAACGAATCTGGGCCGAGCTCTCCGAGGTCTTCGGGCAGCGCAAGCTGTTGAAGTGGTCGATCCCCGGCCTGGCGCACTTCTTCACCATGTGGGGCTTCTTCATCCTGCTCACGGTGTATATCGAGGCCTACGGTCTGCTCTTCCAGGACAACTTCCACATCCCGTTCATCGGGCGGTGGGACGCGCTGGGGTTCCTGCAGGACTTCTTCGCGACCGCCGTCTTCCTGGGCATCGTCACCTTCGCCATCATCCGGTTGATGCGCAGCCCGAAGGAGATCGGGCGGTCATCCCGGTTCTACGGCTCCCACACCGGCGGTGCCTGGCTGGTGCTGTTCATGATCTTCAACGTCGTCTTCACCTACGTGTTCGTGCGCGGAGCCGCGGTCAACAACGGCACGCTGCCTTACGGCAACGGCGCCTTCCTGTCGCAACTGTTCGGCGTCATTCTGCGTCCGCTGGGCCAGCCCGCCAACGAGATCATCGAAACGACGGCCCTGCTGCTGCACATCGCAGTCATGCTGGCGTTCCTGATCATCGTGCTGCACTCCAAGCACATGCACATCTTCACGGCGCCGATCAACGTCATCTTCAAGCGGCTGCCCGACGGGCTGGGCCCGCTGCTGCCGCTCGAGCACGACGGCAAGCCGATCGACTTCGAAAACCCGCCCGACGACGCGACATTCGGGCGCGGCAAGGTCGAGGACTTCAGCTGGAAGGCCATGCTGGACTTCGCCACCTGTACCGAGTGTGGCCGCTGCCAGTCGCAGTGTCCGGCGTGGAACACCGGCAAGCCGCTGTCGCCCAAGCTCGTCATCATGGATTTGCGCGATCACTGGATGGCCAAGGCGCCCTACATCCTGGGTGACAAGGAGAGCCCCCTCGAGAGCACGCCGGCGGGCGGGCTCGGCGAGGAGCTGTCCGGCGAAGAACACGCCGAGGCCCACCACGTTCCCGAGTCCGGGTTCGGCCGCGTCATGGGGTCCGGTCCGGAGCAGGCGACCCGGCCGCTCGTCGGCACCGAGGAACAGGGCGGCGTCATCGACCCCGACGTGTTGTGGTCCTGCGTGTCCTGCGGCGCCTGCGTCGAGCAGTGCCCGGTGGACATCGAGCACGTCGACCACATCATCGACATGCGCCGCTACCAGGTGATGATGGAGTCCGAGTTCCCCTCGGAACTGTCGGTGCTGTTCAAAAACCTGGAGACCAAGGGCAACCCGTGGGGTCAGAACGCGTCGGACCGCACCAACTGGATCGACGAGGTCGACTTCGACGTGCCGGTCTACGGCGAGGACGTCGACAGCTTCGACGGCTACGAGTACCTGTTCTGGGTCGGTTGCGCCGGCGCCTACGACGACAAGGCCAAGAAGACCACCAAGGCCGTCGCCGAGTTGCTGGCCATCGCCGGGGTGAAGTACCTGGTGCTGGGCACCGGCGAGTCCTGCAACGGCGACTCCGCGCGCCGCTCGGGCAACGAGTTCCTGTTCCAGCAGCTGGCCGCCCAGGCCGTCGAGACCCTGGACGGCCTGTTCGAGGGCACCGAGACCGTCGACCGCAAGATCGTGGTGACCTGCCCGCACTGCTTCAACACCCTCGGCAAGGAATACCGGCAGCTGGGCGCCAACTACAGCGTGTTGCACCACACCCAGTTGCTGAACCGGCTGACCCGGGACAACAAGCTGGTGCCGGTGACGCCGGTGTCCCAGGACATCACCTACCACGATCCCTGCTACCTGGGCCGGCACAACAAGGTCTATGAGGCGCCGCGTGAGCTGATCGGGACCTCCGGGGCGAACCTGACCGAGATGCCGCGGCACGCCGAGCGCAGCTTCTGCTGCGGCGCCGGTGGCGCGCGGATGTGGATGGAAGAGCACATCGGCAAGCGGATCAACCACGAACGCGTCGACGAGGCGCTGGCCACCGGGGCCACCACCATCGCCACCGCGTGCCCGTTCTGCCGCGTGATGGTCACCGACGGCGTCAACGACCGGCAGGAGGAGGCCGGGCGCTCCGGCGTCGAGGTGCTCGACGTCGCCCAGATCCTGCTCGCCTCCCTCGAGTACGACAAGGCGACGCTGCCCGAAAAGGGCACGGCCGCCAAGGAAGCCGAAAAGCGGGCGGCTGAGGCGCCCAAGGCCGCGACGGCCACGGCAACGGCTCCCGCCGAGGAGGCCGAGGAGGCACCCGCCGAGGCGGCCCCGAAGTCTGAGGCCGCAGCCGCACCCGCCGCCCCGGTCAAGGGCCTGGGCATCGCCGGGGGCGCCAAGCGGCCCGGGGCGAAGAAGGCGGCACCGGCCGCGGAGGGCAAGGCCGAGGCGGCAGCGCCGGTCAAGGGCCTGGGCATCGCCGGCGGCGCCAAGCGGCCCGGCGCCAAGAAGGCGGCACCGGCCGCGGAGGGCAAGGCCGAAGCGGCCGCGCCGGAGGCCGAGACCGAAACCAAGGCGCCCGCCGCGCCCGTGAAGGGTCTGGGCATGGCCGCGGGCGCCAAGCGACCCGGCGCCAAGAAGGCGGCGCCGAAAGCCGAGGCCCCCACGGCGGAAGCGCCCAAGGCGGAAGCGGAAGCGGAACCGAAAGCCAAGGACGAGCCCACGGCGCCCGCCGCGCCCGTGAAGGGCCTGGGCATCGCCGCGGGCGCCAAACGACCCGGCGCCAAGAAGGCGGCACCGAAAGCCGAGGTCCCTAAGGCCGAGGCTGAGCCCGCCGAACAGGCCCAGGCCGAGGCCGAGCCGGCACCGAAAGCGGAGCCGGCAAAGCAGTCCGACGGCGCCGACGCGCCGCCGCAGCCGCCGGTCAAAGGCCTGGGCATCGCCCGCGGGGCGCGTCCCCCGGGCAAGCGCTGACCTGCGAATTTTGCGCTTGACAGCAAATTTCAGTGGACAGTGATGGCACCATTGGTGATGTGACCACCCACCAGCTGCCTCATCAGCTGCCACCGCACCCGTCGGCCCATCACCGGCAGCAGCGTAGTTTCGCGCAGTCGTCGAAGCTCCAGGACGTCCTGTACGAGATCCGCGGCCCGGTACATCAGCAGGCCGCGCGGCTGGAGGCCGAGGGTCATCGCATCCTCAAGCTGAACATCGGCAACCCGGCGCCGTTCGGTTTCGAGGCGCCCGACGTCATCATGCGCGACATGATCCAGGCCCTCCCCTACGCGCAGGGCTACTCCGACTCGCAGGGCATCCTCCCGGCCCGCCGGGCGGTGGTCACCCGCTACGAATTGGTCGACGGTTTCCCCCGCTTCGACGTCGACGACGTCTACCTGGGCAACGGGGTGTCCGAGCTGATCACGATGACGCTGCAGGCCCTGCTCGACAACGGCGACGAGGTGCTGATCCCGTCGCCCGACTATCCGCTGTGGACGGCGTCGACGTCGCTGGCGGGCGGCACCCCGGTGCACTACCTGTGCGACGAGACGCAGGGCTGGCAGCCCGACCTCGCCGACATGGAGGCAAAGATCACCGACCGCACCAAGGCGCTGGTGGTGATCAACCCGAACAATCCGACGGGCGCGGTCTACACCAGCGAAGTGCTCACGCAGATCGTCGAATTGGCGCGCAAGCACGAGCTGCTGCTGCTCGCCGACGAGATCTACGACAAGATCCTCTACGGCGACGCCAAGCACATCAACTTGGCCTCGCTCGCGCCGGACATGTTGTGCCTGACGTTCAACGGCCTCTCCAAGGCCTACCGGGTGGCCGGGTACCGGGCCGGCTGGCTGGCGATCACCGGGCCCAAAGACCACGCCGGCAGCTTCATCGAGGGGATCAACCTGCTGGCCAACATGCGGCTGTGCCCCAATGTCCCGGCGCAGCACGCGATCCAGGTCGCGCTGGGCGGCTACCAGAGCATCGACGACCTGGTCCTGCCCGGCGGCCGGCTGCTCGAGCAGCGCGACATCGCCTGGACCAAGCTCAACGAGATTCCCGGGGTGTCCTGCGTCAAGCCGGACGGCGCGCTCTACGCCTTCCCGCGGCTGGACCCCGAGGTCTACGACATCGACGACGACGAGCAGCTCGTCCTCGATTTGCTGCTGCAGGAAAAGATTCTGGTCACCCAGGGCACCGGCTTCAATTGGCCCGCACCGGATCACCTGCGCATCGTGACCCTGCCCTGGGCCCGCGATCTGGCGGCCGCGATCGAGCGGCTGGGCAACTTCCTCGTCGGCTATCGCCAGTAAGCACCCAGGAAACCGTCTCTACGGTGGAGCGCGTGACGCACTCCCACTCGCACAGCATGCCGCCGGGCCCGTCCGGCGTTGATCCATTGCCCGCCAGGATCGTCGTCGGGCTGCTCGTCGCGATCGGCGTGGCGGTGGCCGTCGGCGCGATCCTGTTGTGGCCCAGTCGGCAGCGCGTCGACATTCCGATGCCGCTGCAGAGCGCGTCCGGCGGCGCGGTGAGCACGCAGGCCGGGCACGTGGTGTCCAGCGGGTTGGGCGACTGCGGCAGTCCGTCGGTCAGTCAGGTCCTCACCGGCCCGCCGCAGCCCGCCGCGCCGGGAGCCGGGCGCTGCGTGTTGACCCAGGTCGCCATCGATTCCGGCCCGAACGCGGGCGCCACCACCCTGCTCGAGTCCTCCCCCGGACCCAGTCAGCCGAAATTCGCGGTGGGCGACCGTATTCGGGTCGTGCGGCAGGTCGACGATCAGGGCGCCACCAGCTACGCGTTCTACGACTTCGAACGGGGTTGGGCGCTGGTCGGTTTGGCGATCGCGTTCGCGGTGGTGATCGTGGCCGTGGCGCGCTGGCGCGGGTTGCTCGCGCTGGTGGGCATCGTCGTCGCGTTCGTGGTGCTGGTGCTGTTTCTGCTGCCGGCCCTGCGGGACGGTGCGCCCGCGGTCCCGGTGGCTCTGGTGGCGTCGGCGGCGATCCTCTACGCGGTCATCTACCTGGCACACGGGGTCAGTCTGCGGACCAGCGCCGCATTGCTGGGCACCCTGTCGGCACTGCTGTTGGCCGCCGGATTGTCATGGGCAGCAATACAACTGGCGCATCTCACCGGTCTGTCAGACGAGCAGAACACCACCGTCAGCGCGTACCTGGGCAACGTGTCGATCGGCGGCCTGCTGCTGGCCGGGTTCATCATCGGGTCGCTGGGTGTGCTCAACGATGTGACGGTGACCCAATCCTCGACGGTCTTCGAGCTCGCGCGGCTCGGGGGTTCGCGGCGGGCGATCTTCGTGGGGGCCATCCGGGTGGGACGCGATCACATCGCCAGCACCGTTTACACACTGGTGCTGGCCTACGCCGGGAGTTCGCTGCCGCTGCTGTTGCTGTTCAGCGTCGCCAACCGCTCGTTGACGGACGTGCTGACCGGCGAGAGCGTGGCGATCGAGATCGCCCGCTCGGCGGTGGGCGGGATGGCGCTGGCGCTGTCGGTGCCGCTGACGACGGGGATCGCCGCGGTGCTGGCCAAGCCTAGTGAAACCGGCTCCGCTCCAACAGATTCAGCAAATAGGAGCCATACCCGGACTTGAGCAGGCTGTGCGCGCGCTCGGCCAGCTGCTCGTCGCTGATCCAGCCCTGCTGCCACGCCACCTCCTCCGGCACGCTGACCTTGAGGCCTTGCCGTCGTTCCAGCGTGCGCACAAAGTCACTGGCGTCCAGCAGCGAATCGAACGTGCCGGTGTCCAGCCAGGCCGTTCCGCGGGCCATCACCTCGACCGAGAGCCGGCCGCGGTTGAGGTAGATCTGGTTGACCTCGGTGATCTCGTACTCGCCGCGCGCCGATTTCTTGAGCCCCTTGGCGATTTCGATCACGTCGTTGTCGTAGAAGTACAGACCCGGCACCGCGTAATTGGATTTCGGTGTCTGGGGCTTTTCTTCCAGCGACAGCGCCAGGCCGTCGTCGCTGAATTCGACCACACCGTAAGCCGACGGGTTGGCCACCCAGTAGGCGAAAACCGCTCCCCCGCTTATGGTTTGGAAGCGGCTCAAGCTGGTGCCCAGCCCGGGCCCGTAGAAGATGTTGTCCCCCAACACCAAAGCCACCGACTCGTTGCCGATGTGCTCGGCGCCCAGGACGAACGCCTGGGCCAGGCCGTCGGGGCGGTCCTGCGTCACGTAGGTGATGTTGACGCCGAACTGCGCGCCGTCGCCCAGCAGTCGCTGGAATCCGGGCGCGTCATGCGGGGTGGTGATCACCAGGATGTCGCGGATTCCGGCCATCATCAGGGTGGACAGCGGGTAGTAGACCATCGGCTTGTCGTAGACCGGCAGCAACTGCTTGCTGATGCCCGTGGTGATCGGGTGCAGGCGGGTGCCCGACCCGCCGGCCAAGATGATTCCGCGCATGGATAGCTCCTGGTGCCTGTGGTCCTAGTCGATGGCGTCGGATTCGGTGAGCTCGGTGGCCGCCAGCGCCGACGCCAGGCTGTCGTGCCGGAACACGGAGGTGACGTGGTCGTGGACCACCCGGAACGTCAGCGCACCGTCGGTGGCGGTCCCCGGCTCGCCGGGGCTGCCGGGTTTCAGTTCGACGGCCACGACGCCGTCGTGCACATACATCCGGCCGAGCTCCGTGGCCGGGCGGTGCGAGGCCGCCCACGTGCGCAGCGCCTCGTGGCCCTGGGCGGCCCCGTGCGCATCGCCCATCTCGATATCGTCGCTGGACAGGGACGCCAAGGTCTCGATGTCGGCGGCGTTGAGGGCGTCGTGCCATGCCAGAACGGTGGCGATCTCCGATGTGGTCATGGTGTGCAAATTACCGTGCGGCCCCGCGGCTAGAGAGGCGTACGGTCCAACCAGCGCTGCCACACGGCGTCGTCCCCGAACAGTTGGACGCCCGTGTCGGCGATCGGGCGCCGGCGCAGGATCGCCAGCAGCAGCTCGGTGGCGCCGCCGCGCAGTGCCACGCTGCCCTTGCCGTGCTCGTGTGACCACGTGACCCGTCCCTGCTCGACGGCGGCCGTCCACTCCCCGGCTTCGCCGAGGCCGGGGTCGGTGGCGTGCAGGTGCAGCGTGGTCCCTTCCTCGAGCGGCAGCGGCGACCCCTCGGTTCCCGCCTGGATCGCGAGGCGCTCCAGCCATTCGGTGATTCCGTCGGCCGCGATCTCGGGTTCGAGACTGAAATCGCCGCCCAGCGCGATCGCGGCGTCGGCCCGATGCACGGCCACCTCGTGCAGTCGCCGCCGGATCCACCAGTTCGCCGGACGCGGCCCGAGGAACGTCCAGACCGGAGTTTCGACTCCCGTCAGTTCCACGGCGTCGACGAGGCGCTGAGCGCCGCCGTGGAGCCAGGAGATCGCGTCGGCGGGGTCGGGCGGCGGCTTGCCGCCTTCCACCGTGCGGGGGTCGAGGTAGCTCTCGAGTCGGTCGCGCACGATCTGGGCCGCCCAGCGGTCGCCGCGCCCGACGTGGCGGAACAGGTGCCGTAGCGTCCACTCCGGGCAGGTGGGCACCGGTGTGGATTCGTCGGCGCCGTCGAACAGCTCCGCGAAAGCTCGGTTCTCGTCGAGGAATGCGCCGGCATAGTCCACGCCGGTCAGGCTACTCGCGCGGGCCGCGCCCGCCCTCCTTGCGGTGACGATCGCGTCCCCTGCAGACTTGTCGACGATGACGAGACGATGGGGCGTGTGCAGTGCTTGCTGACAGCGTGGGGCTTCCCGGCGCGCACGCGGCGATCCGGGCCTTTTGGGAGCGTGAGGGTTCGGAATACGACCAGCGGGCCGCGCACGGCATCTCCTCGGAGCCGGAACGCCAACGGTGGACGGCGGCGCTGAGCGCAATCCCCGATCATTCGCGGGTGCTCGATATCGCCACGGGCACAGGCTTTGTTGCGTTGTTGCTGAGCGAGCTCGGCCACCGGGTGACCGGTGTGGACGCCTCCGAGGCGATGTTGGCCCGGGCGCGCGCCAAGGCCGCACCGACTGTCACGTTCGTGGAGGGAGTGACCGAAAAGCTGCCGTTCGCCGATGCCAGCTTCGACGCGGTGACGGCGCGGCACTTCATCTGGACGCTGCTCGAGCCGGAGAAGGCCTTCGCGGAATGGCGCCGGGTGTCGGTGCCGGGCGCAACGCTGATCGCCGACGTCTCGCTGAACCCACACGTGGCAGGCCACCACTACGACGACGACGTCGCGGCCACGTTGCCCTTCCGCGCACTTTCCGATCCCGCGCCGGTTGCCGACGCGCTCCGGTCGGCCGGGTTCGCCAACGTTCAGATCGAGCTTTCCCGAGATGGCGGGGAATACCCGCGAGCCATGCTGCGCGCCCGGGTCAGCCGATAGCGGGTTCGGTCGACCAATACCTTCTGAGCCGCAACGCATTTCGTCTGTTGCGCTTGGCCCCAGCTACGGTCGCGGCGCGCCGAGCCGGTACACCCGCCAGCCCGCCCGCTGCCAGCGCCCTACGTCCAGGCAGTTGCGGCCGTCGACGATGACGCGGGCCCGCACACCGCCGGCCAGGTCGGCGGGATCGAGCTCGACGAATTGGCGCCATTCGGTGAGCACCAGCACCGCATCCGCGCGCTCGCAGGCCTCTTCGACCGAGACCGCGTAGTTCAGGGTCGGGAACAGGCGTTGCGCGTTGTCGAGCGCCTTGGGGTCATAGACGTTGACCGCGGCGCCGTTGAGTTGCAGTTGGCCCGCGACGTTGAGCGCGGGCGAGTCGCGCACGTCGTCGGATTCGGGCTTGAACGCCGCGCCCAGCACCGCGACGTTGGCACCCAGCAGCGAGCCTCCACACGCTGCGCTGGCCAGTTCCACCATCCGGGTGCGGCGGCGCATGTTGATGCTGTCCACCTCACGTAGGAACGTCAGCGCTTGGTCGGCGCCCAGTTCGCCGGCGCGCGCCATGAAGGCCCGGATGTCCTTGGGAAGGCAGCCGCCGCCGAAACCCAAACCGGCGTTGAGGAATTGGCGTCCGATCCGGGGATCGTATCCGAGCGCATCGGCCAGCAGGCTGACATCCGCGCCGGCGGCCTCGCACACCTCGGAAATGGCGTTGATGAACGAAATCTTGGTCGCCAGAAAGGCATTCGCGGAGACCTTGACCAACTCCGCGGTCTGCAGATCTGTCACCAGGAACGGCACCCCCGCGTCCAGCAGCGGCCCGTACAGCTCACGAACGGCGGCCTCGGCGCGCGCCGAATCGTGGTGGATGCCCAGCACAATCCGGTCCGGCCGCAGGGTGTCCTGCACGGCGTAGCCCTCGCGCAGAAACTCCGGGTTCCAGGCGATTTCGACGTCCACGCCGCGGGGCGCCAGCGTGGCCGCACGGTGGTTCAGCTCGGCCGCGGTGCCCACCGGAACGGTCGATTTGCCCACCAGCACCGCCGAACTCGTCAACCGGGGCACCAGCTCATCGATCACGGCATAGACGTGGCGCAGATCGGCGCCGTATTCGCCCTTCTTTTGCGGGGTGCCCACGCCCAGGAAGTGCAGGTCGGAGAACTCAGCGGCCGCGTCGTAGTCGGTGGTGAAGCGCAGCCGGCCCGCAGCCAGGTTCTCGTTCAACAACTTTCGCAAGCCGGGCTCGTAAAAGGGGATGTCGCCCCCGGCGAGCTTGGCCACCTTGCCCGGGTCGATGTCGATCCCGAGGACGTCGTGCCCCAGGGCCGCCATCCCGACCGCGTGGGTGGCGCCGAGGTATCCCGTGCCGAACACGGTGCATCGCATACCACTGGTGTAAGCGACCCCGATGAGCTAACTGCGTCCCGGGGCTAAGCGGGAGGCAAACGGCAGATGACGGGTGGCCGCCGATGCCGGGTACGTCTTACAGCCCGGGGATGCCCGGGATGCCGATGTGGGGGCCGCCGAAGCCGCCGTGACCGTGGCCACCGCCGAACCCGCCGCGCGGGCCGCCGGGGAAGCCGCCGCCGTCGTGGTCGCCGTGGCCTCCGCCGTGACCGGGGCCCCACCCGCCGCCGGGCGGGCCACCGATGCCCGGGATCGGCAGCGGGATCGGCACGGGAACGGGCGCCACTGGAGGCGGCGCGGGCGGCGGGGCCGCCGGAACCGGGATCGGAGCGGGCGCCGGGGCCACGGGGGCGGGCGCCGGGGCGGCCGGGGCCGGCGCGGGAGCCTCTGGTGCGGGGGCCGGCGCCTCCGGGGCCGGCGCAGGAGCCGCGGGCGCCTG
The DNA here is from genome assembly GCF_010731675.1 of Mycobacterium marseillense. Lineage (NCBI taxonomy): Bacteria > Bacillati > Actinomycetota > Actinomycetes > Mycobacteriales > Mycobacteriaceae > Mycobacterium > Mycobacterium marseillense. Next base: position 3,346,873 of record NZ_AP022584.1, read on the forward strand.
GGCAGGAGCCGGGGCCGCGGGTGCCGGTGCGGGCCTTGTGGGCGCGACGACGACGTTCTCATTCGGGCTGGGCCGCACGTTCGCCGTCGGGCGGATGGCAATGGCCAGCGAGACGACCAGCGCCACCACGCCGATGACGAAGACCGCCGCCACGGCGCTGCCCACCAACCTGAAGTTGCGCGCGCGATAGTCCGCGCCGACGAGTTCTGTCGCCGCGGTCTGCGAGCCCGTGAAGAAGTCGTCGGGGTCGTCGGGCACGGCGCTGTATGCCAGGGCATCCACCCCGGCATCCCCGGGCGCATCGAAGTAGCCGGGAGCCACGGCGAGCGGGTTGATCGCACCGGTGCCGGGGTCCTGCGCGTAGGCCAGGGCCGCGGTGGACGACGCGAACAGCGGCGCATGCGCCGACGCCAGCGCCGCACCGCGGGCCAGCGCCGTCTCCGGTTCCTCGGCCGCGGTCAGTGGCAGCGTGGTCGCCGCCTCCAGCGCGGGCTTGATCAGCGGGATGTCGATGCCGGAGCCCACGACGAACACGGCGTCCGGGCGGCTTTCCATGTTCTCCGCGCCGGAGACCAGGCGAGTCAGCTCGGCCACGGCCGCCTCGTCGTCTTCGGGGAGGACCTGGCGCCGTACGTCGGCGATGGAGCCGTCGGCGCTGTCGACGATCGCCAGCGTCGCGGTGTCGGGCTCGATGTAGAGCAGCGCGGTCTGCGCGTAATTGGTTCGGTGGCCGACCGCCTGGGCGAGTGCGGCCGCGGCCAGAAAGGCCGAGACCAGCATCACATTTTCGACCTTGTGGGCGGCGAGCTTGTCGCGCAGCGCGGCGGCCTCGACGGGGTCGGTGAACGTGACCCCGGTCGACGCCAGTTGGTAGCCACCCTCCGCTGCGCCCTGACGCGTCCCCAAGATGGCCGAGACTACCTGGTCCGAGGCGGTGACAGTTGCTGCATCGGCAGCCGTCGTCACGTCGAAATTGTCTTCATCGACGGTGGCACCGTCGCCGTTTTCCCCCTCGACCAGCACCATCCGGACTGCGGTCGGCGCCATCGACACACCAAGTACGGTGTCCAAAGCTCCTCCAATAGTCGGTTGCTAGTCATTCACGGTGAGGGCGTCGTCGTCGCACAAAATGGTGGCGCGCGACATCGCTGAGTCCCCACCGTTATTCCCCTAGGGTCCCGATTTTACGCGTGATCGGCCGTCGGGGGGTGGGCCGGGACCCGGTCGTGGTCGGACTACGGGACCGGAAAATCGGGCCCCAAATGGCGATGCAGCCAGTCGTCCCAGTGTGGGTGGTCGCCGGACTGCGGCGGGGGCGGTGCCGGCGACTGGGGTCCCTCGGGCGGTGCCGGCGCCTCGGGCGTCGCTGGTGCGGGGGCCGCAGGTGGGGGCGGGCCGGGCGAACCGGCGTTCGGGGGCGGCGGGCTCTCCGGAGCGACGACGTTCGTGCTCACCTCCGGTGCTGGGTCGGCGTCCGGACCGCTACCGAAGAGCAGCGCCCACGCCAACGTCACGAAGCCGGTGACGAAGATGATCATCACGCCGACGACGGTGGCCACCGGCTTCCGGCTGTGCCGTTCGCGGGGCCGGGTGTCGCGCGCGTCGGCGTCGTGGTCGATCTCGGCCGCGGTCGAGGAAATCCGCGCGGACGGCATCGTGATCGTCCGCGGCGCTCCCATCCGTGCGTTCGCCGCGGCCAGCGAGGCGCCGCGGGCCAGGGCCATCTCGGGTTCCTCGGGTGTGGTCACCGCGAGCGACGTCGCGGCCTCCAGCGTGGGCTTGATCAATGGGATGTCCACGTCCGAGCCGACCAGGAACACGCCGTCCGGTCGTGCCCGCATCGATTCGGCGCCCGAGACCATCGCGGTCAGCTTCGCCAGCGCGACGTCGTCGCGGCCGGGCAGTGGGTGCCGGTGGACGTCGGTGACCGTCCCGTTGGAGGTGTCGACGACCGCCAGGGTCGCGCTGGTGGGTTCGACGAGCAGCAGCGCGGTGCGGGCCCAGTTGGTGGCGCTGCCCATCGCCTGGGCCAGCGCCGCGGCGGCCATCACCGCCGAGACCAGCATCACGTTCTCAATCCTGCGCGCCGCCAAGACATCTCGCAGGGCCGCCGCCTCGGCGGGGTCGCTCCAGCTCACCCCGCTCGATTTGAGCTGATAACCGCCCTGGGCCGCGGTGTCGCGGGTGCCGAGAATGGCCGCAACGACGTGATCGGCCGCGGCAGCTGGGGTCGGATGGCCGACGACGTCGAAGCCGTCCTGATCGACGGTCACCCCGCCCGCGGCCGCACCTTCGACGAGCACCATGCGGACGGTCTCCGGTGCCATCGACACACCAAGTACGACCTCCACCGCTCCTCCAAATCGCCCGACGCTTGGTTGCTGCGCTGCGCCGGCACACCTGCGCCGGCGCCGCATGGGGGTTCGCGACGCCACCCTAGCGCGCTGCGCTATCGGCGCCCGTGACCGCTTGCTGCGGGGAGGTTCGACAAACCAGGGCTATTTGTGGCCGCCGCCACCGCCGCCGCCGTGACCGCCACCGAAGCCACCGCCACCGCCACCGCCGTGACCACCGCCGAAACCGCCCAAGCCGCCGCCGCTGTGGCCGCCCCCGAAACCGCCCAGGCCACCGCCGCTGTGCCCGCCGCCGAAGCCTCCGCCGCCGCGAGGTGCTGGAGCGTGGCCGCCGCCAAGTCCGCCGCCGGGCGCAGGAGCGTGCCCGCCACCAAGTCCGCCGCCGGGCGCAGGAGCGTGCCCGCCACCAAGTCCGCCCGGACCGCCACCACCCGGCTTGGGAACATGGCCACCGCCCGAACCGGGCGTCGGGACATGGCCGCCACCGGAACCACCCGAACCCGGCGTCGGAACGTGACCGCCACCCGAACCACCCGAACCCGGCGTCGGCACATGGCCACCACCCGAACCACCCGAACCCGGCGCCGGCACATGGCCACCACCCGAACCACCCGAACCCGGCGCCGGCACATGGCCACCACCCGAACCACCCGAACCCGGCGCCGGCACGTGACCACCACCCGAACCACCCGAACCCGGCGTCGGCACATGGCCACCACCCGAACCACCCGAACCCGGCGTCGGCACATGGCCACCACCCGAACCACCCGAACCCGGCGCCGGCACATGGCCACCACCCGAACCACCCGAACCCGGCGTCGGCACATGGCCACCACCCGAACCACCCGAACCCGGCGTCGGCACGTGACCACCACCCGAGTTACCCGGAGCGCCCGGCTTGGGCGGAGTGCCCTCACCGGGAGGCGTTTGATGCGGCGGCGACTGCGGAACCGTGCCGCCCACCTTCGGGGGCGTCGGCGGCTGAGGAAGGTGCACCGGCGGTTGGGGCAACACCGGCTGAGGGACCGACACGCGCGGCGGGACCTCGAACAGCGGCGGCCTGACGACCGGATTGGGGATCGGGATACGCACCGGCACCGGAACGGGAACGGGCGGCACCACGACGGGAACCGGAACCACCGGCGGCGCCGCGGGAACGGGCGGGGCTTCCGGCGGCGGAGCCGCGGGCAGCGGGGCGGCGGCCGGGGGATTCAACGGCTTGGGGGCCGCCACCGGCTCCGGCAGGCTGATCTTGGGCTCCGGCACGGACGCCTGCGCCGGCGCCGGGGCCTGCTCGGTGGGAACGATCAGGTGCTGGTTCGGGGTGGGCTGCAGCGCGACGGTTCCCGTCGTGCGGATGCCGATCGCCAGCGCGATCTCGAGCGCCAGCACCGCGCTGATGCCGGCCACCGCCAGCCCGCTACCGACCAGCAGGGCCGGCCGCCGCTGCGGCTGACTCTCTTCGGGGAGAAAAAGCCGTTCGATGACGACTGTCGGCGAGTCGGCGTCCTCATCGTCCAGCGCGCTGTAGGCGAGCTCGTCGTCGCCGGGCTCTGGAGCGAAGGGAACATAGAGGTATTCGGGCAGGGAGTACTGGTCGACCGCGCCGGTGCCGGGGTCTTGCGCATAGGCCAGCGCGGCGGTCGAGGAGGCAAACAGCGGGGCGTTCGCCGACGCCAGCGCCGCGCCGCGGGCCAGCGCGGTCTCGGGTTCCTCGGCCACACTCACGTCGAGCGATGTCGTCGACTGCAGGGCCGGCTTCAACGGGGCGACATCGACGCCCGAGCCGACCAGGAACAGCCCGCCCGGCAGCGATTCCAGCTTCTCCAGCCCGGCGACCATCGCGCTGAGCTGCTCGGTGGCGGCGCCATAGGACTCGGCGTGGATCTGCTGCTTGTAGACATCCGGGATGGAGCCGTCGGAGGTCTCCACGACGGCCAGCGTGGCGGTCTCCGGCTCGACCAGCAGCACCGCGGTGCGCTCGTAACCCATTGCGCCGCCGACATTTTGCGCCAGCGCCGCGGCGGCGAGAAACGCCGAGACCAGCATCACATTGTCGAGCCGGTGAGCGGTCAGCGCGTCGCGCAAGGCGACCGCCTCGAATTGATCGGTCCACGTCACGCCGATGGACGACAGCTCGAGGCCGGCCTCGGCGGCGCCCTCGCGGGTACCCAGAATCGCCGAGATCACCTGGTCGGGTGCGCTCGCGGTGGCTGTGTCGTCGGCGGCGGTGACGTCGATCGCGTCCTCTTCTACCGTGGCGCCGTCGGCGTATTCGCCTTGCAGGACAACCATTTGGATCGACGACGGTGCCATCGACACCCCGAGCACGATATCCAAAACAAACCCCTCCAAAGGCATTGCGGTGAACCACGGCCAGGCGGAGGTAAAAACCATGGCTAACTAAGTATCGCGCAGAACGAGGGCGAGCGGGCCCCGCAGAACCTATGTAGACGATATGAAGTTCTGATAGGAGCGCGACGGCGTGGGTCCTCGCTGGCCCTGGTACTTCGACCCCACTCGCGAACTGCCGTAAGGATGTTCGGCCGGGCTGGTCAACCGCAGGATGCACAGCTGGCCGATCTTCATGCCCGGCCACAGCGTGATCGGCAGGTTCGCGACGTTGGACAGTTCCAGGGTGATGTGACCGCTGAAGCCGGGATCGATGAACCCGGCGGTCGAATGTGTCAGCAGGCCGAGACGGCCCAGCGACGACTTGCCCTCCAGCCGCCCCGCCAGGTCCTCGGGCAAGCTGATGAGCTCCAGTGTGGAGCCGAGCACGAACTCGCCGGGGTGCAGCACGAACGGCTCCCCCTCGACGGGTTCGACCAGGGTGGTCAGCTCGTCCTGTTGCTTTGCCGGGTCGATGTGGGTGTAGCGGGTGTTGTTGAACACCCGGAACATGCAGTCAAGGCGAACGTCGATGCTGGACGGCTGCACCAGGGCGTCGTCGAAGGGGTCGATGCCCAACCGCCCGGCGCTGATTTCGGCCCTGAGGTCGCGATCGGAGAGCAGCACGCGACGAGCCTATCTGCTGCGGGACGGGCTCAGCGGAGATAGACCTCGTCGCCGGTCGGATATCCGCCGCCGAGGGTCGTGACGTGGACGTGGTCGTAGTGGCCGAGCCGGCTGGCCTGAGATCCGCCGGGCGTGTAGTAGACGCCCCGCCAGATCGCATCCTGGATGCCGAACCGGGTGGCGTTCTGCATCACGTAGGCGACGATCGAGTTGCCCAGCGCGATGCCCTCGGCGCTGCCGGGGTCGGGGATCATGACGTCGAGCGCCAATCCCCGGGGGTGCCAGGGCAGCGGATCCGGCCGCACCCCACCGATCTCGTGGACCTGGGGGAACTCCGCGCTGATGCTGCGCTCGACCAGGATCGTCCGGACCTGTAGCCCCTGCTCGGGCGCGAGCCCGGCGGGCAGGAAACGCGATCGCGTGTGGTAGCGCGAGGCCGCGGTGGGCTGGCCGTCATCGAGTCCTTTGGCGGGCCGCTTCGACGCGGCTGTCACGATTTGCACGCAACAGGGAGCGACCTCGTTGATAACGGGCTTGGGTTCCTGGCGGGCGGCAAATGGATGAACGTCGCCAGAGACCGCGAAGAACACGGCCGCGGGGGCGAGCACTGCAGCCAGGGCCACTGACGGCCTGCGCCGCTTCCTGGCTAATGCGTGTCGACCCACCCGGTGCACATTACGTTGCGATAACGAAATAATAAATCTGAGCGTTATGAGAATAGTTAGATAGGCGTCTTAGATTTCGTGGTTGCGCTCTTAATCGGGCCGTCGGGGGAGGTCAGGCCCCCGCGCGGGCGAGCGCGCCCCCTTACGGATGCTAGCCTTCTGAGGCAACTGTGCCGATGTAGTTCAATGGCAGAACATCAGCTTCCCAAGCTGAATACGCGGGTTCGATTCCCGTCATCGGCTCCACCCCCGATCAACTGAGCGCGCCTTGGACGCCCGCGCGCTCGATATGCCGCAGGTCATCCGCACCCGCGCCAGATGGCGCAGCTGCTCGAGCGGGAAGCCCAGCGGCGCAGCCGCATTCGACCAGCGAAACGCTTGCACTTCCACAGGCTCATGGGCGGGTGCAGACTTGTGGGATGCAGGAACGTGAGCTCGCCACCGTTACGCCACCGCGGCCGGCCTGATCGTGTCCGCCGGGGAGACGGAGCCCGCACCCCGCCGGGTGTTGAACGGAATCTCGGACGTACGCGCGTTCTTTCACACCAACACCGTGCCGCTGTATTTCATCTCGCCGACCCCGTTCAACCTGCTGGGCGTCGATCGCTGGATACGAAACTTCTTTTACTTGACCTACTTTGACTCGTTCGAGGGCATACATTCGCGCGTGTTCGTGCCCCGCCGGCGCGACCGCATTGATTTCGACTCCATGGGCGATGTGTGCAACCACCTCCTGCGCGATCCCGAGACACTCGAGTTCATCGCCAGCCGAGGAC